>CASFCW010000022.1 GCA_949293165.1 uncultured bacterium
GCCTGGCCGCACCGTGGGTTCCGGCGTCGTCATCGACATCGAGGAGTAATTGACTTACCCGAAGCGCCCTGCTGAAAAGCAGGGCGCTTTTCTTATGGGCGGGGTCCCGGTACGGCCTTAAAGGGGGAACCGCAAATTTTTTCGTCCGCTTCTTCACTAAAATAGTAACGTATCAGCGCAATAAATTGCTGAATTCATAAGAAATAGGAACAGAAGGCGGGATGGGGAGGGATGGGCTAGGCGAAACGCTGAAAAAAACCTCTTGACAATGCCGGCACACCCGGCTATAATGAGGCCAACAATTTAATCACAGAAACCTGTGAGGAAGAGAAGTACCCGGCGCGGCGAACCGATAGAGAGCTCTGGATGGTGGAATCAGGGCGGGGAGCGGCTGTGGGAATGGACTTCTGAGGGCGGCTTGAACGGGAGACCAAGTAGATGCCGACGGGGACCCACCCGTTATCCATCGGGCACGCGTGATGGCGCGTGAAGCGAGCGGACGCCGCAGGCGTCAATTTGGGTGGTATCGCAGGAGTAAGGCTCTTGTCCCATGTGGGGGACAGGGGCGTTTTTTTATTCCCAAGAAAAGGCTGTTGGCATCGGCCCCTCCATCACCCACCCAAACAAATTCAGGCTCAAAGAGCCAATATGGAGGTATTCATTATGAAAAAGAACACCATGATCCGGACCATCACCGCCGCCGCCCTCACCCTGGCCATGACCGCGGCACTGACCGCCTGTTCCAGCCAGCCCTCCTCCTCCAGCGGCGGAGGCAGCAGCTCTGAGCCCCAGGGTCAGGTCTACAAGGTGGGCGTGCTGAAGTACATGGACCACGCTTCTCTGGATCAGATTCAGGAGAATGTGCTCAAGGAGCTGGACGCCAGGAGTGCGGAGCTGGGGGTCACCTTTGACTACGCCGACTATAACTTCAGCGGCCAGGGCGACGGCACTACCCTGCAGCAGATTGCCGCCCAGCTGGTTTCCGACGAGGTAGACATCATTGTTCCCATCGCCACGCCTGCCGCTCAGGTGGTGCAGGCCGCCATCCAGGACACCGACATCCCCATGGTATTTGCGGCGGTATCCGACCCGGTTACTGCCAAGCTGGTGGCGGATATGGACGCCCCCGGCGGCAACATTACTGGTGTGAGCGACGCGCTGAACACCCAGGTGATTATGGACCTGATGTTTGCCGCCGACCCGGACATTCAGTCCGTGGGCCTGCTGTACTCCAAGTCTGAGGACTCCTCCACCAAGCCCATTGAGGAGGCCAAGGCCTATCTGGAGGCGAAAAATATCCCCTATGAGGAGCGCACCGGCACCAACACCGACGAGATCAGCTCCGCTGCGGACGCCCTGATTGCCGCCGGCGTAGACGCCATCTTTACCCCCACCGACAACACCGTCATGAAGGCGGAGCTGGCTATCTTTGAGAAGCTCCAGGACGCCGGCATCCCCCACTACACCGGGGCCGACTCCTTCGCGCTGAACGGCGCCTTCTTCGGTTACGGCGTGGACTACACCCAGCTGGGTGAGGAGACCGCCGACATGGTGGTGGATATCCTGGTCAACGGGGCAAACCCCGCCGAGATGCCTGTGAAGGTGCTGGCCCACGAGACCGCCACCATCAATACCGAGGTCTGCCAGGCCATCGGTATGGACCTGGACGAGCTGAAAGAGGCCTTCGGCGCCCTGGGCTTCGGCGTGGCGGAGATCACCACCGCCCAGAGCTTTGGGGATGTGCAGGGCTGAGACAATGAAGTAATCCTGGCTGGGGCGCCGTGCACACGGCGCCCCGCCGCACTGCGAAAAGGGGAGAACCAACATGCTATCTGTGACCGCGCTGCAAACCGCCCTGGAGATGGGAGCCATCTACTCGCTGGTGGCTCTGGCGCTGTTTATCAGCTTTTCCATTTTGAATATCGCCGACCTGTCCACAGACGGCTGCTATACCCTGGGGTTTGCCGTGGGGGCCACAGTGACGCTGGCTGGGCACCCGCTGCTGGCGCTGCCGGCGGCGATGCTGGCAGGCGTATGCTCCGGCTATGTGACGGCATTTCTCCAGACCAAGCTGGGCGTGGAGAGCATTCTGGCGGGCATCATCGTCAACACCGGGTTATATACGGTGAACCTGATGGTGATGGGCTGGCGCTCCAACCTGTCCGTTTTCGGGGCGGACACCCTGATGTCCCTGGTCAAGGGGCTGAATGGGTCCGATTGGTGGAAGAGCTGGCATGAGCTGATTGTGCTGGCGGCCATCCTGGCTGTGGCGGCTGTCCTGATTGCCTTCTTCTTCCGCACCCGCCTGGGCCTGTCCATCCGGGCTACCGGTGACAATACGGCCATGGTGTGCGCCTCCTCTGTCAACCCCGCCTTTACGATTACAGTGGGGCTGTGCGTGGCAAACGCCCTCACCGCCCTGGCCGGGTGCCTGACGGTGCTGGTGCAGACCAGCTGCGACATCAACCTGGGTACCGGCATGGTTACGGTGGCTTTGGCCTCCCTGATTATCGGGGAGACTCTGTTCGGCCGGGGCTCCATCCCCAAACGGATTTTTGGGGTGATCGTGGGCGCCTGCATCTACCGCCTGATTATCGCCCTGGCCATCAACACCCGGGTGGTGCCTACCGAATGCTTCAAGCTGGTCTCCGCCCTGATTGTGGCCGTGGCGATTGCCTCTCCCCAGGGCAGGAAGATGATTGATCTGCAGCGGAGAAAATTTGCCGCCCGTGCCGCGGCGCGAAAGGAGGAGCGGGGATGCTGACCTTAAGCGGGGTTTGTAAAACCTTCAATGCCGGCACCTGCAACGAAAAGCAGGTGCTCCACGGGATGAACCTCTCCCTGGAGTCCGGGGATTTTGTTACCATCGTGGGCTCCAACGGGGCGGGCAAGTCCACCCTGTTCAACGCCATCGCGGGCAGCTTCTATGTGGACAGCGGCACCATCCTCCTGGACGGGAAGGATATCACTTACCTGCCGGAGCACCGCCGGGCGGCCTCTATGGGCCGGCTGTTTCAGGACCCCATGCGGGGCACGGCCCCCCACATGACCATCGAGGAGAACATGGCGCTGGCCTATCTCAGGACCACCCGGGGCAGGGGCGGCCTGTTCAGCCGGGTGGGCAAAACGGAGCGGGCCTTCTTCCGGGATCAGCTGGCCCAGCTGGATATGGGGCTGGAGGACCGCATGTCCCAGCCGGTGGGCCTTCTGTCCGGCGGCCAGCGCCAGGCGCTGACCCTGCTGATGGCTACCATGGTGCCCCCCAAGCTGCTGCTGCTGGACGAGCACACCGCCGCTTTGGACCCCGGCACGGCGGAGAAGGTGCTGAATATTACCAAGGACGTAGTGGAGCAGCATCATATTACCACCCTGATGATTACCCACAACATGGCCCAGGCATTGAACCTGGGCAACCGCACGCTGATGATGGACGGGGGCAATATTGTGCTGGACGTCCAGGGGGAGCGGCGGGAAAAGATGACGGTGGACGACTTGCTGGAGCAGTTCCGGGCCGGCGCGGGAAAGGCGCTGGACAATGACCGTATCCTGTTGTCGTGAAAATAGGCAAGGGCCTCTGTCCAAGGACAGGGGCCCTTATCCTTAGGAAGAATGGGCTTGCGGCCGGGCAAAGGAGCCGGTATAATAAAAGAGCGGAGTTTGTCCGCCACAACGCCTGTTTTCTGCCGAGGCCGGCAGGCGGGGCTATCCCATACCTATGGAAAGGAAGCGCAAGCATGAAGAATATCCCAGAATACAGCGGTACGCTTCGCAGCCACCTTCTTACGGTGCCCAGGTGTATTTCGGAATGCAGCGGCATTCGGATTTTTGGGCGCCGGATCAAGTCGCTGGTGTTTTCCACCGACGTGGCAATCATCAAAAACGTGAATGCTGACGCCATCATTGCCGTCTATCCCTTTACCCCTCAGCCCTCTATCAGCCAAGCTATTCTCAACGTGTCTGATCTGCCGGTATTCGTGGGGGTGGGCGGAGGCACCACCAATGGGGAGCGCTCTGTCCGTCTGGCGGAGTATTCGGAGCATCAGGGGGCCATGGGCGTGGTGGTCAACGCCCCTATGTCCGACGATAACATCGCGAAAATGAAGCAGGTGGTGGATATCCCCATAGTGGCAACCATCGTCTCGGAGAAGATGGATGTGGGGGCCCGGCTGGCCGCGGGGGCGGATATCCTGAATGTGTCGGGTGCCGCCAAAACGCCGGATATCGTGGCCAAGATCCGGGAGGAGTTTCCTGATGTGGCCATCATCGCCACCGGCGGACCCACGGATGAGGATATTATGCGCACCATCCAGGCCGGGGCCAATGCCATTACATATACACCGCCCACCACCGGCCAGCTGTTTACCCAGATGATGATTAGATACCGGAATAACTTCGCCGAGTAGGAGACCAATCCAAGCCTTTCGGCGGGGGGCTACCCCGCCGAAAGAGAAATGAAAAAAAGTAAAAAAAGGTGTTGACAAATCGCGGATGATCCGATATACTAACACATGTCCTCTGCGGGAAATGAACGTGAGAGTGATATGGCGGCATAGCTCAGTTGGCTAGAGCACTCGGTTCATACCCGAGTTGTCCCCGGTTCGAATCCAGGTGCCGCTACCAAAGTGAATATCGGACGAAAGTCCGTTCCCATATAAAACGGTTTAAACGGCCCGGTGGTCAAGCGGTTAAGACTCCGCCCTTTCACGGCGGCAACACGGGTTCGAGTCCCGTCCGGGTCACCAGCCTTTTTTCCCGTTCCATATGGAGGCATAGCTCAGCCGGTAGAGCGTCCGCCTCACACGCGGAAGGTCACAGATTCGAGTTCTGTTGTCTCCACCAAAAAGAAAGGCACGCTGAAAAGCGTGCCTTTCTTTTTGGGTTTCAGCCGCCAAGGGCGGCTTTCACCCTCCGGTGATTGAAATGCTCGGCGGAAGTGAATTCCGCCTGCGCCAAGGTTTTGCTCCGTGGGAGCAAAACGCTTGAACGGCGCATGAGCGCCGCCGGCCAGAAGGCCGGTGAGGATAAAGGCGGCGGGCGACCGCCTCCAACTGTTGAGGCGGATGGGAAGGGGGTCTGTCTGCCTTTATTCTACCATGGAGGGGGTGGAGCGGCAATAGAAGCGGAGAAAGGGGTCAGCTATCTTCCATGGAAGAAGGACCCGGTTTAGACCTGGAAATCCCCAGGTAGAGCAATCCCCCGGAAAGGATGGGGAGCCAGGGCTTGACAACCACAGGTATAAAGGGGATCACAAACCGCCGCTGCACCCAGTTGGGCAGTCCATCCAGAATGATGGATATAGGCCACAGCATCCACCAGGCAGCATACAGTCCGGCCAGCAGAATCCCCACTGCCAGCAACGCTGGACGAAGGGGCTTGCCCTGAATGGGGAGGCGCACCTGAAGGACGGAAAAAATCAAGGGGCACAGGGCGGCGGAAAGAACCCCGCAGATACATCTCAGTGCTGCGGTAAGGGAGCCGTCGTAGCTCCGCTTCAGGGCTTCATTTGCCGCCGGAAGGGCGAAAAACGTCAATAGAAGCCATACTGCCACGGCGCCGCCATAAATTATGGTGGGCAGCCACCGGTTTTTCCGGGATAGAGGGGAGCCGTCGCCGTAGATCAGCTGGACGACGTCCATGCCAAAAACCTGGGCCATCGCTTCCAAGGTGTCGATATCCGGCCTGGTTTTGCGGTTCTCCCAGTTGGACACCGCCTGCCTGGTTACGTGGAGCCGGTTTGCCAGCTCCTCCTGGGTCAGGCCCGACTGCTGACGCAGCTGTTGGATTCGTTTGGAGATATCTTTCATAGGACTGCCCCCCTTCTGCCTTCATTGTAGGAAATCAGGGGGGGATTTGTAAAGCAATAATCCGTTGCGCGGGCATTTTGGGGCTGATATAATGGAATGGATGGAAAAGGAGGGGGATCACATGGAACCGTGGGTGCAGACCATGGAGAGCCTGCTGGATCTGTGCGGGCAGTGCAGCCGGGCCCTGGGGCAGGAGCCTGTTCGGACAGAGGGCTTTGAGCGCTATGATAATTTTGCCTCCTACAGCTGGTACAACCGGGTCCACTTTTGGCGGGGGGAGGAAGAACTGTTCCACCGGCTGGACGAGATCTACCGCCAGGCGGGGAACCCCAAGGTGTTCAGCTTCCAGGCGGAACGGTGCGGCGGTCGGTTTTGCCGGGTGATGGAGGAGTCAGGCCTGCGGCTGATGGAGGAACAAAGAGGGATGGTGCTTCCACTGGACGGCGCGAAGGGGAGGAGAGATGCCCATGTGCGGCGGATTCGGCGGGAGGAGCTGCCTTCATGGGTGGAGGTGAGCAGCGCGGCCTTCGGCGCGCCGTGCTTCCTCAAACCCTACGAAATCCAGTACGGCAACCCCCAAAACATCTTTTACGGCTATTTCCTGGAGGATGGAACCCTGGCTGGCACCAATCATCTGAATCTTTGCGGAGACAACGGGGGTATCCACGAGGTGGCGGTCCGTCCGGAGTACCGGGGGAAAGGAATCGCCACCGCCCTGATGAATGCCGCCGTGGAGGACGCCAAACAGGCGGGGTGCCGGGTGATGAGCTTGCAGGCTTCCAGCATGGGGGAGCCGGTTTACCGACGGCTGGGGTTTCAGATGTACGACACCATTTTCAACTACTGCCGGAGGTGACAGGGCTTTTGGCTTATGATGCCGGGGACTCCCCACTGAAAACAGCCCGGACGACGACCATCAAATCCGCGTTTTCCAGCCGCTCAGGCTCTGCGGCCAGCGTTTCACAGTTAAACACCCTGATCCCACTGCCGGAATCGTATACCTTGGCGGCAAGGATTACCTCTTGCCCCGGGGACAACTCCACGGTTTGCCCCAATTCATAGCCCTTGAAAGCACGGCCTACGCTGCTGAATCCATCGGGATGAGGCAGGTAGGCCTGCAAGTTCCCGTCAGGCTCGTTTGTTTCAATCTGGACGCTCGTACCAACGGGTGTGCTGCCCTGGTACTGCTCCACCATGGTAATGGCAACGGAGTCCACCTCCTGGGTCATGGCCATCGGCTCAGACTTGACGCAGGTCCCCCCGGCCCACTGCTCCACCTGGATGGTCCCCCCTGTGATATGCTTCCCCAGCTGCACATCGTAGGTCAGCCGGTTGGTATGGGCAAAGAAGTCAGAATCCACCAGGACGGTGTGATCCCCAAGGGCAATGGGATTGGTCAAAAGGACCGCTGCCGCTCCGGCGCACGCCAGCACCGCCAGCGGTGCAAGCCAGGCCTTCCGCCCGCCCCAGCCTGCCAGGTTGCGGATGCGCCCCTGCGGATCGCCCTCCCCAAAGGCCAGGGGCATACCGGGCGCAATGCGCCTGCCGGTGGCAAGGCTTAGCAGGGACGCGGCGTAGTCCGCCAGGATGCCCTCCCCCATCTGTTTGATGACGGCCTCGTCACAGCTCATCTCCATATCCTTGGCGGCGGCCACAAACGCGGCCCAAACCAGGGGGTTGAACCAGTGGATGCACAGGGCGGCAAAGGCCAGGGCCTTGAACACAGGGTCCAACCTGCGGATGTGGTGCTGCTCATGCAGGATGATATAGGGCAGTTCCCGCTGGGGGATGGAGGACGGCAGATAGATATTCGGACGGACCAAGCCCAGAACGAATGGGACGGCGATTTCATCACAGCGGTAAATGTTGTCCCGCAGGAGGGAAGCGGTCACCAGCTTTTTGCGAAGCCTGAGATAGGAAACCGCTCCATAGCCCGCCATCGCCGACGCACCTGCCAGCCACAGGTAGGTTGCGATTGCCATGGGCGCCTCCAAGGGGTCGGCAACCAGCTGCTCCTCGCCCTGGGGCAGCATTTCATTGACCATCTCCCCTACGCCTGGGACAGGGAGGGCGACGGATGGATGCTCCTGGTGCACCAGGTCGGGCGGGATGTATTCGATGCTGCTGGTCAACACGCCGCCATCCGCCGCGGGGGCATTCCCCAGGCTGTACAGGGAAAACCCCCATGACAGGGAAACAGGACAGAGCAGCCGGAACAGGACGATGCCCCAAAGGGCGTATGAAACGATCTTCGGGGCGCTGCGAAGCAGGAGCCGCAGCGCCAGAATACACACAATGGCAACGCTTGCCGTGAGGCTCATATTCAGCAGCTTGGGGAGAAACGTGTAAAAAAACATGGCCGTCACCTCCTGAGGCTGTCGATGATCTGTTTCAACTCCTGGACCTCCTGGTCGCTCAGCTTCTTCCGGGAGCCAAATGCCGTGAGAAAGGCGGGAAGGGAGCCGGAAAAGGTCTCCTCTACAAATTGCCGGCTCTGCATGGCGTAAAAATCCGGACGGCTTACCAAGGAGGTTACAGTGCCGTTCTGATTCTGAAACAGGCCCCGGTTGCACAGCCGCTTCAACACGGTATAGGACGTGGTGGGCTTCCAGTTGAGCTCCTGCTCCGCCAGCTTGACAAGCTGCCCGGAGGGGATGGGCTCATTGGCCCAGATGATGTCCGCAAACCGGGACTCCAGCGCCCCCATCTTCTGCATCATAATACCTCCTCTACATCTTGTAGTGTAATTATAGTCTACACGATGTAGAGCGAAATGTCAACCAAAACCCGCCGGCGCCCGGTGAATTTACCTGGGCGCCGGCGGGTTGATTGCTGGGAGGAAAATGTCTGTTATGCCTTTTGGTACAGGCGGTAGAGCAGGATGATGCTCTGCTCCACCGTGCAGGTGCTTCTGGGGGAGGCTGTGGTGTCGGACGTGCCTGCCATGATGCCGTTGGCCGCCAGCTTGCCTACGGCCTCCGCCGCCCAGCTTGAGATATCGGCCCGGTCTGTAAATTTGTCAATGCTCCCGGGGGCAGGCGTCATATCCTCCCCGACCTGGGCGGTGAGGTACTGGGCCGCGCGGTAAATCATGGTGGCGATTTGCTCGCGGTTGGTGCTCGCCTTGGGGGCAAACAGCCCGTCGCCCACGCCGGAGACAATCCCGGCCTGGTACGCCTTGAGCACCGCCTTGTTGGCGGTATCGGTAAACGTATCAGAGGGGGCCGCGTCCAGCTCCGCCCCCAGGGCCTTTTCCACCGCCGTCACCGCAAGCTCGGCAAATTGCTCTCTCGTGATGGTGCCGGTAAAGGCCGGGTTGTCGGTGAGCGCCGGCACCAGGCCCAGGGCGTTGGCTTCATCGAAAATCTCCCTGGCCCAGTCGGAGACCCGCTCCTGCTCAATGACCTCAGGGGCGAACAGGTCCTCCACCGAGACATGCTCAAAGGTAAAGGCCATGGCCTGTATGCTAAGCAGTGCCGCCAGCAGCACGCCGCTCAAAATTCGCTTCATCATGTCAATCCCCCATTACACTCCGAAATTCTGCTGCATCCACGCACCGGCGCAGCCGCTGTCCACGATACGGTCCTCGCCCTCCGACTGCCCCTGATACTGGTCAAAGGGGACTGCGCTGCGGAAGGACTCCATATCCTGCTTGCTGTCAAATTTGACCCACAGGAAGGCATAATCGCCCCGGGTCAGCCCGCCAAATCCGGAACTGAACCCGTACTGCTTGGTTTCGTATGGCTTCAAGTCCATTTCGAAGAAGAAGACCTGTGTCCCCCTGGCAGATTTGTCCGCCGCGTAAGAAACCAGGGCGTAGCATGCGTACTGAGGCTGATCGGTGTTGTTCGTGGCCTGAACCGCATAGGCCATGCCGTTGGAAAAGACGTAGCTGCCGTCCCCCATGGGGTCAAATGCCCCGTTACCGGTGTAGTTTACAACCATCTTGGATATCGGATTATCCACCACGGGAAGCTCCACCGCGTCCGGCATATAGCCGTTATCACCGATCAGGTACAGGCCGGTCAGGTCATCGGTGCCCCAGGTGCGGGCATTGCTCCTGACGCCGCTTTTGTTGATCTCCGCAACCTGTGCGCCATTGACAGAGCCAAACGCATCGCTGGCAAATACCGTCGCCCTGCCATCGTGGAAATAGCCCACATATACGCTGCCCATGGCATCAAAGGCGCTAAACTGGCAAGGGATGACCAGCTTGCCCGTGGTGTCGATGTAGCCCACCTGCATGGTGTCCTTATCCATGACCGCTGCCAGACCTTCGAAAAAGTCAAAGACATACATAAACCGGCCGCGGTTCAGGTCCACCACCTGGCCCTGCTCGTCGATGTAATTCCACTGCTCCCCCACAAGCACAGGCATCAATCCCTCCCGGAAGGGGCGCTCACCGTATTGAAAAATGTCCTGAGATAGCAGCTTGTCCCCATTTTCCAGCCAGAATTGGTCGGCGTTTGCGGCGAAAGCGGGGATGGCCAGGGAAGATACCAGTGTGAGTGCGGCGAGCAGAGCGCTCAGATACTTTTTCATAGCGTTTATCCTCTCTTTCCAGTAAATTGGCACGGGAAATGCCGCATCGGTCCGAATGATTCCCCCCAATCCTGTTGCTTTGTTTTGCAATCCTACAAACGCAACACAATGCTTGGTTTGTTCTGAATCTACCATAACGGCTGAGCCGGAATGGTATAATCGCCACCTTCTTCGGCTGCCCCGTCAGGGGCGAGAAAAAGGGCCTTGGAGCGAAGCGTCATAGCTGCCTTGCAGTTATTATGCCATATCACAACCACCGGCACAAGCCCATACAGGATTATTCGGAAAAGGATTTGCCGCGGGGAAGGAGAAGGTCAATCCGCACGGGGATGGGTACCGGGTATCTCTGTGGCCGCGGCCGGGGCGGCCGATTCAAAAAATTCCCGCGCACACTGGATCAACGCCTTCAATCCAGGCTTTCCCTGGAGGGTTTGATAGTATATGCCAAAGGACATGGGGTCTATGTCCTTCAAGGGGATTTTGGAAAGCATTGGGTCGTCGGGGACCAGAAAATCCGGCAGGACGGATATGCCGTAGCCGGCCATTACCAGCACGACAATGGCCTCCGTGGACTGGCAGAAGTAGAACTCCGACGGCGGGCGGTTTCCCATCAGCTGGCCCTGTAGGCGGATGACGGGGAGCAGCCCCTTCGGCGGCATGAACAGCACCAGCTTTTCCTGCTTCAGCTCCTCCATGCATACCGTCTCTGCCTTTGCCAGGGGGTGGCTTCTGGCACAGACGCACACCACAGGGACCTTTGCAAATTCTTTGAATCGCCCGTTGATTTTTGTGCCGGGTTCCTCCCGAAACCCCAGCACGGCGTCTAAATCACCCCGTTCCAGCCACTGGTAAATGTGGCGGAATGGGATGGTCTGGAGCAGCGGATGGAGCGCCGGGCGGGCGGCCCGCAGATCCGCCAGAACATCCGCCATAAGGATCATACAGGCGGAGCTGTAACAGCCGATGGACAGGGTTTCCATAGGGGTGTCCAAGCCGGCGCTGAACCGCTTCGCGGCGCGCCGGGAAAGCGCCACAATCTGCTGGGCGTCCGGCAGGAAGGCCATTCCCTCCTCCGTCAGCCGGACGGAGCGGGTGGTCCGTTCAAACAGCCGCACCCCCAGCTCTTTTTCCAGGGATTTGATTTGCTGGCTGACCGCCGGGTGGGTCACGTGCAGCGCCTGCGCCGCCTGGGCAAAGTTCAGATATTCCGCCACAGCCAAAAAACAGTCGAGCTGGAAGGTGTTCATTTCTGCTCCACCTGCCTTGATTAGAAAGAATTCCTTACTAATAGTAACATATTTTAAATTCACTTTCAAGGGAAAATGCTTATAATACGATACTGGGACGGGGTGCAAACAGCCGAACCGTTTGGCACGAAAAGATAGAAACGGAGGGAAACATATGATTCGGACGCTGTCGGCCCAGCTGAAGCAGTATAAATCCGCATCCATCCTCGCGCCGGTGTTTACAGCGGGCGAGGTTTTGATGGAGGTGCTGATCCCTTTTGTCACCGCTTCCATTATTGATAAGGGCATTGAGGCGGGAAATATCCGCCAGGTGTATTTTTATGGCGGGATTATGCTGGTGATGGCATTCCTAAGCCTGGCGTTTGGTGTGTTGGCGGGGAGGTACGCGGCAAAGGCGTCGTCCGGCTTCGCCTGCAATCTGCGGGACGGGATTTATGAAAAGGTGCAGTCCTTTGCCTTCTCCAATATTGATAAGTACAGCACCGCCGGGCTGGTCACCCGCATGACCACCGACGTGACCAACATTCAAAACGCCTATCAAATGATCCTGCGCATTGCGGTTCGGGCGCCGCTGATGCTGGTTTGCAGCATGATTATGTGTTTTTTCATCAGTGTAAGGCTCAGTGCGATCTTTTTGGCGGCAATTGTAGTCCTTGCCGCCGCCCTTGGGTTTATCATGGTCCGCACCATGCCCGTGTTTACCCAGGTGTTTCGCAGGTATGACGATTTGAACGCCAGCGTGCAGGAAAACGTGTCTGCCATTCGCGTGGTAAAAGCCTTTGTACGGGAAGAACATGAAAATGAGAAGTTTCAGGCGGCGGCGAAACAGCTCTATTCCCTTTTCGTCAAGGCGGAGAGCATCCTGGCCTTGAACAATCCGGTGATGATGACGGTGATCTATGGGTGCATCCTGGCCATCTCCTGGTTTGGGGCCCACTTCATCGTGTCCGGCGAGCTCTCCACCGGGAATCTGACCAGCCTGTTCAGCTATGTGATGGGCGTGCTGATGTCGCTGATGATGCTGTCCATGATCTTTGTCATGATTACCATGAGCGCCGCCAGCGGCCGCCGTATTGCGGAGGTCCTCAATGAGGTGCCTGATATGTCCGAGCCGGACCAGCCGGAGAAAACTGTCGCCGACGGCAGCATCGACTTCAACCACGTGAGCTTTTCCTACAAGCACGGCAGCGGGGAACGGACGCTGGAGGACATTGACCTGCATATCCGTTCCGGGGAGACCATCGGCATCATCGGCGGGACCGGATGCGGCAAATCCAGCCTGGTCAGCCTGGTCAGCCGGCTGTATGACGTGGACAGCGGCAGCGTCTGTGTCGGCGGGAAGGATGTCCGATCTTATGATACGGAGACGCTGCGGGACCAGGTGGCTGTGGTGCTGCAAAAAAGCGTCCTGTTTTCCGGAACCATTTTGGATAACCTCCGCTGGGGGAAGGAGGATGCCACCGAGGCCGAATGCGCTGAGGCCTGCCGGCAGGCCTGCGCGGATGAGTTTATCCAGCGGTTCCCCGACGGGTACAACACCTGGATTGAGCAGGGCGGCAGCAATGTGTCCGGCGGGCAGAAGCAGCGCCTGTGCATCGCCCGGGCACTGCTGAAAAAGCCCAAAATTTTGATTCTGGACGATTCCACCAGCGCCGTGGACACGGCCACGGACGCGAAGATTCGGGCCGCGTTCGCAAAGAAGATTCCCGGCACCACAAAGCTGATTGTGGCGCAGCGCATTTCCAGCGTGCAGGACGCGGACCGTATCCTGGTTTTGGATGGCGGAAAGATCAACGGGTTTGACAGCCATGAAAAACTGCTGGAGACCAACCGGATCTACCGGGAGATTTATCAGGCGCAGACCCAGGGCGGCGGCGATTTTGACCAGCCCGCCCCGGAAGGAAAGGAAGGTGTTCAGGCGTGACTCCTCGGAAAAACGGCACAATGAGCGCGGGCCAGCAGCTCCGGGCTATGGGACGGGTGCTGGGCTACATGCTCAGGGGGTACAAGGTTTCCTTTTGCGCGGTGGTGGTGTGCATCCTGGGCTCCGCGCTGGCAACCCTTCGGGGGACCCTGTTTATGCAGAGCCTCATTGACGATTACATTGTCCCGCTGACCCAGGCGCAGAGCACCGATTATTCCGCCCTGGCGGCAGCCCTGTCCTCTGTGGCTGTTACATACGGCCTGGGCATCCTGTGCGCCTACGCCTACAACCGGATTATGGTCAATGTGAGCCAGGGGACCATGCGCAGCCTCCGTATAGAGCTGTTTCAGCACATGGAGTCCCTGCCCATCCGGTATTTTGATACCCATGCCCACGGCGATATCATGTCCGTCTACACCAACGATGTGGACACCCTGCGGCAGCTGATGAGCCAGGGCATTCCCCAGATCATCAACTCCTGCGTGACCATTCTGACCTCCTTTGTCAGTATGCTCATCCTGGATATTCCGCTGACCGTTATCACCCTGGCGTTCATCGGCGTGATGCTCTTTACCACCTCGAAGATTGCGGCCAAGTCCGCCCACTACTTTGCCTGCCAGCAAAAAGACCTGGGCATTGTCAACGGCTACATTGAGGAGATGATGGACGGGCAGAAGGTGGTCAAGGTGTTCTGCCATGAGGACAAGAGCCTGGAGCAATTCCGCAGGCTGAATGAGCAGCTGCGGGAAAGCGCGGACAAGGCCAACACCTTCTCCAACATCAGCATGCCGGTCAACGTGAACCTGGGCAACATCAGCTATGTGCTGTGCGCGGCGGTGGACGCCATTTTTGCGCTGAACGGCTGCTGGGGGCTGACGCTGGGCACCCTGGTCTCCTTTCTGACGCTGAATAAGAACGCCACCCAGCCCGTCAGCCAGATCAGCCAGCAGCTCAACAGCATTGGCATGGCAATGGCCGGCGCCCAGCGGATTTTTGACCTGATGGATGAAAAGCCGGAGACCGATGAGGGCTATGTGACGCTGGTCAACGTGAAGGAAGCGGACGATGGCTCTCTGGTGGAGACCGCCGAGCGCACCAATATCTGGGCCTGGAAGCACCCCCACAGGGCGGATGGGACGATCACCTATCAACGGCTGGAGGGGGATATTACCTTCGACGATGTGGATTTTGGCTACGAGGAGGGTAAAATTGTCCTGCACAATATCAAGCTGTATGCCACACCGGGACAGAAAATCGCCTTCGTCGGCTCTACCGGCGCGGGCAAAACCACCATCACCAACCTGATTAACCGCTTCTACGACATTGCCGACGGCAAGATCCGCTATGACGGGATCAATATCAATAAGATCAAGAAAAGCGACCTTCGCCGCAGCCTGGGGATCGTCCTTCAGGATACCCACCTGTTCACCGGCACGGTGATGGACAACATCCGCTATGGGCGGCTGGACGCAACGGATGAGGAGTGCGTCGCGGCGGCAAAGCTGGCCAACGCGGATGGCTTCATCCGCCGCCTGCCCGATGGTTACCAGACCGTTTTGACGGGGGATGGCTCCAACCTCTCCCAGGGCCAGCGGCAGCTGCTGGCCATTGCCCGCGCCGCAGTGGCCGACCCGCCGGTGCTGATCCTGGATGAAGCGACTTCTTCTATTGATACCCGGACGGAGGAGTTGGTGCAAAGGGGCATGGACGGGCTGATGTACGGCCGCACCACCTTTGTCATCGCCCACCGGCTGTCTACCGTGAAAAACGCCGACTGCATCATGGTTTTGGAGCAGGGCCGCATCATTGAGCGCGGCTCCCACGACCAGCTGATTGCCGAAAAGGGCCGGTACTATCAGCTATACACCGGGAACGCAATCGGCGCATAGGAGGGCGATTCCCGCCGGGATAAAATCAAACACGCGGTCAGGCGTACAGAGCCAGACCGCGTGTTTTTTTGCTTCCGGGCAGGCGGATTTTGCCCGCTGTGCAAATCCTGATTTCGCCCGTGGCTGTATAAAATCCGCCTGACCTGCTGCCCGCCCCCATTGGAAACCCGGAGCCAAAGGGGCAAAGCATCTACGGAAACCTCGGCCTCGGTTGTAGCCTTTCGTATTGGGGCGCGAAAACTGATTGTCCGGAATCCCTGTATCTGGTATAATAGCCGCAAAGCAGTTATTGTACTTCAATCCAATGCCCTTTTTCCCGCCCCTGACGGTGCAACCGAAAAAGCCGGCGATTACACCATTCCGGCCTTGCCGTCATGGGATTATATGATGCTGTTGAGGTACAAGAACGGAACCAACAGCTTCAAATGGCCATTGGAATCGAATACCTGAAAGCGACAGTCCATGCCGCAATCAGGGAGATATGTAAAGAGCGCCTGAAAAAGTCGCTGAGGAAACGTGGGATATTCACCGAGGCACAGCCTAAATCTTTTGTAAATCGAATGGAGAGCCAATATGCCAACACTTGAATGGATTGGAAAAGACAAAGTGGTAAACCACCATCAGGAGGTGCCTTACCGGGTGCTGGAGCGCCAGTACAGCTATGACGAGGCTGGGCAGCACGCCGAGGACAACGGCAGCGAAAACATGATTATCCACGGCGATAATCTGGAGGCGCTGAAAGCCCTGCTGCCCCGGTACGAGGGCAAGGTGAAGTGCATCTACATTGATCCGCCGTACAACACGGCAAAAAGCACGAATAAAGGACAACAGTGGGCGTACAATGACAATGTTGATCATCCTAAAATTAAAGATTGGATTGGGAAATTTGTTGGGGATGTAGATACGGACTTTTCAAGGCACGATAAGTGGCTTTGTATGATGTACCCACGCTTAAAATTGCTTCAGAAACTATTAGCCCCCAATGGTGTTATTTTTATTAGTATAGATGACAATGAATATTCAAATCTCAAAGCAATATGTGACGAAATATTCGGCCAGCAAAATTATGTAAAAACTTTTATCTGGTACACAGAAGGCCATACAGATAACCAAGATGATATCACAGGCGTTCATGAATATATTTTGTGCTATTCAAAAAATAAATTGAAACTTATTTATAACGCAGTGGTTGATCCTAATACACCCCGGGAATCAAAAATTTTGAGAGATTTTGCGGAAAATTCAATAACAAAAAATGGGTATAAAAACCCTGCTTCAGATATAGTTCTTCCTGCTGGATTTCCGTGCGAAGTTGAAGAAATGATTATAGATCAATCGGAAAATATAGCGCCATTTACTGCGGAAGTGGAACAAGTCGGATACATTAGCCGTGAATTGACAAAAAAATATTCCATGAAATATCCAGCAAGAAAAAGCAAAATGGTCGTGAAAAATTATGCCTTGGCGAAAGAATGCACTGTATTCTCGGGCTGGATGAATCCAGAAAAACTCAGAAGATTTATTGAGAATAATTGTGAGCCTATCGTGGATGGTAATACGCTACTAAAATTTTATCTCTCACGAAATGGGGTCATATATTACCATCGTTCAGGGCGGAAATCCCAATACATTCAAACAGTAAGCGATTTGTCAAGGGGTTTTTCACCCAAAAAGAACACATTTTGAAAGAGAGGGGCTTAAGCCCCTCTTGGCTTCCATAAAGCACTGAAGATGGAAGCCGTCAAGGGTGCCGTAGGCAAGGCGCAGCCGATCCCTTTACGGCTTCCGGCTTCGGTGCTACCAGCAGGGCGGGAGCCTGCTGGCGTGTCCCCCTCGGAGAGCGCACGACTGCCGTCAGGCAGTACCACCGCCCGTAGGGTGGTGAGTAAGTGCGCTCTTCGGAGCTTCCCCTAAAGGGAGAAAGTCTGTTCTTGAACGACTACCTTACAAGGTGGCTTACCTCTTCTCCCATCTCTTTTGGTCTGCCTACAACCGTGGATGGAGTGCTGGGTTGATAACTGTGTAAACTCCGCAAGGCATTGTCCAGCGATAGAAGCAGCTTGTCACGAACCATAATCCAACAGGTGATTTTTCGATTTTGCGGGACTGTGTGATTCTTCTTCAATCTTTATGATTGTTTATGAAGCAGCGTATAAGGTGCGCTTATTGGTGAATCGCTGTTTCGTGATGATGGTACGGCTTTCGGCGAATTATTTCACCGCTTCGCGTTTGCTCTAAATTTGGCAGTCTGATATAGCCTTTCAACTCCTAAAGACTTTTGCATATATGGAGGTTTGGCTAAATATTGCGTACGTACGTACAGCCAGACAGGTAAGAGTGTCACTCTATTTTCTTCCCGGTACGTACGTACGCAGAAAAACACCGTTAACCTCATATATATCATATCAGCCCATAGCGGCTATGGGAATTGCCACATTGAAAGCGTAGGCATTGCGATAACATCCTATGTGTGCTATACTTTGGGGCAGAAGTTCGATAAATCTGAATTTGGCAGGAGAATGCGACGAAAAGGGGGTAACAGTGAATGCGTTTTGAAAAAACGGATGTTCAATCAGCAGACGCAAAGATGCTTTTGTATGAATTGAATATGGCTTTAATGGGTATTCTTGGTCATAATGGAACAAAATATGTTTGTTTGGACGATTTCAATCATGATAAGTCTTTTTTTGTGATAGGCTATGATGAAGATATGCCCGTTTGCTGTGCTGGGATTCGTAAATTTGATGATACCACCGGGGAAGTCAAACGAGTTTTTGCAAAGAAGAATCATCGGGGATATGGAGTGGAGTTAATGGCGGCTGTTGAAACAATGGCGCAGGATTGTGGCTACGGACGGCTTATCCTTGAGTGCCGGGAAGGTAATCCTCATGCAATTAATTTCTATAAAAAAGTAGGCTATTTACTCTGTGAAAATTATCCTCCTTATGAAAATGAACCAGACGCCGTCTGTTTAGAAAAGAAATTGCTGTGATTAAGAATATTTATGACAACAAATTCTGGTTTATCGGGGTGTTAAATAAGATAAGGCATGGCCACCTTCCGTTCTGGTGTGCCATGCCTCGTTTATATGTGTCTCCTTTCCTCCGCTGGCTTCCGCTTTGCCACAAATGAACCGTCAGCCGATGTAATGTAGTAGGTGGTGTAAACCACCCTTTATACAGTAACTCTCAGTATTAGAAAATATGGGAACGACCGAAACAAATAAGTATATGATAGAAAAGATGGGCCTCAAGTTTGATTACCCTAAGCCGGTAGAATTAGTAAGATATTTATTGTCCATTTTTACAGCGCCCGGAGATATCATTTTGGATTCTTTTGCTGGTTCTGGAACAACTGCACAAGCGTCTTTAACCCTTGGTAATCTGAAACCGTCGGGGTATAAATTTATTCTGATAGAGATGGAGGACTACGCTGAACCTATCACCGCCAAAAGGGTGGAAAAGGTAATTTCTGGATATGGAGATATTCGGGGCACCGGCGGCAATTTCAGCTACTATGAGCTGGGGCCTGTGCTTTTGCTGCCGGACGGCAACCTCAACGAAGAAGTGGGCCCGCAAAAGATCCGGGAATACGTCTACTATATGGAGACCAAAGAGCCCCTGCCCGCCGAACAGCCCGCGGACGAGCCGTACTTCATGGGCCTGTGCCGCAACACCGCCTATTACTTCTACTATGAGCGGGAAAGCGTCACCACCCTGGACCATGCCTTTTTGGCTGCCATCCGGACCAAAGCCGAGGGCTACACCATTTATGCCGACCTGTGCGCCGTCCCGCAGGAGACGCTGCGCCGCCACAACATCACCTTTAAGAAAATCCCACGGGACATTGCCCGGCTGTAAGGGAGCGTGAAGGAATGGAACTGAAATCCTATCAAAAAGAAGTCATCGCCGATCTTGCGCGCTACCTGGAGCTGGTGGTGGAGCTGCAAAGCCCGGCAAAGGCGTATCAGGCCCTCTGGAACGAAAAGAATGTACTGGTGGGCTTCGGCGGTATGCCGAATTACGGGAATGTGTTGCCCGGTGTGCCCCATGTGTGTGCCAAGGTGCCCACCGGCGGCGGCAAGACCTATATCGCCGCCAGCTCTCTGCGGACGATTTTTGACGCCATGCCCCAGCGCCGGGCCAAGGCCGTGGTGTGGCTGGTGCCCTCCGAGGCCATTCTGACCCAGACCCGTAAGGCGCTGGAAAATCCAGACCATCCCTACCGCCAGCGGCTGGATGTGGATTTTGGTGGGCGGGTGCAGGTGTACTCCAAGGAGCAGGCCCTCATGGGGCAGAATCTTACCCCCTCTGCGGTGACAGAACAGCTTTCCTTGTTTGTGCTCAGCTATGATTCCTTCCGTACCAGTAAAAAGGAAGGCCGCAAAGCCTATCAGGAGAACGGTTATCTGGCCGAGTTTGCCAAGTGGATGGATGATCCGTCGATTCTTCTGGCCGACACTGATGAGACGGCGCTGATCCAGGTGATCCGCTATCTGAATCCGGTGGTCATCGTGGACGAGAGCCACCATGCCACTTCGGATTTGAGCGTGGAAATGCTGCAAAACTTCAATCCAAGTTTCGTGTTTGACCTGACCGCCACCCCCAAGAAGAAAAGCAATATCATCTCCTTTGTGGACGCTGCACGGCTGAAAAGGGCCAACATGGTCAAGCTGCCGGTCATTGTCTATAACCGCAAGTCCCAGGCCGATGTATATGGGGATGCTATCGCTATTCGTGCCAAGCTGGAGGCACAGGCCAAACGGGAGCAGGAAACCAGCGGGCGCTATATCCGTCCCATCGTTCTGTTCCAGGCCCAGCCCCGCAACAATGCGGACAGCTCTACATATGAAAAAATCAAGAAAACACTGGTGGACGGCGGTATTCCTGAACAGGAAATTGCCATCAAAACCGGCGATAAGGACGAGCTGAAACATGTGGACTTGCTGTCCCCAGACTGCCCAATCCGGTACATCATCACCGTGAATGCCCTGAAAGAGGGCTGGGACTGCCCCTTTGCTTACGTGCTGGCTACGGTGGCAAACCGCACTTCTACCGTGGATGTGGAGCAGATTTTGGGGCGTGTCCTTCGGTTGCCCTACACGCAGAAGAACAGCAGTGAAGTGCTGAATCTCTCCTATGTCATCACATCTTCCGCGGACTTCCACCAGACGCTGGAGAAGGTCGTGGCCGGGCTGAACAGCGCCGGTTTCAGCAGCCGCGACTACCGGGCACAGGATGTGGACGTGCCCGTTACGGCGCCTCCCACTCCGGAGCCGGAGCAGCTTCCTGTTGTAACCCCTCCCGCTGACGAACCGGATCTGCCGGAGGTAGACGGCTCGGATTTGAAGGCGCGTTTTGAGGCGGCAACGCACGAGGCGGAGCAATCCGTGGAGGATGGAACGATGCAGTCCGACCCTATGCTGTCACAGGCCCTGCAGCAGAACAAAACCTACGAGGACGAGATCAACCAGGCCGACAATACCGCTTTGAGCCAGGCTCCATCGGAGGTGCGCGACAAAATGAATCAGTTCCGAATGAATGAGAAATTCGCAGACGAGGCCGCTGCCCTGCGCTTTCCCCAATTTATGCTGGAGACCGGACCCAGCCTGTTTTCGGAATCTCACGAAACCCTGGAACTGGAGTATTTGGAGGGTGGCTTCTCTCTGCGGGACAAAGACGCCCATGTGGATTTCACCACCGTCAACGCTGAGATGGCGCGGGTGGATGTAGACGACAGCAAAGACAGCACCGCAAAGGCGTGGCGGCTGTCCGGCGGCGACAGCGCCTTTTTCCGGGAATGGTTCAACACCCAGCCCTCGGAAAAGCGGCTTTCTCTGTGTAAGGGCATTATCAAGCAGAAGCTGTCCAAGATGAATTGCGTCAACGACCGGGAGCTGAATGAGTACATCGACCGGGTGATTGGCACCATGAGCGAGGATCAGCTCTCCGAGCTGGAGCAGTCGCCGTACCCTTATGTCGTGAAGATTCAGGGAAAGGTGAAGGAGCTGATTGCCCAGCATCGCTCCGGCGTCTTTGACACCTGGCTGGAGCAGGACAAGATTTCCTGCCTGCCCAACTACGCGCTGCCAGCGGTGATCTCCCCAACGGCATTTACCTCGATGGTGCCCAAATCGCTCTATACCGCCGAAGAAGATATGAACGAGTACGAGTTCAAGGTGGTGTGGGCGCTGTCAGCGTTGGGCAACGTCAAGTGGTGGCACCGGAACATCTCCAGGCTGGGCTTCCAGATTAACGGGCCTGTTCACGCCTACCCCGACATCATCGTGATGCTCCACAGTGGGAAGGTAATGATGGTAGAAACCAAGGGCGACCACCTGGATAATGACGAGTCCAAGGAGAAGGCCAAAATCGGTGACCAGTGGGCGCAGCTGGCCGGAAAACAGTATAAGTATTACATGGTGTTTGAAACCAAGCAGCCGGACTATCCGGGAGCGTATTCTATGGAGCGGTTTATGGAGATTGTGAAGGGAATGTAATTTTCCATTTCTTTAGGAGACTTTTGAACTGCACCCCATTTGCTATTCAGTATATCATACTGTCTAACAAGTGGGGTGCAGTTCTTTGGGCGGTGTATTGTATTGAGTATATTATTTCGTATCTGCAAAATCATTTGAAAATGCTGTCGTGCATCCATCATTTCGGCTTGCAGCGTCGACAGATTATTGTCTGCCCAACCTCCAGCCCGCACTTCCGCTTGACTTGGGAGATATACAGGCCGGACACCTCCAAACTGTGCCTTTCCAGCACATGGGTTTTAAGCTCATCATAGGCAGCCTTGCTCCGCCGCTGTCAAATCCAGCTCGTCCAGATGCAGCTCCACCTCGATATGTTACTTGCTATTGTGTTTGGACAAAAGCACCACCGTCTCCACGTGGGCGGTGCGGGGGAAAAGGTCCACGGCCTGGGCGGCGTCTGCCTGGTAGCCCAGCTCCCCCAGGCGCTTCACATCCCGGGCCAGGGTGGCCGGGTCGCAGGAGACGTAGACGATGCGGTCCGGATTCATGGATGCCAGAACGGCGGGCACCTCCGCCCCCAGCCCCTTTCTGGGAGGGTCCACACAGATCACCTGGGGGCGGATGCCCTCCTGGGCCAGCTGGAACGCCACCTGCCCCGCGTCCCCGCACAGGAAGCGGGCGTTTTCCACCCCGTTCCTCCGGCAGTTGGCTTTGGCGTCCTCCACAGCCTGGGGGACGATCTCCGCGCCGATGACCTGGCCGGCCTGCCTGGCCATGGCCAGGGAGATGGTGCCGATGCCGCAGTAGAGGTCCAGCACGGTCTCTGTCCCGGTGAGGGCGGCAAAGGCCACCGCCTGGGCGTACAGCCGCTCCGTCTGGGCCAGGTTGATCTGAAAGAAGGAGGGGACGGACAGGCGGAAGGTCATGCCGCACAGGACCTCCTCCAGGCAGTCCTGCCCCCACAGGGTGCGGTACCGATCCCCCAGGATCACGTTGGTGTCCCGGGTGTTTACGTTGAGCACCAGCCCCACCAGGCCGGGCGCGGCGCCCCGCAGGCGGGAGAGCAGATCTTCCCAGGCGGGCAGCTTGCTTCCGTTGGCCACCACGCAGCACAGGGCCTGGCCCAGGCGGTTGGTGCGGACGTAAAGGTGGCGGATGAGGCCGGTGTGGGCTGCCTCGTCATAGGCGGGTACCCTGTGGGCCTCCATCCAGCCCCGGAACGCGCCGCGGATGGCGGTCACCGCCTCTGGCTGGAGCAAACAGTCCCCGGCGTCCAGCACCTGGTGGCTGCGGGGACGGTAGAAACCGATGGACAGGCCCTTGGCGGTCTGGGAGACGGGAAACTGCACCTTGTTCCGATAGCGCAGGGGCTCCTCCGCCCCAAGAACAGGGGGCAGCTCCAGGTGCACGCCCCCCACCCGTTCCAGGGCGTCGGCCACCCGCTGGCCTTTGGCCAACAGCTCCTCCCTGTAGGACATATGGCGGTACTGGCAGCCGCCGCACTTCCCGGCCAGGGGGCAGTCGGGCTCCGCCCGTTCCGGGGAGGGGGAGAGCAGGGTCACGCCCCGGCCCCAGGCCACGGTTTTGTTGACTTTCAGCAGCTGTACCTGCCAGGTCTCCCCCCGGATGGTGCCGGGGACAAAGACCACCCGCCCATCCAGGCGGGCCACCCCCATCCCCTCGGCGGTGTAGCCGGTGAAGGTGAGGGTGTGCAGGGTGTTCTTCTTCCATTCTGCCATGGCGGCCTCCTTGGGGTGTGCCCCCCTGAACAAATTGCGTCGAAGCTGTGGAATGTGTATCATACCACAGGGGCGGAAGGATGTAAAGCCGTGGGCCGGTCAGCGGTGGAGGTACTGAGGGGGCCGGAATTGCAGCGCCTCCGCCAGGTGATGGGGCTGGATGGACGGGGCGCCGTCCAGGTCGGCGATGGTGCGGGCCACCCGGCGAATCCGGTCATAGCTGCGGGCGGTCAGGCCCATGCGGTCAAAGGCGCCCCGCATAATTTGCTGGCAAGCCTCATCCAGCCCGCAGTACCGCTCCAGCTCCGGCTGCTCCATCTGGGCGCTGCACCGGCCGGCCCCGCGCCTGTCCTGGATTTGCCGGGCCCGGTCCACACGCTCCTTGACCTGGGCGGAGGACTCGCTTTCGCTGTGGACGGCCAGCTGGTCAAAATCCAGGGCGGCCACCTCCACAAACAGGTCGATGCGGTCCAACAGGGGGCCGGACAGCCGGGACAGGTAGCGCTGCACCTCCTGCTGGGAGCATTTGCACCGGCCGGAGGGGTGGCCGTACCATCCGCATTTGCAGGGGTTCATGGCGCATACCAGCATGAACCGGCTGGGGTAGGTCACGGAGCCGGAAGCCCGGGAGATGTGGACCTGCCCGTCCTCCATGGGCTGGCGCAGCACCTCCAGCACGTCCTTTTGAAATTCCGGCAGCTCGTCCAAAAACAGCACGCCGTTATGGGACAGGGAAATCTCGCCCGGCCGGGGATTGGCGCCGCCCCCGGCCATGCCCACGGCGGAAATGCTGTGATGGGGGGAGCGGAAGGGACGGACGGAAATCAGAGGGTGGGAGGAGCTGGTCAGGCCCAGGACGGAGTGGATCTCCGTGGTTTCCAAGGCCTCCTCCCGGGTCATGTCCGGCAGGATGGAGGGCAGGCGCTTGGCCAGCATGGACTTGCCGGAGCCGGGCGGGCCCACCAGCAGGATGTTGTGGCTGCCGGCGGCGGCGATTTCCAGGGCCCGCTTGGCCGGGCCCTGCCCCTTGACCTGGGACAGGTCGGGGGCCTGGGCTGCCCCGCCCTTCCCCTGCCAGGGAGGGGCGGGCTCTATGGGGCGCTCCCCGGTGAGGTGGGCAACCAGCTGGGCCACCGATTCCACCGGGTAAATGGCGGGGCCGTCGGCCAGGGTGGCCTCCGCGGCGTTGGCATGGGGGACGAACAGATGCCGTATCCCTGCCCGCTTGGCCGCCATGGCCATGGGCAGCATCCCGGCGGTGGGGCGGAGACGGCCGCCCAGGGACAGCTCCCCCACAAAGGCGCACCCCTCCTCCCGCAGGCGGAGCTGGCCGCCTGCGGCCAGCAGCCCCACCAGAATGGGCAGGTCGTACAGGGTACCGATCTTCTTGACGTGGGCGGGAGCCAGATTTACGGTGATCCGGCTGACCGGGAAGGAAAAGCCGCAGTTTTTGATGGCGGCCCGAACCCGCTCCCGGGCCTCGCTGACGGCGGCGTCGGGCAGCCCCACAATATTGAAGGCGGGCAGACCGCCGGACAGGTCGCACTCCACCGTCACAGGATATCCGCTGATCCCGTGGAGCCCCAGAGACTGGACGGGATAGATCATAGGCGCACCCCCATACAAAGAAAACAGTTTCGTGCCAGATGAAAGGGACATCTTGCAGCCGAAACTGACACGAATGTTAGGATTTAACCCATACGGGAGAAAAAAATAGGGAAACTGTTGATTATTTTGAATGGGCAGGAAGAAAATTCCTGAACCACCCCACATTATTGTAGCTTTATGCAGGAAAAATTGCAATACCATATGGGAATTTTAATAGAAAAAATCGAAAAAAACCGGTTTATCAATTTACAAAGGATTCAAAAAGTGATAAACTACCCTGTGTCAGTAAAATTCCCCCGTCTGTCCGTCCGGCGGGGGCCGGGCGTCTGTCATAGGAAAAAAGTTATAATAAATATAACAATTTCCATCATGGGCACTGAGACAAAAACCCGGTAAAATAGGGCGGAGATATGCATTGGGGTCATGCGGGCTCCGGTGTGTTACCATTTGAATAAGGAAGAAAGTAGGGAACTCTATGGCAAGAAAGTTCAAAACCATGGACGGCAACAATGCTGCGGCATATGTCAGCTACGCCTTCACCGAAGTAGCCGGCATCTACCCCATTACGCCGTCCAGCCCCATGGCCGACTATGTTGACCAGTGGGCCGCTCAGGGCCAGAAGAACATCTTCGGCACCACCGTCAAGGTGATCGAGATGCAGTCTGAGGCCGGTGCCGCCGGTACCGTCCACGGCTCTCTGGCCGCCGGCGCCCTGACCACCACCTACACCGCTTCTCAGGGCCTGCTGCTGATGATCCCCAATATGTACAAGATCGCCGGCGAGCTGCTGCCCGGTGTGTTCCACGTGTCTGCCCGTACCGTGGCCGCCCAGTCTCTGAACATCTTCGGCGACCACTCCGACGTGATGTCCTGCCGCCAGACCGGCTTTGCCATGCTGGCTGAGAGCAACGTGCAGGAGGTCATGGATCTGGGCCCCGTGGCCCATCTGGCCGCCATCAAGGGCCGCGTCCCCTTCATCAACTTCTTCGACGGCTTCCGTACCTCCCACGAGATCCAGAAGATCGCCATTTGGGACTACAAGGATCTGGCCGAGATGGTGGACATGGACGCCGTGGCCGCGTTCCGTCAGCGCGCCCTGAATCCCGAGCATCCCACCATGCGCGGTTCCCACGAGAACGGCGACATCTTCTTCCAGCACCGTGAGGCCTGCAACCCCTACTACGAGGCTCTGCCTGAGATCGTAGAGGAGTATATGGGCAAGGTCAACGCCAAGCTGGGCACTGACTACCAGCTGTTCAACTACTACGGCGCTGCCGACGCTGACCGCGTCATCATTGCCATGGGTTCCATCTGCGACGTGGCTGAGGAGGTCATTGATTACCTCAACGCCCACGGCGAGAAGGTCGGCCTGGTGAAGGTCCGCCTGTACCGCCCCTTCCGGGCCGACAAGCTGATCGCCGCCATCCCCGCCACCGCCAAGAAGATTGCCGTCCTGGATCGTACCAAGGAGCCCGGCGCTCTGGGCGACCCCCTGTACCTGGACGTGATTACCGCTCTGGCCACTGCCGGCATCACCGACAAGACCGTGGTGGGCGGCCGTTACGGCCTGGGCTCCAAGGATACGCCTCCCAAGAGCGTGTTCGCTGTCTATGAGAACCTGGCTCAGGACAAGCCCAAGGATCACTTCACCATCGGCATCGTGGACGACGTGACCAACAGCTCCCTGGAGGAGAAGGAGTCCGCCAACACCGCCGCCGAGGGCACCATCGAGTGCAAGTTCTGGGGCCTGGGCGGCGACGGTACCGTGGGCGCCAACAAGAACTCCATCAAGATCATCGGCGACCACACCGACAAGTACGTGCAGGCTTACTTCCAGTACGACTCCCTTTGTGGCCTGCCACAACCCCTCCTATATCATCAAGGGCTTCCCCATGGTCCGCGATGTGAAGCCCGGCGGCACCTTCCTGATTAACTGCCAGTGGTCCGCCGAGGAGCTGGACAAGCACATGCCCGCCGTGGCCAAGCGCTATATCGCCGCCAACAACATCCAGGTCTACACCATCGACGCCATCGACCTGGCTGCCCAGATCGGCATGGGCAAGCGCACCAACACCATCCTGCAGTCCGCCTTCTTCTCCCTGGCTAAGGTTATGCCCCAGGAGGAGGCCATCCAGTATATGAAGGACGCCGCCACCAAGTCCTACCTGAAGAAGGGCCAGGACATCGTGGACATGAACCACAAGGCCATCGACGCCGGCGCCACCGCCTTCAAGAAGTTCGACGTTCCCGCCTCCTGGGCTACCGCCGAGGATGTGAAGGCTGAGAACACCCTGACCGGCCCCGCCAAGCTGGTGAAGATGGTGGAGTCCATCCTGGACCCCGTGGGCCGCATGGACGGCGACAGCCTGCCTGTGTCCGCCTTCACCGACCACGTGGACGGCACCTTCGAGCAGGGCGCCTCCGCTTACGAGAAGCGCGGCGTGGCCGTGTCTGTCCCCGCCTGGGACGCCGCCAAGTGCATCCAGTGCAACCAGTGCTCCTTCGTCTGCCCCCACGCCACCATCCGCCCCTACGCCCTGACCGAGGCCGAGGCCGCCAATGCGCCTGAGGCTGCCAAGATCGTGGACGTGAAGGCCGGCAAGGGCAAGGGTGTTTACAAGTTCGCCATGGCTGTCAGCCCCCTGGATTGTATGGGCTGCGGCGTGTGCGCCAAGATCTGCCCCGCCGGCGCCCTGACCATGGTGCCCCAGGAGCAGGAGGCCGCTCAGCAGGATGTGTTCGACTACATGGTCGCCAACGTGTCCACCAAGGCTGACGTCACCGACCTGACCGTGAAGGGCAGCCAGTTCAACAAGCCTCTGCTGGAGTTCTCCGGCTCCTGCGCCGGCTGCGCCGAGACCGCCTATGCCCGCCTGATTACCCAGCTGTTCGGCGACCGGATGTATATTTCCAACGCCACCGGCTGTTCCTCCATCTGGGGCGGCCCCGCTGCTACCTCCCCCTACACCACCAACGCCGAGGGCAAGGGCCCCGCTTGGGCCAACTCCCTGTTCGAGGACAACGCCGAGCACGGCCTGGGCATGTACCTGGGCCAGAAGGCCATCCGCGACCGTCTGTGCGCCAAGCTGGAGGCTATGGCCGCCGATGAGGCCACTCCCGCCGAGGCCAAGGCTGCTATCCAGGCCTTCCTGGAGACCAAGGACGACGGCGCTGCCAACCAGGCTGCTACCGCTGCCCTGGTGGCCGAGCTGGAGAAGGGCGCCGCTGCCGGCTGTGAGGCCTGCAAGGCTATCCTGGAGGAGAAGGAGTACCTGAACAAGAAGTCCGTGTGGATCTTCGGCGGCGACGGCTGGGCCTACGACATCGGCTTCGGCGGCGTGGATCACGTGCTGGCTTCCGGCGAGGATGTGAACATCTTCGTGTTCGACACCGAGGTGTACTCCAACACCGGCGGACAGGCCTCCAAGGCCTCCAACATCGGCCAGGTGGCTCAGTTTGCCGCCGCCGGTAAGACCGTGGCCAAGAAGAGCCTGGCTGAGATTGCCATGACCTACGGCTACGTCTACGTGGCCCAGATCGCCATGGGCGCCAACATGAACCAGACCCTGAAGGCCATTGCTGAGGCCGAGGCCTATCACGGCCCCTCCCTCATCATCGGCTACGCTCCCTGCGAGATGCACAGCATCAAGGGCGGCATGACCAACTGCCAGGGCGAGATGAAGAAGGCTGTGGAGTGCGGCTACTGGAACCTGTTCCGGTTCAAC
Source organism: uncultured bacterium (assembly GCA_949293165.1). Lineage (GTDB taxonomy): Bacteria > Bacillota > Clostridia > Oscillospirales > Oscillospiraceae > Lawsonibacter. Next base: position 28,957 of record CASFCW010000022.1, read on the forward strand.
CCCGCTCTGAAGGCCGAGGGCAAGAACCCCTTCACCCTGGACAGCAAGGCTCCCGCCGGCGGCTATCAGGAGTTCCTGATGAACGAGGCCCGCTATTCCAGCCTGACCCGTTCCTTCCCCGAGCGTGCTAAGGAGCTGTTCGCCCTCAATGAGGAGACTGCCAAGGCCCGCTATGAGAAGCTGGTCCGTATGCAGGAGATGTACAAGGCCTGATTGCACCAATCGGTTGCGACATCTGAATGACAGACGGGGGGCCGTCCCAAAAGGGACGGCCCCCCGCTTTCGTAAAGGGGACGGCCCGCCGGACGTATGTCCGGCGGGCCGTCTCAGCAGTTTGGGTCACAGGTGGAACTTGGACTCCCTGGCGGAGCGCCAGGAATCGGCGGCCGCCTGGCGGAAGGCGGCGTCGGTGAGCACCCTGTATGCCAGGGCGGCGATGATCTTGCCGCCCTGGCAGATGGCGGCGTGGGCTTCGGGGCGGATGGTCCCCTCCCGGAATTGCTGGGTGTGGAGGGGGTGGGCTGTGGTGGAGATGGACAGCAGGGGCTGAATGGTGGGGCAGCGGTAGCTGACATTGCCCACGTCGGAGGAGACGCTGGGGGGCAGGACGGGGCCGCGAGGCAGGGCCAGGGCGTCGTACAGGCCGCACACCGCCTCCTCCAGCACGGGCACCCGGACCATATCGTAAAAGTCCTCATATTGGTTGGTAAAGCTGACCTGGCAATCCATGGCGATGCAGGCCCCCTGGGCGCACTTGCGGACAATCTGATCAATGGGGTCCAGCGTCTCCCGGGAATCGGTGCGCAGCTCCAGCCGGACGGTGGCCTTGTCGGGCAGGATGTTGGGGCAGGTGCCCCCGTCCAGGATCACGCCGTTGACATAGACGTGGGGCGGGAAGCACTCCCGCCGGGCGTCGATCAGGTCCAGAAACTTCCGGGCGGCGGTGAGTGCGTTGTGCCCCGTCCAGGGGGAGGCCACCGTGTGGGCGGACAGACCGCTGAACTGGGCGGTGCAGCAGCGCAGGCTGAGCACGTCCATGTCCGGGGTGCTCACGCCGCCGCTCCAGCTGTGGATCATCAGGGCGGCGGCCATCTCGTCAAAGAACCCCTGGGCGGACATGCCAACCTTGGCCCCCCACTCCTCCTCCGCCGGGGTGCCAAAGACGTGAACCCGGCCGGGAAGGGACTGGCGCACGTCGGCCAGGGCCAGGGCGGCCAGGACGGACATGGAGCCGTGGACATTGTGGCCGCAGGCGTGGCCCAGCCCGGGGAGGGCGTCATACTCCGTCAGGATGGCCACAGATGGGCCCGGGCCATTGTCCAGGACGGCGCGAAAGCCTGTGGGATAGCCGGGGCAGGGATACTCCACCTGGTACCCAGCCTGGCGGAGCAGCTCCGCAATCTGGCTGCTGGAGCGGATCTCCTGGTTGGCCGATTCCGGGTGGGCGTACAGGTCGTCACTGAGGGCCGCGGCAGTGGGATGGCGGCGCTCCACCGCCGTTGACAGAAAGTCGGGAAGATACTCCACGAAAACCACCTCCGGATCAGGGCGGCTGCCCCGGCCGGGCCCGGGGATGGGCCTGCCGGCGGAGCACCGCCGTTTTCTCCATTGTACGCGAAAGGGGGCGGCGTTGCAAGGGCGGCGGGAAATTCCGGTGAAAACTGGGACAGGCCGTAAGCCGCTCGTTGACATTTGAACGCCGTGAGCTTACAATAGCACCAGAGAGTGCCCGCGGGGGATGTTGGCTCCCCGCGGAAGGACAATGTAAGGAGGGAAAGCTATGTTGTATGCTGCCGATTCCCTGATTACCGGCGACGGCGTCACCCAGCTGTCCGGGGCCGCCGTCCGGGTGGATGAGCGGGGTGTCATTACCCAGGTGGGGCCCCTGGCGCAGCTGCGGGAGCAGTGGCCGGAGGAGGAGCTGGAGGAATTCCCCGGCTGCACCCTGCTGCCCGGCCTGATTGATATGCATGTGCACCTGGGCTACTACTACAGCCAGCCTGATGTGTCGGAGTTTGACGACTATATGGTGGCCCTGTACGGCGCGGAGCAGGCCCGCCTGGCCCTGAACCTGGGCATTACCACGGTGCGGGACGTGTCCTCCCCCAAGAACCTGTGCGCCCAGATCCGGCGGGGGGCGGAAAAGGGGTATTTCCATGCCCCCAGGATCTTCCACACGGACACCGGCATCTGCATGACCGGGGGCCACGGCCACGACGACGGTATCATTGAGGTGGACGGCCCCTGGGCCATCCGCCAGGCTATCCGGGCCCAGATCCGGGACGGGGCCGACTGGATCAAGCTGCTGACCACCAACCGGGGGAATATCCCGGAATTCACCCAGGAGGAGCTGGACGCCGCCGTGGACGAGTGCCACCGGGTGGGGAAGAAGTGCGCCGTCCACGCGGGGACCCACCCCGGCATTCAAATGTCCATTGACGCGGGCTTTGACACCATCGAGCACGGCACCTTCCTCACGGAGGGGCAGGCCCGGCAGATGGCGGACAAGGGCCTGGCCTGGACGCCTACCATCACCGCATATACGGTGCTGTACGAATTCACCAAGGAGAAGCTGGCCCAGGGGGTGGAGCCGGGGGACCGCATCGGCGCCAAGGCCATCCGGGACATGGCCTTCTTTGAGCCGGCCTATTGTGCCTACCGGGACAACTTTAAGCGGCTGTATGATACCGGGGTCACCGTGCTGGCTGGCACGGATATGGTGCTGCGGGACGCCCCGGCCTTCCCGCTGAACCGGGAGCTGCAGCTGATGGTGGAGTACGGCATCACCCCCCTGCAGGCTATCCAGACCGCCACCGCCAACCCGGCCCGGGTGCTGGAGCGGGAGGATGAGTTTGGCCAGCTGAAGGCCGGATTGACGGCGGATTTCATCGTGGTGGAGGGAGACGCCGGAGCGGACATTACTGCCCTCAACCGACTGAAGGCGGTCTATCAGGGCGGAAAGCGCGTGGGCCCGAATTTCTGATGAAAAAGCGCCTGGATAGCCGGGAAACCGGCCTTCCAGGCGCTTTTTTATTTCTTTTTCCCTGAGTCTGAGGTGACAAACAGCTCATACAGCCGGGAGAGGGCGTCCCAGGTGGCCCGGTCCATAATACCCGTCTCCTCCAGCTGGGCCAGCTGCTGCAGCCATTTGGTGTTCTCCACCGACGCGGCCCCGTGAACCCCGTCGGCGGCATCCTCCGCGATGCCTTCCAGATGCCGGCTGAGCACCTGGAACATGGTCTGGGGCAGAATCATATAGTCGCCCCCCTCGCCGGGCAGAACCTGGTGGCCCTCCCCGGGGAAGATCTGGAGGGTGCGGGGCGGGGAGACCTCCCGTTCCAGGGCGGTCCATTCCCGTACCAGTGCCTCCCAGGTGGACTGATCCACCGTACCCGTCACCGGAAGGCCGAAATCCCGCTGGAAGGTCAGGACAGATTCCAGGGTTTCCCCGCCGAATATCCCGTCCAGCGCCAGCTGGGGCAGATTGGGGTACTTATCCGCCAGGCGGCGGAGCATAAATTGCAGATTGCGCACCGGGTTGGACAGCATTTCCGTCTCCAAACGATCCAGCGTCATACCATCGTCTCTCCTCTCTGATTTTGATCCTGCTGGCCCAGCTCCAGGGGCCGCCCCTGGTACTGGGACAGGCGGGTGGTGCGGCTGTAGGGCTCGCTGTACTGGGCCTGGGAGGAGGCCTCCACCGCCTCGTCCCCCTCGTTGGGAAAGCGGACCTGGTCGTTGCGGAGATCCTGTTCAATGCCCGCGTACCGGCCATAGATGGAGTACCAGGTTTGGGGGCCCACAATGCCGTCGGCCAGCAGCCCCATAGAGCGCTGGTAGGTTCGTACCACCTGGGCTGTCCGGCTGCCGTAAATCCCATCCACCGCCAGGGAGGGCAGGGTGTCGTCAAACTCGGAAATCAGGGCCAGCATGTATTGCAGAATCCGCACATCCGTGCCCCGGCTGCCCTGGCGGAGCAGGCCGGGGTACTGGAAGGAGAAGCTGTCGAACTGCTGCCCCATGCTTACCAACTCCGACAGCCGGTTTACCCCCACATAGAGGTAGACCATCTTGTACCAGGTGGCCTTGCCCACAATGCCGTCAACGGTCAGGCCGAAGATCCGCTGGAAGTCCTTGACTACCTGCTGGGTGCGCAGGTCAAAGGTGCGGGTGACCGGCCAGAGCTTGGGAATGGCGGGGTAGCTTTGGGAGATCCGGTTGAGCATGGTTTTCATCACCACCACGTCGTCGCCGGAGGAGCCCAGGCGGAGGGGGGCGCCGGGATAGGATTGGTTCAGGGGCTGCACCGGCGCGTTATAGACGATCTCAATGTCGCTGCCGTAATAGTAACGGAGGATTTGCTCGGCGGTGTAGCCCTGCTGGGCCAGGTACTGGCTGCCCCACTGGGACAGCCCGTCGCAGGTGGTGGTGGTGCCGTTGCAGAACTTGGCCGACAGGGGCTCTACAAAGCCCACCCGGCGGATGTAGTCGTCAAACATTCTGTCCACGGTCTGGCTGATGTTTTCAAAGATATTCCGGTCCCGGATGAATTTCTGGTCGTATGCGGTGCTGGAAGTGATCTGGAAATCGTAGCCCCGGCTGGGGTAGAATTCTGTGTAAACCCGGTTCAGAGCGAAGGAAACGATGGCCAGGATATTGGCCTGGATGGCCGCCGGCTCCCAGGTAGGGTAGATCTCGCTGGAGGCCACATTCTTCACGTAATCCGGAAAGGAGACCGTGACATTTTCCGCCGCCTGATTGGGAGCCCCCAGATGCACCGTGATGGTCTGGGGAATATAGGGGGTAACGGATACCGCCATGGTCCCACCTCACAGATTCTGGGACGGAATGTCCCGGATATCGTTCTGGATCAGGCTGGACTGCCCCTCAGACAGGGGGGACAGCTCCATCTGCTGCAAGGTTTGCACGCCGTCAAAAATCTGCACCCCGTCCACCAGCAGCATGGCAAAGCCGGGGTGCTCCGCCCACACATCCACCACGGCAAAGGGGGGCGTGGGGCTGCCGGGATGGGTGCTTTCCGACAGGGCGGGGGCCGGGACGGCAACCGGCTTGATATCTCCGCTGCTGTCGGTGGACTGGACGGACAGCAGAGCGTATTTGCCTGACGCGCCCCGCTGCACCACCACCACGGTGGCGCCCTCTATGGGCAGCTGCGCCCGCGCGGTATATACCCGCACGGATAAGGTTCCTTTTCCTTCCATAATAGCCTCCTTTCAGGGGGAATGGGTTCCACCCTTCTCTCCATGCTATGAGGAAGGGGAGGCTGGGGAACCGGGGCAACGGGCAAAAATCACCCCCGGCGGTGGAGGAAGCTCCACAGCGCCGGGGGTGACGTGATCTATGGTGTTATCCGGGAGCACATACTCGTTGGGACAGGTCAGGTTTTGGACTCTCCCTTGAGCCACTCGTCCTCGGGATACTCCGTTTCCTTCCACATCTTGTAGTTGGCGCCGGCAGACTCCCACACCGACAGCCAGTCTACCTTGGACAGATGCTCCTCCTGGTTGAACAGATCGTTATAGAAGGAGAAGGTGGGATCATCCGCGCCGCCCACATATTCCTCATAGAAGGCGTCCATATAGGCGCCGAACTTGGGATCGTCCATCTTCTCGGGGCCAAGCATCATGGCATGGAGCTGCTCCTTGGTCCAGGGCTCATCGCTGCTCAGATTTTTGGGCATGACCTGGGCCCACTTGGTCAAACGTGCCAGATCGTGGAGGAACCGTTCCCGGCCATCCTCGCTGTTCAGCATGGGGAGGACGCTGCGCAGCAGGGTGTAGAAGGCGTCGTCCATGGCCTCTTTGATCTTCGGGCTGATATTCTTTTGCTCCATAATCAATACCTCCATTTCGAATCATACTCCCCGGCAGGAGTCGGGGCGTTATAGACGGAACGCACTGTATGTAGGTATTATAGCCCTCTTTCCGCTTAAGCGTCAACCGGAATTTGTTATATTCGGCAAAAAGTAATGATAATATAGAAATGGAATCGTGCATAATTATGACATCGGCCATTTCGCCGGTGAAATTCCAGTGGGTGACGGGACGTGATGCTGTACAGGAAGTGAAAAAGAGGAGAAACCTGTAGGCATTTTTCCGCATCATTCGCTGAACGTGTGATTGCTGAACTATGAAAGCCCGAATGCAAAAGAAATGACCATTATAACATATGGCCGGGAACGGTTTTTTGCCCGCAGCGGCTGCAATGGCCTGAAGGAAACGCTGCCGCATCTGTCACAATTCCACTAGCTTCCCGCTTTGAAAGTGATAAATGTTTTCCCATTTGAATCCGTAAACCAAATAATGTATCGGCGTTTACTTTTAAGGGGAAGAAGCAGTATAATCCGGAGAAATATTGGCATATTTTTCGAACAAATTGAAATACACCTCCAGGGAGCCTCTGCACACGGTTCCGTCGGTCTGCACCCCTGGCGGCGTGCGTTGGTACCAGTAAGTTAAGCTCATATCCGACACCGGCACCTCCGAATTGTTGGAAGAAAAAGTCAGTAAAAACTCTGTACCGTCGTTGAGGTAAAAGGCACTCTCGTACAGTACTGCTCCTCCCATGAATATCCCATGAATCAGTTCCTTTAGCGAGCTCCCTTTGTTCTTCATGGAGTTCGCCTCGTTGATGAGTGCCTGGATTTCACTTGGGTTGGATATTGTCCCGCGCTCGCGGCGATGGGAACAGCTAATTTCTACATAGTCGACATCCGTAGCAGAGAAGTCAATTATCTGGATGGTTCCCCAGCCAAATAGCCAGTACCACAGGAAGGGTATGGCGATTACCATTAGTGCACAAACGGCTGCCAGTATTTTTTTCTTTTTAATCATGTTTTGCATCTTCATAGTTTATTAACTGGTGACGGTTAAATACATGCCAACATTATACTGGGTGGTTCCGTTGATTGGCGTATACTTAAAAGTCATAGATTCTCCAGAACCAACAACGGACAAAATCCTAACTCCACTACTATCAAGGGGGTCCATGATTGTAGCACGGTCCAATGTTCCTGTCCCTGCCGTATATATGTAACCACGTACAACTACGAAATGCTCGCTGATAAGTCCATTATAGGTAACGCGTGCAATAATTGGGTCACCATTATCAGAGCCAACGCCAATGCTATCCATCACAGCACCCATGGTTAGGGAAGAAAAGAGATGCTGATTGGTTTCATATCCATATTCGTAGGCCAGCACATCTTGTACTGTCATATATGTTTTTGGAATATCTTCTCCATTTGCATAGTCATTCATAATATCTGTTACAGAGAGGTGTACAGACGGATTAAGGTAGCGTCCTACGCAAACAGAACAAGCTGCCCAGCAACCGTTATCCCATGGGGATTGAGGAATAATCGGGACACTTACAGATCCAGAGACGGATGAAGTGGTGGCAGCTGTACTTAATAGATTAGATTCCACAGCGGGACTTATGCTACTACGGTCTAATTGTGTCAATAATGCAGCGCTTGTTGTACCTGGGGCTAAATCTATAGATTGGGTGGTACTCGCTGTATCCATATTCAAAATGCCACGGGTATCATCTGTGAGTGCAGCGCTATGTAGCACAGTCTCAGGCTGATAGCCGTCGTAGATAATAATATTTTCCTGATCGAAAATGAAGCAGATATCCGCATCGTTTTGCTTATACGTAGTGAGTTCCTCACAGAAGAAAGTGGTGTATTCACAGGTAAGAGTTGTATTATTATCTTGTAGCCGTGCAATAATTATGCCACGGTCCACATCATTTTGGTCGAATATCGGATAATACTTAATATCATCAGGCTCATTAAAAGTGTTATCAGACTGCAGTTCATAGATAGGGACGCTATCGTATAGGTAAAGAGACATGATATTGCCATTGTTCTGACCGGGAATAACTCCCTGATTGGATGCAATCTGAATCAATTCTGTAGCTTCAGCCTGAATAGTGGCAAGGGCGAAGGAGTTCTCAGAAGAAACTGTAGCGGAGACAGGTAATTGTAGAATAGAAAGAGCGAAAGCTACAATCAGTACCTAAGAAAGCGGATTTTTCTTCATTATAAAACCTCCCTTATCATTTTAGCATAAGGTTGATACTGGCAACCATACACATTTAGAACATGGGAATCATCCCCCTTATGATATGGGAAAATTCATATCCTTCTTAAGTAAAACAAATTTATTTTATGAACTATATCATATATAATTGAAATATACAACAAAATATTGGTCAAGATATATAACACGGAGCAATAAAAAACTGGAAAAAGTGCTCAGCGTCGATTTTCGTATTGGGATGGCAGTCCGAGCGGCCAAAGGTCACATCCCCGACCTGATGGGTAAAGTCCTCCGGGCAGCTGCCAAAGACCACATACTGGCAGACGCAGTATTCCAGGTATCCGTTCTCGTCCGGCTCCAGCGAGGAGGTCTCAAAGGGCTTTTCAATGTCCACCCCCAGGGAGTCCAGGTACCGGGCCGCCTCCGGATAGGCCGCCTTGACCCTGGCACGGTAATTCCGGCAGTAGGCGCAATCACAGATGTTTTCTGGGCCCAGATTGCGGTAATAGGCCCTTGTTTTTTCAATATCGGGCTGCATCACGGCTTTTCTCCCTCTTTCTTCTGCCTATGACAGTCCTTAAAAAATGCAGGTAATAGCCAAGAATGCCAAGCTCCAACAGGAGATAGACCCCTCTTTGAAGGATGCTTTGGCCCTCTATTACAAAAACCAGCAGAAAAAGGCTTGCAACACCAATCAGAAACAGAAGGGATACGAGGATCGTACAGATGACTCGGATCGCCCTGGAGGTTTGCTCCGACTGGGCCGCACCGATCAGTGCCTGCAGCAGGGGATTGACCCACATGGAAGGCAGCACCTCCTCACATCAAAAGCCACATCTGGCCGTCCGGCATCTGGCGGAGGCTTCCCGGTATCCGCTCCAGCACTTCCCCGGTATCATAATCCCGCACCAGAAGCTCCTCCCGGTAGTCCGGGTCCTCGTACCAGACTGTGGTGTACAGCCTGTTCCCGTCCAGAAACGCGAAATACTCATTCTCCTCCACCGCGAAGTCTCGACGCTCCGGCCAGAGGAGTTGAATCCTGCTATTATGCCCTGACCGTATCAGCATGAGGGGCGGCGTCTCCAGCATCAGATTGCAGCAGTCATCCGCTATGGAGAGAGGCAGCACCGCCAGCTGCTCAGTAGTACCGTCCGTCTCGCGGAAGGCAAGGATATGAATTTCTCCTTTCGGGAAGTCCACCAGCAGCAGCATCACCTGACCATCGTGGTACGCCGGTCTGCCCAGGTACTGCCCCGGCCCCGGGGTGACCGGCTCATATACCTTTCCATCTGGGCGACGCACCAGAACAAGCCGGTTTTTCCGGATGGGATGGCCGCCGCGAAAAGCATCCTCCGCCTCGTGCAGATCACCGCCGGCATAGTCAGTGCCCCAGTACCATTCGCTGCTGCCAGGCAGCGGCTCCAGATTGGTGATCCCATTTGTGATGATGCGCTTCATATCATACCCTCCGGCTGTATCTTGATGAAGTTCTGAGATTATATCACAGTGAATGGAGGATGCTCATGAACATTCTCTTAAGGTTTCTTAATCTTTGGGAGCAAAATGCCTTTTTTGCTTACGGTCTCCCAATTTCTGAGCCGCGGATGGCGGGGAAAGGGCTTGCTTCATCCAAGTTGGTTTGCTGTGGCTGACTTTTGTTTGTCTTATGATGTATTTTGCGATATACTAATACGCAGATAGCCAATATCAGCAGCGATACAATGGATGGGCTTACCCATGGTGAAATGCCGCCGCGGATACCATTGAACGAATTTGCAAGGCTTTGGATGTTGCGGTGGATGAGAGAATGGAGTTTTGGGACGAATAGCTTTTGTGGATTGAATTTGTTATTTGCTAAATTTATGGGGAGCATGGACGGAGGAAAAAACAGATATGATTACAGCGGTTAATCTCAAGTCCGCGTTAAGAACAATGGGGTTTACTGAGAATAATGAAATATTCGAGAAAAACTTTTCCTCGCTATCGGGTTCGATGCGGGTCGACTTTAAAAGGAAGAAATTGATATATCCCACAGGGATCAAGGGCCGTGAACGAAATGACGGATTTGATGCCCCGGAGAACTTTGTTGTGTTTGAATGCGTGCATCGGTTGCTAAGTAAAGGGTACCGTCCTGAACACATCGAGCTGGAAAAAGAATGGCATCTTGGTCACAACGCCAAAGGTGGACGCGCGGACATCTGCGTTACAGACCCAAAGGGTGCGATGCTTTTTATCGTGGAATGTAAAACGTGGGGACGAGAATTCGATAAGGCATTAAGCGACACAAAACACGATGGGGCCCAGTTATTCTCGTATTGGCAGCAGGAGCAATCATGCAAATGGCTTGTTTTGTACGCGTCAGATTATAAAAACAGCTCCATTGAGTACAAGGCCCCGACTATCGGCTGTTCGGATGACGCGAACATTATTCTTCTCACAAAGAAGGATAAATCCATAAAGCTGTACCGTGATGCGCATACTGCGCCAGAAAAATATGAAGCGTGGAAAGAAACCTATTCCGGCCAGATACACGACGACCTTGTGTTCTCAGATGATTCTGTCGCTTACAAAATCGGCGTCAGGCCGTTTCTCAAAAAGGATCTGCGCGATTTTACACCGGATGATAAAATTGTCAACAGATTTGAGGAGATCCTGCGTCATAACAATGTCAGCGATAAAGAAAACGCCTTTAACCGTTTGATAGCCCTGTTCATCTGCAAACTTGTTGATGAAAGTACAAAGGGCGAGGATGACGAGGTTGAATTTCAGTACAAACAAGGGACAGATACATATGAGGCGCTGCAGGATCGGTTACAGCGCCTTCATCGGGACGGCATGGAGAAATTCATGCGGGAAGAAATCTACTATGTTCCTGCGGATTATCCGGAATGGCTCTTTTCTACCTATACGGGTTCAAAGAGAAAGAAAGCCATCGAGGATTTGCGGAATACAATTCGGATTCTGAAATTCTATTCCAATAACGATTTCGCGTTCAAGGATGTTCATAACGAGGAGCTGTTCTATCAGAACGGGAAAATCCTTGTGGAAGTGATCCAACTTTTTGAAAAGTACAGAATCGTCTATCCCTCCAAGCATCAATTTTTGGGGGACCTTTTTGAGCAGCTGCTGAACAAAGGCTTTAAGCAAAATGAAGGGCAGTTTTTCACACCGGTGCCTATCGCTCGTTTTATCTGGGACAGCTTACCCGTGGACCGTATGGTAAAATCTGAAAGGGGCACCGTGTATCCCAAGGTCATAGATTATGCCTGCGGTGCGGGACACTTTTTAACCGAAGCAATTGAAGCTATCAATTACTTTGCACAATCAGATGGTGATAACGCGTGGGCGAGAGACCATATCTTTGGGATCGAGAAGGATTACCGTCTTGCCCGTGTCGCAAAGATATCGCTGTTCATGAACGGTGCAGGAGAAGGGAATATCATCTTTGGCGACGGGCTTGAAAACGCGCCGGACAAAGGTGTTGACAACGGCTCATTTGATATTCTGGTTGCCAATCCTCCCTATTCCGTCAAGGATTTCAAACAGCATTTGCAGTTGAAGAATAACACTTTTACCCTCCTTGACCGCATTGGACTGAACGGCGGAGAGATAGAGACGTTGTTTGTAGAGCGTATTGGACAACTCCTGAAACCACAGGGGGTTGCCGCCGTTATTTTGCCAAGCTCCATACTTTCAAATGATACTGCCAGTTATACCGGAGCGCGCGAGCAGTTCCTGCAGAACTTCTATATACGTGCAATCGTCGCGTTCGGCTCTAAGACCTTCGGCGCGACCGGAACGAACACCGTCGTAATGTTCCTCGAAAAGTTTAATGAGCCGCCAAAGCAAATTGATTTGTCTTACGATTCCGTGGATGCTGTCTTTGGCGGTGCGGAGCTTCAGGAATGGAAGGATAAAGAGATTCTTGAAGCGTATATTGCGCAAATAGAGGTTGCTGAGGATGTATATGACTCGTTCCTGCATAAGGGTTATTCCTTGGATGAGCTGGGCGGTATAGATTATTTCAAGATGTATGTTGTGGCGTTTGCGAATTCTGCGGACGCGAAAAACCTGTTGAGAACGAAGGCATATCAAAACAAGAATGAGCATGAGCAGGCCGCCACGTATCTTGAGAGATTTTATGACTATGCGCACGCCATCGAGAAGGAAAAGCTGTTCTACTTCTCTTTGGCATATCAGCAGAGGACACTAATAATTACGGCTCCGGCGGACAGCAAGGCCCAGAAAGATTTTCTCGGTTACGATTGGTCAAACCGGAAAGGGAACGAGGGGATACAGATTACTGCCCCGGGTGGAAGAATGTACGACGATTCCCACCGCTCAGCGGACGGTACCCTTGCCAGCGCAATTAAGCAATCCTTCAGCGGGACAATACCAGCTTTCACCGATGAACAGCAAACATACGCTTCTGTTGTCAGAACAAGTGATATGCTGGATTTCTCACGTGTAAGTTTTAATAAAGCATTGCGGCTTAATGTGGAAAAAGCGGTTGAGATATGCAGCGAGTATCCTATGAAGGGGTTGTTTGATGTCGCGACTCTATTCAGAGGGGTGACATATGACAAATCGGACCAAAGATTGTCTGAGACCTCGAATGTTGTCCTTACCGCGGATAATATTACCCTTGACGGACGGTTTGAAGTAACCAAACGGATTTTCATTGATGAAAGCAAATCGTTTTCTGATGAGAGCCGTCTAAAAGCAGATGATATATTTATCTGCATGTCCAGCGGCAGCAAAAAACATGTGGGGAAGGTGGCGTATATTACATCCGATACGAACTATTATGCAGGCGGGTTTATGGGCATTATCCGCACCTCCTCAACCGATTGCATACCAAAGTATTTATACTATGTTTTGAACACTCAAATGGGGAAGAATATACTTTCAGGGGCAAGTTCGGGGTCAAACATTAACAATCTTTCCAATAGGATAGGGTCAGTTAAAATCCCAATCCCGCCTTTGGATGTGCAGCGGCAAATAATTGATGGATGCGCTGAGATAGATGCTGAGTACGAAACCACTCGTATGTCCACCGAATCCTACAGACAGAAAATAGAAGACCTCTTTGCTGCCTTCGAAGTGGCTAACAGGAGGGGGACAGACTAAGTCCCGCTGCTTCCGATGACACATCCGGGTGTGCGTATAAGCCTTTGACAACAGGGTTTTCCCTGCCATAGTCCCACCAAAACTGGAAATCGCCGCAGTGAAAACTGCGGCGATTTTGCATCTGGCCCAGAAATGCCGCAGGTGGAGTTTGACCGCTTGACGGGCCCCCCCTTTCGGGGGCGGCTGATCCTGATCCGGGTGGGCTG
>CASFCW010000023.1 GCA_949293165.1 uncultured bacterium
GGATGGGTCCACATAGAGGCCCTTGCGCCAGGGCCGGGGATTTCGCTCCAGCTCCAGCAGCGTCTCCATTGCCTTGTCATCTCCCTGCATAGCAAGGCAGCTCATCAGGTTGGAGGCCGCGCTGGAATATTCCGCGGACAACAGCGCGTGAATCAGACCATCCCGCACATCGGCGGGAGCGTGATAATAGATCTCACAGGGCCAGAACACCTCTGCGGCCAGTGCCGCCCGCTGGATCTCCGGGGTGATGGCATCATGGTAGCTAAGCAGCTGCCAGAAGTCGGTGAGCTCCGGTTCTTCCATCTCCGCAAGCCGCTGGATGTTCCGAATCAGGTTTCTCTGCTTCTCTGTGATTTGTTCCGGGGTCCAGGCAAGAGCAGCCTTCCGCTCCTGTTCAGATTTACATTTCCAGCACAATCCCTCATAGCCCAAGGGTGTCCCACAGCCGGGGCAGGTGTACTTCAGACTCATATTCTTTGACTCCTTCCCAAAGATAGAAAAACGCCCCGCGACACCCTGTCACTTGGACAGGCTGACGCAGGGCGTGAAAAGGCCGCAAGAGAAAGGCCGCATCTACCTCCAGATGTGGTTTCCTCTATTGACAAAATGATATGCTCATACTTCAAAGAAGTATTGAGCGTACTTCCGGATTTCTTCCTCATCGTACAACCTCTTGAACTATAATTATGCTCAAACGCCAACCGTACAGAGGGCACAATTCGAGCAAATTATACCACACTACGGGGTAAGCGGAAAGGCACATTTGCTTTTACATGCTAAAATTAACAAATTATTTACCTGAGAGATTTTAGTATCATACCTATCCTCATCCGTACGGAGAGATATCTCTTGATATGTCCAAATACAAGCCTATCTCTTCCGACTTAAAAGGCAATTTAGGCCAATTGGTGTAGATTATCTTTCATGGACTGATACAAATAAGCAAAGATGGGCTATAATATAGGCAGATCCTGGAACTTCAAGGGGTTTTCAGCGTCTATGCAGATAGAAAGACAAAATTTTGATTTTACAGAAAGGTGGCATTTTATATGAAGGAGTTTATAGCACTCTGTTTGGCGTTGGTGCTTGCCTTGTCTGTGGCCGGTTGTTCTGATAGGAATATGACCTTTGATATAGAGAACGCCACTAAAATAGAAGTGAAATCTGGACTGACAGGCGATGATGTCATTATTGAAGACGGCGAGTTTGTCAAAGGTATTACTGAAAATTTCAATTCGCTGACCTTTGAGAAAATGGGGAAGGTTGACGCTGGTGGTTACGCTTACATACTGACTTGGATGGACGAAACAGATAGCAAGGTTGCAAGTATTGCCATTCCCGAGGAGAATGGATGCCAAATCAGCTACGATGGATATTACTACAGGGTCGGCGCTGACCTTGCCATTGATATGCAGCCTATCTTGGAAACACTGAAAATTGCCCATTCATCCTCTCCTGCGCCTGACCCCGATAATAATACTGACACGGATACCGTTTTGCAAGAGCCACCTAATTTGACCCTGTCCGTAAACGGACAAGAAGGTATAAAAACATTTAGGGGAACATACTCTTGGACCGTTCTAAACGAGGACGGAACCTCTTTCAGTATGGAAGCAGATAGTATGCAGGTATTAGAGGCAAAAGAAGAAATGACGCCCGTAATGCTTGACCCAAAACCGGGCTCTCTTTATGGGGTTACATTAAACTTTGAGCTTGCTCCCGATAAGGTCATCGTTCATCGTTGGTCCGGGGAGTTCTGGAATAAGCCTTATGTAAATGGAGAGATCGTTGAAGTGGAATGTGTTGAGCCTGCGCCCATCTCTGGATATACAGGCTCCCTAACCCCAACATATATGTTTATTTTAAAAGACGGTAATTATATTTATGAAGCCTATGCTGAGTGGAACAATTCTGGCGAATATCAGGGGTCTGCTTATTATGGTTTCTATACTTCTACAAACGACGAGTAACTTCCATCCTCTGGTGGGGGCAAGGTTGAGATATACCTTGCCCCTTTTCTTTTGCCAATGAGCATTCACAGAAAACGAACAAACCCTATTATGCCCATCCAGCAAAGCGGCTACAGGAATATCATTCTTTTGTCATAATCCCCACAGGATCGTATTCCATGTTTTCGTAGTGGATGTAGGTACCCCTGTCAATGCCGATAAGAAGCGCAGCCTCCCTTTGCAGCAGTCCACACTGGTATTGATGCCACCTCAGCGCGTCCGCTGGTTTTATACTCTATGACGGTGAGGCACAGCGGAGGTTAAATTTCCCGCCTCTAATTATATGATGTGGACCACCAGCGGGAAACTATGGATATATAGGGGTGCAACCCTGATTGTTTGAGGCTTGCGTCTTACCATTACGGTTACATGATTCATACGACATAAGGGATGCCATACTCCATCCGATGCGGTATAACATTCTGATTCTGACTTGATAAGAGCCGCTATGTTAGGATAGCATTTTCAATGCAGCGGGAGGCATATGTGGCAAGGCGCACATTCCGATCCGCCTTGAATGTGGAAATCCCTTTGATAAGCCCGATGGTGCCTATGGAAATCAGGTCGTCCTGCTCCCCTGTCTGAGCGTAGTATTTTTTCGCGATATGGGCCACCAGGCGCAGATTGTGTTCCACCAGGGTATTCCGGGCCTCCAGATCCCCCTGGGCCCACCGGGCCAGGCAGTCCCGTTCCTCCTCCGCCTTCAGCGGCCGGGGAAAGGAGCCTCCCCCGGACAGGCGCAGGGTGAAAAACAGGCCGTTGAGCATGAGATACAGTATGGGCGATACCATAACCAGCCACCTCCTGCCCAACCCTATTCCCCCACGGCCCGTCCCTATGCCTGCCAACGGAAATTCCCCCACATGCAGAGCAGGCCCCTTGAGCCCGGTTTTCTCCGGGCCCAAGGGGCCTGCTGATCCCGCTCGGCAAAGCGGCGTTCTTATTCCGGCATACGCCGCTCCATCATAATGGTGTTTCGCCAAATCCCAAACCGATCTTTCGCAATGCGCTCCCGATACCCGATCTCCCGGAACCCGCATGCTCTATGCATGGAGATGCTGGCTTTGTTGGAGGCAAAAATAGCCGCGTACAGGGACCAGTACCCCGACCGTTCACTTTCCCGGCACAGGGCCCGCAGCAGCTGCGTCCCGATCCCCTGGCCCTGGCAGGCCTCGTCCACGTAAACGCTCACCTCCGCCACCCCCCGATACGCCTCTCGGGGCGACGCAGGGCGTATGGCCGCCCAGCCCACCACCTGTCCGTCCCGCTCGGCTACCAGCCGGCAGGACCCGGCATGACTTCTGTCCCACTCCCTGTAATCAGGGCAGGCGGTTTCAAACGTAGCGCCGCCCCACAGCAGCGCCTGTTCATAGATTTCCTTCACCCGCCCCCAGTCAGAGGTCTCCATGGTTCGGATCATGCCCGTTTCACCCGCCTCAGCTCATAGTCGCGATTACAGGACGGAATATTGCAGCATATTATAACCGCAGATGCACATGATAACCGCCATCAGGCCGATGAACAGCCGGTCCACGTCCCCGCTGTTCAGCCGGCGGTTCAGCTTCCGGCCCGTCACGCCGCCCAAAATTCCGCCGGCAATCATCAGCACCAGGGCGGGCAGCTCAAAGGCGGGGACAGCGTGGGTAATCAAGGTGGTAGCCAGGGTGGTAATCTGGCCGAACAGGATGATATACAGGCTGTTGGCGGCGCAGGTTTTGGTGTCCATCCCACAGAAGAACATCAGCACCGCGATATTGATGGGGCCGCCGCCGATGCCCAGAAAGCTGGACATGATGCCCAGGAACAGGCCGATTACCAGGCAGGCGCCCCGGTTGCGCACGTGGTGCATGGTGATGCTGGACTTCTTCAGGGTAAAGATCATAGTGCCCAGGGTAATCAGCAGCAGGCAGCCGGCCTGAACCGCCCCTACGGTGTCGGGATTGTCGAACATGGCTTTCACCTGGGAGAAAAGCTGCTGGCCCACTATGCCGCCCGCCGCCGCGCCAATCGCCAGGGGCGTCCCCAGGTACAGATCCACCGTCTTTTCCCCCCTGGCCAAGGAGGTACACACGGAATAACAGCTCATGGACAGCACGGTGCAGCAGGACAAAAAGCTGATGGTGGACACACTGGCCACCGCCAGCAGATCCAGCACCGGCTTAATCACCACGCCGCCGCCGATGCCGCAGATAGCCCCCACCACCGTGGCGGAAAAGCTAACCGCCAGATAGATCAGCGTCTGAACAAATTCCAATTTTCTCACTCCCGCATTCGGATTTCTAATTTGGCTGCGGTTTGCATCTCAAACAGCCTTCCCTTGCATATACGTACACGATACTGCACAGAGGGCGGGATGTCAAGGCGAACCGTCATTCGTCCAGGCAGGAACACTCCCGGAGCCCTTTCAGGCCCCGGGAGTGGTTTCATTTTTCCCTCTTTGGTATCGGTTCATCGCCTGCTTCAGCTGGTCGCTGTCCACTCTCCGCAGCCAGCGTCACCGGCCCGTTTTTCGAAACGTAATTGCGCAGCTGCAATTATGCATAGGAACCAGGAAACCATCGTCGGTTCGCTCATAAAATGCATCGCAGTTTTCCCGGATAACCGGGTCGTCAGTCTCCTGTGCACGAATCTGCCACCGAATAAACCGCACCACCTCATCAAACGTATCAAGCGGCTGTCCAAAGTCATAAGAAACCATTTCGCAGCTCGTTTCAGCACCAAGGCTGTCCAGAACGCCCTTGATCCAGCACCCACTGTTGCAAGGCACATCTGCGGTTGGGAGGCCAAGTTTTCGCCTCAGGGCATAAAAGGGCTCTCTCCCGCCAGGCTGAGGGCATTTGCACGCGATAAAGCCGCCCTTATTTGCCGCGTCATAGAGTGTTTTAATCAATGGGGCGCTCCGCGTCAGCCCCATCACATGCATCGCCACTATGACATCGGCAGACACAGGCGATTTCGGCGGCCAAATATCACAGACTATATCCACGTTTTCCATTTTCTTTTCGGAAAGAACGCGGCTGAGGTAGGCACAAGCCTTTTGATCCGGTTCCAGTGCATAGAGCCGTTTGCACCATGGCGCCATAAGGACGGTTGCGGAGCCGATTCCGCATCCAAGATCCAAAACTGTGTCTTCCGGGGCAATGAGGGATTTCAAATAAGTACCGAAGCCTGCCTCCGGGTAATGGAACATCTGGCTGGCCCGGTGGTACCAGGCCATGGATTCTTCCCTCCAAAAGTCCATAGACCCTACTCCTCCCTGCCGGCACTGAGCGAAGCCCCGGTCTTTCCATAGCGCACCATCTGGATTTCCGAAAGAATGGAGAGGGCAATCTCCATGGGGGTCTCTCCTCCGATGTCCAGCCCTACGGGCGTGTGAACAAAATGGAGCTGTTCCTCCGAGAAGCCTCTTTCCTTCAGCCGGTGAAAAATGGAGCGAATCTTCACCGGGCTCCCCATCATTCCAACATACCGCGGGTTTTTCTGCAGGACACTGGCAAGAGCCTCACAGTCCTCTTCATGGCCATAGGTGGATACAAGATAAAAAGCATGCTCCGGCAGAGGAAGGCGCAGCAGATCTTCAGAGAAATCTTTCGTCAGATAGAACGCATCCGCACACTTTACATTTTCCCGGGTGATGTCAGTATCCCTGGTGTCTACAGCAGTGACGCTGTAGTCAAACTGGCTGGAAAGACGGATAAGCGCCGCGCCTACGTGGCCAGCGCCCACCACCACCAGCTGAGGCCGAGGAAGGCAGGGCTCCAAAAAAACGGCGATCCGGCCTCCGCAGGGAGATATGCCGGTAACGGAGCGGTTTTCATAGTGTTTCAGAATGGGGGAGCCTGTTTTCAGGCAGTCCAGCGCGTCCGCCTGAACCTGGCGTTCCAGGACGCCGCCTCCAATGGTGCCGCAGATGGTCCCATCCTCCAGCACCATCATCTTGCTGCCTACGCTGCGCGGGGTCTCTCCCTGGGTCTCTACGATTGTAGCAATTGTATAGGCCTTTTTTTCCTGCCAGGCCGCGGATTGCTGCTTCAATAGCTGCATAAGCAGGATGCTCCTTTCCTTTATAAATCAGGTGAAAAACAGACAGCCCGGCGCGTCCCTTCCGGCACGGAGACACACAGGGTAGTCCCATAGAGCGCCGACAGGAAGGGGGCCGTAATCACTTCCTTGCCGCCCATGCGCAGAACCCCCTCCCGGTTTAAAACGGCAACTTTTGCGTCCAGAAGCAGCACATGATCCGGATTATGGGTCGTAAACACCACTCCATACCCCTCCTGCTGCAAGGTGCGTATGGTTTTCAACACCCGGATTTGATTCCCGTAGTCCAGATGGGAGGTCGGTTCATCCAGAAAGATGTATCGGGGATGCTGGGCAATCACACGGGCAATGGCTGCCTGTTGGCGTTCCCCGCCGCTGATCCGGCAGTAGGATTTTTCCTTCAGATGGGCAATCCCCATGTGTTCCATGGCCTTCTGGGCAATGCGGTAATGTTCCTCGGTGGGTTTGGAAAAGGTGCCGATATAGGGGGCGCAGCCAGTGACCACATACTCAAGCACGCTGTAATCAAACGTAGACGCAACCGTCTGGGGCACATAGCCCACCAGCAGCGCAAGAGCGCGGGGGGAAAGAGAAGATCGTTTCTCTCCATCATACAGAATTTCACCTGAATATCCGGAGAGCAGCCCCGCAATCGCGTTGAGCGTGGTGGTTTTTCCCGCTCCGTTTGGACCCAGGATTGCCAGTACCTCACCGGGCTGGATGGAGAGGCTGACATGATCCAAAATCCGCCTCTCCCCATATGAAAACGTCAAATCAATGATCTCTATACTCATAGTATCTTTGTCCTTTGCCGGTACAGAAGCCATGCGTAAAACGGTGCGCCTACCAGGCCGGAAAGAATGGAAAGGGGAATCTCCATCGTAGTGAGCGTTCTGGCGCAGGTGTCAATCACAAGCAGAAACATGGCACCCAGCAGCACCGCGGCAGGCAGAGCGCGGGTATTGTCCGCCCCCACAATAATACGGGAAAAATGTGGAATTACCAGCCCGATCCATCCGATGGTTCCGCTGATGCTTACGGAGCAGGCCGTAAGCAGGCTGGAAGCCACAATGGCAATGGCTCTGAGCCGCCGCACATTGACTCCCACAGTCTGGGCTTCCGCTTCCCCAAACGACAGAATGTTGAGCCGCCATGAGACGCACAGCAGAGCAACGAGGCAAATGAGGATGGGCGGGGCCACCGTAAGGATGTTGCTTCCCTTAATGGATGAGAGACTGCCCATCTGCCAGAACACAATGGAGGAGAGCTGCGTCTGCTCCTCGGCGAAAAATTTGACAACGCCCAGCAGGGAGGTCATCAGGCCGCTTACGATAATTCCAGACAGCACCAGCATCATATTGGATGCGTTGCGCAAAAGCATGGGCAGCGAAGAAGCCAAAACCACCGCAATGATCCCCCCAAGGAAGGCTGCCCCCTGAACCATGCCGAAACCGCCTCCCAGGATGATGGCAACTGCGGCTCCCGTGCTGGCTCCGGAGGACACTCCCAGCAGATCCGGCGAGACCAGAGGATTGCGGAAGGCACTTTGATACACCGCGCCGGAAACCGAGAGCGCAGCGCCGATCAGCAGCGCAGCCAGTACCCGTGGCAGCCGGACGGAAAAAACCACATTTTCCATTGCCTCGTCTCCAGGCACCTGAAGAATTCTGGTGTACAGTGCCTGAAGGACGTCCGCGGGATTTGTGCTGTACCGGCCCACACAAACAGACATAAGGGTAAGACAGCCTAACAGCAAGGCCAAAGCAGCCATCATACGTGCATATTTCCGGCTTCCCAGCATGTTATTCAATCCCCAGCTGCTCAGCAGTGAACGTCTGTCCGTAGACCATGTCGTAGTATGTATTGGCATCCTCCAGCACCTGATCCAGGCTGTACTTCTCCGGATACAGGTTGTGAATCAGCCAGGTAAGGCCCATGGAAGCGGAGGGTGTAGGATAGTCCCAGGGTTCCAGCGTGCTGGGGAAAACATAGACCTTTTCGTCCTTTACCGCCTGAATACTGCTCCACGCGGGATCATTCAGAATATCCTCAACGGTGTAGCTTGCAAAGGTGGGGATGTAAATTACATCAGGGTTCCAGCCGATGATCTCCTCGATGGAGACCTCCACAAAATCTCCCTGTCCCTCCACGTCCTTGGCGACATTGTTTGCCCCCACTGTTTCGATCATCACCGACTGGAGCATAATGCCATTCGCCACGGAAAGGGGCGAGTTCCCGCCCAGATACAACACGTCGGGCTTTTCAGTGATGGTGGCGGTAATCTCTTCGGCGGCATCCATCTTTGCGTCAAAAAACGCAATAATATCCTCCGCCCGCTCCTCTTCCCCGATCAGGGCAGCTACCAGGCGAAGAGAGGATCGAATCGTATCATAGCTCTCCACGTTCGGAAGCACCACGGCAGCAGGAATCCCAATGGCCTCAAACTCCTCAGCCAGGTGCGCAAACCGCTCCGGCAGAATAGCCAGGTCAGCACCCACAGCAAGGCAGGACTCGAAGTTAATATCCTGTCCCTTTCCGATCTGCACTACGTCGTCCAATTCGGGATAAACGTAGCTGTACAGGCCGCCCGCCATATTCTTGTTGCCGAAGCCAACCAGATACTTTCCGCCGCCCCCCAGAATAACGGCCTGATTCAGGGTGGGGTTGTGGGTCCCTACCAGTTTGGAAGCAGGCTGCGGCAGGGTAACGGTTCGGCCCATCACGTCCACAATGGACACTTCCGTGGAGGCTCCCGAAGTCCCTCCCGCAGCAGAAGATCCGGAGGACGAAGAGGACTGGCTTTGGGTGCCTTCCCCGCTGCCATCCGGCGTCTCGTTACCACCGCAGCTTGTCAGCAGTCCGCAGGCCAGGACGCCGGACAGGAGGAGGGCGGGGATTTTTTTCGTGATTCGTTTCATTTGTCTTTCTCCTTTACGTCGTATTCTTGCGCAGCCAAAGCTGCGTGTTACACAGAAGCAGTCTGCCGGATGCGGCAAAAGGCAGCAGGGCGTCCACAAAAAAACTGCCCTTCTCAGAAGGGCAGTAAACGACACAAAACACGAGGGGAATCCCCTCGGCAATGTATAATTACTCCTTCTCACAATGGAAGGCGCACCCGTTTCCCGGCACACCCAACGTTTTATCCCCATGACGGCTGTCTTGCGTTTTAGGCAGATAAAATCCAAAGTAATATTTTACAGTCTCTGTATACCATACATATACATTTATGTCAAGAATGCACTCCAGTTCCCCTGTGCAATCCAACTGCCGCCCTTCTCCGGCGCACAACCCCGGCATAACCAATCCCGGAGCCCTTTCAGACCCCGGGAGTGGTTTCATTTTCCCGTCTTTGGTATCGTTTCAGCGCCTGGGTCAGCTGGTCGCTGTCCATTTTCAGCACGAACTGGTCGCCAAACCACATCATGCCCAGCCCCCACTCCAGGAACACCACCAACAGCGCGCCTCCCCAGACGGGGACGCCGTCGAACCAGCCGAACAGCAGCGCACCCCCCAGGAAGCAGAGATTGGCGGCCCCAAGCCAAAGCAGGGACCGGATTTTGGTGCATTCCCGCTCCTCGGGAAAGATCCCGCTTTCCACCACCGCGAACAGCAGGCAGCACCCCCACATAGACAGGGCATCCTCAATGCGGATGCTGTCCCGCCCCTCCAGCAGCTGGCACAGCGCCTTCAAAAACAGCGCCACAAAGGTATACATCGCCATACGCAGCTTCATCCGCATCGCCCAGCGATACAAATTCAGGTACCGTTTCATCCAAATCACCCCTTCAGCAGCTTTTCCCGCAGGGCAGGCGCGTACCGGCGGGAAATCACAATCCGTTCCCCGCTTTCCAAAGCGGCTTCAATCCGGCCTCCCGGCCGGCTGCGAAGGCTCTGAACCGCGTTAAGGTTGACCACAACCGACTTTCCACACCGGAACAGCCCCGCCCCCTCCCACCGCAGTTCCAGAGCCGCCAGGCTGCACGCCGCCTGATACATGGCTCCGCGGGTGTACACAAACGTCTTGTCCTCCACCGTTTCCGCCCACAGAATGGAGTTGGGGGAAACCGCCACCGTCTGCCTTTCCTCATCCAGGGCCCACAGCTTGTCCGACCCGCTTTGCAGCAAAGCCACAATCCGCTCCACCTCCCGGCTGCCCTGGGGCCCCCGCACCACTACCTCCACGGCCTCAGATCCATATTCCACCCGAAGTTCCATTCTATCCCCCCTTGCAGTTCCAGCATACCAGCGGCGGGGGACATTTGCAATGCCGCAGCCCCCAAGCGGTCGTTCCGCAGGGGCAGGATGCAGGGCTTCCCCCGCTGCACCGGCGTTTCCAGGCAGCTGTCACTTCACCATGGAAAACCGGTAGGCCTCCTCCAGCCATTCCATCAGGGTGCCGTCCACCTCCTCCGGCCTGGTCAGGAGCACGTGGTGGGTCCAACGGTTGGGGTAAGGCTCCGTGGCCACCATAATCCTGGGGTCCTCCTTCCGGTAGGACAGCCCAAAGGACACCAGCAGGTATTCCTCCGGCCAGCCCTTCACCCTGCGCCAGGGCAGGGAAACGGCGGCAAACACATAGCGGTTGCGCAGGGAAATCTGGGTTTTGCTTACCTTTGCCGAATATTCCAGCCCCCGTTCCTCCAGCTTCTCCCCCATCATTTGGTACAGCGGCAGCATCTGCGGATGGCGGTCAAAAAACAGCAGCTCGTCCTGTGTCATACCTGGTCCACCTTTCTTATATCCCCAGAATCCCTAGGATCTTTCTTTCCTCCATCCTACCATAGCCGATCCCTGAGAAAAAGGGCCTCCGTCCAATTTTGTGTGGTCAGATCCATCCGTTTGTGGTATGATGTGGGAGGAACATCCACCACTCAACACCTCACCTGGCAGGAGGGATATGATGAAGTACGAAGTTACCGGCGGCGCCTTCCCCATTGTGGTCTGCCATCTGCAAAACGGGGAGCGGATGATTACAGAAAGCGGCTCTATGGTCTGGATGTCTCCCAACATGCAGATGGAAACCTCCGGCGGCGGCCTGGGCAAGCTGTTTTCCCGGGCATTTTCCGGTGAAAACCTGTTCCAGAACATCTACACCGCCCAAGGAGACGGCATGATTACCTTCGGCTCCAGCTTCCCCGGCCGGATCATCCCCGTGGAGATCGGCCCCGGCAGGGAGATGATCCTGCAAAAGAAATCCTTCCTCGCCGCCGAGGCGGGGGTGGAGCTGTCCATCCATTTCAACCGCAAGCTGGGCACCGGTTTTTTCGGCGGCGAGGGCTTTATCATGCAGCGCCTCTCCGGCCGCGGAATGGCCTTTGCGGAAATTGACGGTGATCTGGTGGAGTACGACCTGGCGCCAGGCCAGCAGATCATTGTGGACACCGGAAATGTGGCCGGTTTCGAACCCACCGTCTCCATGGACATCCAGCAGGTGCCCGGCCTGAAAAACATGCTCCTGGGCGGCGAGGGGCTGTTCCACACGGTGCTCACCGGCCCGGGTAAAATCTGGCTGCAAACCATGCCCATTTCCAGCGTGGCTATGGCCCTGCTTCCCTTTATCCCCACCAATGGGAAATAATCCATTCCATTTCGTGCAACCCTATTTTTATCATACCATCAGAAGGGAGATCTTTACTATGAACCTGTATACCTGTTCCCACTGCGGCAACATCGCCGTAAAGCTCACCGACTCCGGCGTGCCCATGGTCTGCTGCGGCGCGCCCATGACGCTGATGGAGGCTGGCACCTCCGACGGCGCCGTGGAGAAGCACCTGCCTGTGGTTGACCGCCAGGGTGACAGCGTGACCGTCACCGTGGGCAGCCAGGCCCACCCCATGCTGGACGCCCACTATATTGCCTGGATTCTGCTGGAAACCAGCCGCGGCTTCCAGGTCTGCAACCTGGCCCCCGGCCAGGAGCCCCAGGCTGTATTTGCCCTGGCCCAGGGCGAGACCCCTGTGGCCGCCTACGCCTTCTGCAACCTCCATGGTCTGTGGAAAACGGACATTGCCTGACGGGTTGTTACCGAAGAAAAACCGGGAGGGACCGCCTCATAGACGGTCCCTCCCGGTTTTTGTATGCTTGTTTTGGTTACGCCTTCCGGCCCCGCATCACCAGCAGGAAGCCGATCATCAGCACCACGCCAACAGGCAGGGCGATGATGCCGGGCAGCCCCACATGGGCCAGCACGCCGGCCAGCACGTAGCACAGGAAGGAGATGGCCGCGCAGGACACGGCGTAGGGCAGCTGCGTGGACACATGGTTCACGTGGTCACACTGGGCGCCTGCGGAGGCCATAATGGTGGTATCGGAAATGGGGGAGCAGTGGTCGCCGCACACGGCGCCGGCCATGCAGGCGGAGATGCAGATGATGCCCAGGGGGTCATCCAGGGGGAAGATCCCCATGGTAATGGGAATCAGGATGCCGAAGGTGCCCCAGCTGGTGCCGGTGGCAAAGGCCAGCAGGCAGCCGATGACGAACACGATGGCGGGGAGGAAGAACTGCATGCCCTGGGCGTACTCGTTGACGAAATACTCCACATAGGTGCTGGCGCCCAGGGAGTCCGTCATGGCCTTCAGGGACCAGGCAAAGGTGAGGATCAGGATGGCGGGCACCATGGCCTTGAAGCCCTCGGGGATGCATTCCATCATGGCCTTGAAGGACATGGAGCGGCGGATGCCGTAGAACACCAGGGTAAACAGCAGGCCGAAGGCGGAGCCCAGCATCAGGCCCACGGAGGCGTCGGAGTTGGAGAAGGCGTCCACGAAGTTGGCGCCGGAGAAGAAGCCGCCGGAGTAGATCATACCCACCACGCAGCAGACCACCAGCACCAGGATGGGCGCCACCAGGTCGATCACGCCGCCCTTGGTGGAATCCTCTTCCTCCTTGTCCACGCCGGCATAGGGGTTGGCGCCGGAGAACAGGTCATTGTGCTCAATGGCGTTGCGCTCAAAGCGGGCCATGGGGCCGAAATCCGCCTTCAGCAGCACCAGGGAAACCATCATGACAATGGTGAGCAGGGCGTAGAAGTTGTAGGGGATGGCGCGGATAAACAGGGTCAGGCCCTGGCCGTCCTCCACAAAGCCGGACACCGCGGCAGCCCAGGAGCTGATGGGGGCGATGATGCACACGGGGGCGGCGGTGGCGTCGATCAGGTAGGCCAGCTTGGCCCGGGAGACGTTGTGCTTGTCGGTGATGGGCCGCATGACGGAGCCCACCGTCAGGCAGTTGAAATAGTCGTCAATGAAGATCAGCACACCCAGGAAAATGGTGGCCAGCTGGGCGCCCACCCGGCTTTTGATGTTCCTGGTGGCCCAGCGGCCGAAGGCGGCGGAGCCCCCCGCCTTGTTCATCAGGCACACCATGGCGCCCAGGATCACCAGGAAGATCAGGATGCCCACGTTGTAGCTGTCGGACAGCACCGCGGCGATGCCGTCCTGAGACACGTGAAGCATGGTCCCCTCAAAGGAGAAGTTGGAGTACAGCAGGCCGCCCACCAGGATACCGATGAACAGGGAGGAATATACCTCCTTGGTCAGCAGGGCCAGGGCAATGGCGATCACCGGGGGCAGAAGGGCCCAGGGTGAGGCAAAGAAGGGGCTGACATACTCCGCAGCTTCCTCCCCCGCCGCAAAAACGCCGGTGGTCAGCGCGCTGACCATCAGCACCAGGGCTGCCAGCAGCGGCAGCCATCTGCGAGTGGTTTTCATTGTTGTTTCCCTCCGTTAAGTTTTGAGCTGTCAGGGCCGCACGCCCTGCTTAAGCGCATAGAAAAAGCCATGAACGCGGCAGCGCCCATGGCAGTTCCGGATGTCCCGCTCCCGGCCGGCGCAAGCCGGCCCGGATGGGGCCTCTGGATAGCGCTCCACATGTGTGACAGTCCGTGGGATCTTCTCCCCCGGCCCAGGCCCCGTCCCCCAGGCAGGGGAAGGAACCTTCGGCGGCGCACCCTCTCCCGGAGAACGGCTGCCTGGCCTTGTTCCCCGGTACGCATGAGCGCCGCGCCTCTATCCCTATTGAATACGCAAAGCATCCTATCACGCCCCTGTGGGGATGTCAAGGCTATTTGCCGCATTTCCAGCTATTTTCTCCCAGTTGGGCAAAAAGAAGGTTTTTTTCAGGAAAAACACCCTCTCTTTGACGGTATTTCCTCCCTCAGCATAGAATGGCAGGAAATCATTCCGCAGCAAGGAGGAACCGATATGCAGTCCAATACCCAACCCCCAATCCTTTCCCTGGACCCCTTTGACCCGGAGGTATTCCAGCGGGTCTGGCAGCGGGTTATGCCCGACCAGGCCAACAGCCCCATCGCCCCCCAGCCGGCCCCGGCGCCCCGGGAGGAGCCCGCCGCCCCCGCTGAGGAGGCCCCCTGCCTCAGCCAGGCCTCCCTGGCCTGCTGCCCTGTGCTGGAGCAGCAGATGGAGCTGGCCCACAGCGCCAGGCTGGCCTTCAGGCAGGTCCAAAACCGCCTGCCCTCCCGCGCCGCCCGCGCCATCCGCTCCATGTCCCTCAGCCTGGACCAGGATCTCAGGCGCCTGTCCGCCGCCTACTTCCTTATTGCGGGCCGCCGCTACCGCCCAGGCAGCCAGCCTGCCCCCCTCCCCGTGGCGTACCAGCTGGCCCTGCGGGAGCTGTACGGCCAATCCCGGGTGCGGGCGGCCGCCCACCGTGCCGCCGCCCAGGCCGTCTCCGACCCCTGCGTATGCCAGCTGCTCACCGACCTGGGGGACGAGGCGGAGGAGCACAGCCACCGCATCCGCGGCATCCTGGAAAGCATGTAAAAGAGGGCAGAAAAATTTGCCTGCCCCCTGTCCTTTTCCCTCCCGTTGTGCTATAGTGAAACCACAGCGAAGGAGAGGGAGTGTTCCTATGGCAGATAGCCGTTCTTTCCGTTACCCGTCCGCCCGCCCCGGCTTCAACATCCATGCCCGGGTCTGGCTGCCCCAGGGGGCGCCCAGGGGCGTCATCCAGGTGGTGCACGGTATGTCGGAGCATGTAGGCCGGTACGAGGAGGCCGCCTGCTTTTTGACCTCCCATGGCTTTGTGGTGTGCGGAGCCGACCACCTGGGCCACGGGCAGACGGCGGAGGAACAGGGGGAGCGGGGCTACTTCGCCCCCCAGGGCGGCTGGGATCTGGTGCTGGAGGACGTGTGCTCCATGCGGGACAAGATGAAGGAAGCCTATCCGGATCTGCCCTACTTCCTTATGGGCCACTCCATGGGTTCCTTCCTGGTGCGGGCCTATCTCATCCGCTACCCCGGCACCGTCACCGGGGCCATCCTGTCCGGAACCGGCCAGGAGTCCCCCCTGCTGGTGGCCCTGGGCAAGTGGCTGGCCGCCTTTGAATGCAGCCGCCTGGGCCCTGACAAGGTCAGCCCCCTGGTCAACAGCATGTCCCTGGGCGCCTACAACCGGAAATTCCGCCCCAACCGCACCCGGGCCGACTGGATCTCCCGGGACCCGGCCCAGGTAGACGCCTATCTGGCCGATCCCATGTGCCGGTTCCAGCCCACCTCCGCCATGTTCCGGGACCTGATGGGCGGGCTGCAGGAAATCGGCCGCCCCGCCAACCTGAAAAAAATGGACCCTGCCACACCGGTGTACTTTTTCTCCGGCACCATGGACCCGGTGGGTGGTATGTCCAAGGGGGTCAACAAGGTAGCCGGCCTTTTCCGCCAGGCGGGCTGCCGGGATGTGACGGTGCATCTGTACGTGGGCGGACGGCATGAGATGCTCCACGAATATGACCGGGGCCACGTTTTGCGGGATCTGCTGGCCTGGCTCAACGCCCATCTGCCATCTTGACGCAGGATCGCCCCATGTTCTACAATGGCAGGACATGGGACTAAGGAGGAATTAACATGACTTATCAGGAAGTTCTGGCCGCCGCCCGCAGCTGCAGCGGCCCCTACTGCAAGGCCTGCCCCGTATGCAACGGCAAGGCCTGCGGCAGCACCATGCCCGGCCCCGGCGCCAAGGGCACCGGGACGGTGGCCGCCCGCAACTACGAGGCCTGGCAGCAGATTTGTCTGAATATGGATACCATCTGTGAAAACAAGCCTGTGGACACCACCTTCACCTTCCTGGGCCAGAAGTACGCCCTGCCTGTGTTTGCCGGCCCGGTGGGCGCGGTGAACCTCCACTATGGGGACAAATACGACGACCTGGCCTACAACCGTATCCTGGTGCCCGCCTGCGCCCAGGCCGGCATCGCCGCCTTCACCGGCGACGGCTCCAACCCCCAGGTATTCCGGGACGCCGCCCGCGCCATCGGCGAGGCGGGCAGCCTGGGCATCCCCACCGTGAAGCCCTGGGACCGGGACACCCTGTTTGCCAAGCTGGACGAGGCCAAGGCGGCGGGCGCCAAGGCCTTTGCCATGGATATTGACGCCGCCGGGCTCCCCTTCCTGAAGGGGCTGACCCCGCCTGCCGGCTCCAAAACCGTGGAGGAGCTGCGGGAGGTCATCGAGTACATCCAGGTCCCCTTTATCCTGAAGGGGATCATGACCGTCCGCGGGGCGGAAAAGGCCCTGGAGGCCGGCGCGGCGGGCATCGTGGTGTCCAACCACGGCGGCCGTGTGCAGGACGGCGTGCCCACCACCGCCCAGGTGCTGCCCCAGATCGTCCAGGCGGTGAAGGGCAGGATGTCCATTCTGGTGGACGGCGGCATCCGCAACGGCGTGGACGTGTGCAAGGCCCTGGCGCTGGGCGCCGACGCCGTGCTGGTGGCCCGGCCCTACGTCACCGCCCTGTACGGCGGCGGCGCCGAGGGGGTGCGTCTGCTGACGGAGAAGCTCCAGGGGGAGCTGGCCGACACCATGTCCATGTGCGGCGTGCACAGCCTGGCGGAGATTACCTCCGACCTGATCTACCGGCCGTAACGCATGCAAGCGCCGGTCTGAGACGGTTCCGCCGCTCAGGCCGGCGCTTTTTCTCCCCCAACAGGGGGATCATCCAAAGGAAACGGAGTGCTGCCCATGAAGCGACTGTGCAAAGCCCTCTCCCTCCTGCTGGCTCTGGCCCTGGTGCTGACCTGCCCGGCCATGGCCGTCCCGGAGGGGGCATCCGTCACCATTCTCTATACCAACGACTGCCACGCCTACCTGGAACAGGAGCTGACCTATTCCCGCATCGCCGCCTACCGGGACAGCCTGGACAACGCATTGCTGGTGGACGCGGGGGACCACATACAGGGCACCGCCTACGGCGGCATGGACCAGGGGGAGACCATTGTCCGGCTTATGAACGCCTGCGGCTACGACGCGGCCACCCTGGGCAACCACGAGTTTGACTACGGCATGGAGCGCTGCCTGGAGCTGACCGCCCAGGCGGAGTTCCCCTACCTGTCCTGCAACTTCTTCCACCTGTCCGACGGCCAGACGGACGGCACCGTACTGGCCCCCTGGACAATTCTGGAGGCCGGGGGCGTCCGGGTGGCGTTCATCGGAATCACCACCCCGGAATCCATCACCAAATCCACCCCCGCCTATTTTCAGGATGAGCAGGGGCGCTACTGCTACTCCATCGCCGGGGGAAGCGACGGCCAGGAGCTGTACGCCGCGGTACAGGCGGCCATTGACGCCGTCTCCTCCCAGGCCGATTATGTGGTCGCCCTGGGCCACCTGGGGGACGCCCCCTCCTCCCAGCCCTGGACGTCCCAGGACGTCATCGCCCACACCGCAGGCCTGGACGCCTTCATTGACGGCCACTCCCACAGCACCACGGCCATGGAAACCCTTTCCGACCGGGAGGGCAGCCCAGTGGTCCTTACCCAGACCGGCAGTTATTTCGCCGCCCTGGGAGAGCTGACCCTGTCCCCGGACGGCGTCACCGCCAGGCTGCTCTCCGCCGGCGACCTGGAGGCCGTCCAGCCCAAGGCCCAGGTACAGGAACTGGAACAGGCCTGGATCGCCCAAACCCAGCAGCTCCTGGGGGAGAAGATCGCCGGCAGCGGCATCCACTTCACCATTAACTTCCCCGACAGCGGCCAGCGGGCCGTGCGGATGGCGGAGACCAATCTGGGGGATTTTGTCACCGACGCCTACTACTGGTTCTGCCGGGAGCAGGCGGGGCTGGATGTGGACGTGGCCATCCTCAATGGCGGCGGAATCCGCGGGGAGGCCCAGGCCGGGGACTGGAGCTACCTGACATGCAAGACCATCAACCCCTTCGGGAATGTGCTGTGCGCCGTGGAGGTCACCGGCCAGACCATCCTGGATATGCTGGAGTTCGGCGCCCAGGGCGTGGGCGCAACTGACCCCGCCACAGGGGCCCCGGTGGAAAACGGCAGCTTCCTCCACACGGCGGGCCTGACCTACGACATTGACCCCTCGGTGGCCGATACCATTCAGACGGACGAGCAGGGGATTTGGCTGGCCGGCCCCCAGGCCTACCGGGTGACCAATGTGCAGGTCTATGACCGGGCGTTGGGGATGTACCAGCCCCTGGATTTGCAGCAGACCTATACCCTGGCCGGAGCCAACTACACCCTTTTGAACTGCGGCGGCGGCTTCGCCATGCTGGGCCAGGCCAAGCTGGTGCTGGACGGCGTGGCGGAGGACTATCTGGCCCTGGCCGCCTACGCCGCCGCCTTCGCCGACACCGACGGGGACGGATACGCTGACCTCTCCTCCCAGGCCAGCCCCCTGGCCGCCTACAGCGGCTATCCGCTCCGCTACGAAGCCCCCGGCGGCGCGGGGCGCATCCAAATCCCGGCCCCCTCCGCCCAGCCGGAGGATACCGGGCCGGTCACCTATGTGGTGTGCCCCGGCGACAGCCTGTGGGCCATTGCCGCCCGGTACTATGGGACGGGCAGCAGCTGGGAGGCCATCTATGCGGCCAACAGGGACGCCATCCAAAACCCCAGCCTGATCCGGGTGGGGCAGGTGCTCCTCCTCCCCTCCGCCGCTTCCCAGCCATAAGACGCAGACAAGGCACGGCGCAAGCCGTGCCTTGTTCCCCGCCGGCGGAATTTACTTCCGCCGGGCATTTCAATCACCGGAGGGTGGAGCAAAAAAAGAAAGACATCTGCCAAAAGCAGATGTCTTTCCTGGTGCGCGAGGCGGGAGTCGAACCCGCACGCCCTTGCGAGCACTGGCACCTGAAGCCAGCGAGTCTACCAATTCCACCACTCGCGCAAGCGGTGATGTGCTCTTGCTGAGCACAGGTGACATATTATCACAATGCGGCCCATCTGTCAAGTCCCTTTTTTCTTCCTGCCTGTGACAAGTTCGGCAAAATTTCCACCCCCTTTTCCCTTGCATTTTTCAGCGGTACACGGTACAATAATAGCAACAGATACACAGGAGGTTATCCCATGAGCGAGACGTTCGGCCCTGATTTTATCACTGTCACTGACGAGGACGGCAACGAGTTCGAGTTGGAGCTGGTGGATACCCTGGAGCACAAGGGCGTGACCTACTGTGCCCTCTTCCCCGCGGTGGCGGAGGATGAGGAGACCGGCCAGCCGGTGGAGATTGACGCCGACGACGAGGAGTACGGTCTGATTATCATGAAGGTCATCCAGGAAAACGGGGAAGAGATTTTCTCCACCCTGGACGACGACCAGGAGGTAGAGGAAATCTACAACCTGTTTATGGAGCGGTTCTTCGACGAGGAGGACCAGCAGGAGTAAGATCTGAGGATTTCCTGCTCGGTGCGTGATGGGCTCTTTTAAACCCACATCTCTTAAACGGGATGCCCACCTCACGGCGTGGCTTGCAGGCCTCCCGGCCCCCTGTTCAGGGTGGTTGGAAGTTGGAAGCAGTAAAACGCTGTGGAGGCAACCCACCTGCCATTACGTGCAGGTTTTAAATGAGTCCACACGGCCAGAGCGGGGCAACAGAAATCTTCTTTCGGATCTGGGCCGCGGCGTATGCCGCGGCCTTCTTTACTGCCTTTTTTCCTCCATCTGCCTCTATTTCCCCCATTTTCTCATGAACAAAGTGTAAAATTGCGGCCTGTTTTTCCCGGATGCTATTGAATCCGCCGCTGTTTTCCGCTATAATGGCATGGT
Source organism: uncultured bacterium (assembly GCA_949293165.1). Lineage (GTDB taxonomy): Bacteria > Bacillota > Clostridia > Oscillospirales > Oscillospiraceae > Lawsonibacter. The sequence goes on from CASFCW010000023.1 coordinate 20,066, forward strand.
ATCTTTCCGCCCCTCTGCTTGGGGCAGTATTCAAAATGAGAGGAAGAACAACATCGTGAGTGCATCCAGAGAAAAGAAGGATCGCGCCAGCACAGGCTCCACCTATGCCCAGCGCAGAAATAATCAGGCGTCGTCCACCAGCCCCCGGAAAAAGCTGGTGTACGCCGTAGTGGGAGGCGTGCTGGCCGTCGCCGCCGTCGCCCTGTTGGTGTGGGACACCGGCTTTTTCCAGCGCCGGGCCGTGGCTGTCACCATTGACGGCCAGGACTTCCCCGCCGCCACCGTGCAGTATTTCTACAACAATTACTTGAGAAATGAGGCTTCCCTGGGCATGTATGGCGCCTCCACCTTCGATTCCAGCAAAAGCGCCAAGGAGCAGGTAAAGGATGAGGAGAGCGGCCAGACCTGGCACGACTACTTCCTGGAGCAGTCCATCAACTCCCTGACGGAGATCACCGTCCTCACCCACGCCGCCCAGGAGGCCGGCTGGACCCTGGACGAGGCCAGCCAGGCCTATATCCAGAGCCAGATGGACTCCCTGGACGTGGCCTGGCGGGTAAGCGGCACCTACAGCAACCTGGAAGGCTATCTCCGGGCCAACTTTGGCTCCCTTATGACGAAGGATGTCCTGGAGGAGCTGATTACCATGCAGGTCACCGCCCAGAACTACCAGACCTACTACCAGGATCAGATCACCTTTACCGACGAGGAGCTCAACGACTACTATAACGAGCACAAGGACAATCTGGACTCCTTCGGCTACTCCGTGTTCGCCATCCAGGCCAAGGCCGAGGAGCAGAAGGACGCCGACGGCAACACCATTGAGATGACCGACGAGGAAAAGACCGCCGCCCTGGAGCAGGCCAAGACGGAGGCCAAGGCCCTGGCCGAGGAAATCCAGGGCAAGCTGACCGCCGGTGAGGACGTGGACGCCCTCATCGAAAGCTACGGCGACCAGCTCTACAGCTCCACCTCCCACGCGGTCACCGTGGGCTCCGCCCTGTCCACCAGCTACTCCAAGTGGCTGCAGGAGGCCGGCCGCACCGCCGGCGAGGTCTCCATCCAGGAGTACGACGGCACCACCTCCTATATGTACTATGTGGTGCAGTTTGACAGCCGCTCCCTGGACGACTCCGCCACCGCCGACATCCGCCACATCCTGGTCAGCGCCGGCTCCAACCCCACGGAGGAGGAATACGACGCCGCCGAGGCCAAGGCCCAGGCTCTGCTGGACCAGTGGAAGGCCGAGGACGGCACTGAGGAGGGCTTCGCCCTGCTGGCTGTGAAAAACACCTCCGACGGCGGCTCCATGGCCACCGGCGGCCTGTACTCCGGCGTGTCCACCACTACCGGCTTTATTGAGCCCTTCACCCAGTGGTGCCTGGACCCCGCCCGTCAGGCGGGGGACACCGGCCTGGTGAAAAATGAGGAAAGCTCCACCAAGGGCTGGCACATCATGTACTTCTGCGGCTGGGACGACCCCACCTGGAAGCTCACCGCCGCCGACGCCCTTCGGGAGCCCATCCTCAACGAGTGGTCCGACTCCCTGCTGGAGGGCGTCACCCCCACCCAGGGCTCGGGCATCAAGTATGTGGTATAACTCCATCATCCCTATTCGCCGCGGAATTTTACATTCCGCGGCGATTTTTTTGTTTTCCCCCCTTGACAGATTGGTGCGCTGGTGATATGGTTGATTACACAAGTAATGAACCAACAAACAGGAGGTGATCCCGTGCATGGGAGTCTGAACGATCAAGCCCTCATCTACCTGCAAATTGCCCAAATGCTGGAGGACGACATCCTCCGCGGGGTCTACAGGGAGGAGGAGCAGGTGCCCTCCACCAATGAGCTGGCCAGGGTGTACCACATCAATCCCGCCACCGCCGCCAAGGGCATTAACCTGCTGGTGACGGACGGCATTCTGTACAAGAGGAGGGGAATCGGCATGTTTGTGGCCCCGGGTGCGGAGGAGGCGGTGAAGGCCAAGCGCCGCGCCGCGTTATATCAGGACTTTATCAAACCCCTGGTGCGGGAGGGAAGATCCCTTGGCGTCACCGGGGAGGAGCTGTTGGCCATGACGCGCCGCGCCATGGAGGAAGGAGACTAATCATGGAACATGGTATGTTACAGGCCCGGGGCCTTTGCAAATCCTATGGAGACAACCAGGTGCTTCACGACCTGGATCTGGACATTCTTCCCGGCAAGATTTACGGCCTGATCGGCCGCAACGGGGCTGGCAAGACCACCCTGCTGTCCATCCTCACCGCCCAGAACACCAAAAACGCCGGGCAGGTCACCTACAACGGGGAGGACGTGTGGGAAAACCGAAAGGCCCTGGACGACATCTGTTTTTCCCGGGAGCTGGAGACCACCCTGTTCTCCTCCCGGAACAACCTGAAGGTGCGCCACTACCTCCGCTCCGCCGCCATTTTCTACCCCCGGTGGGACGAGGAGTACGCCCGGCGCCTGGCAGAGGAGTTCCGCCTGGAGCCGAAAAAGCGGATCTCCCAGCTGTCCAAGGGCCAGCTGTCCATGGTAACCATCCTGATTGCCCTGGCCAGCGGCGCCCCCATTACCATCCTGGACGAGCCCGCCGCCGGGCTGGACGTGGTGGCCCGGGAGCGGTTTTACCAGCTGCTGCTGGAGGACTACGCCAAAACCGGCCGTACCTTCATCGTCTCCACCCACATCATTGAGGAAGCGGCCTCTGTCTTTGAAAATGTCATCATCCTGGACGAGGGCCGCATCCTGGAAAACCGGCCCACGGAGGAGCTGCTGGAGCAGTTCCGCTACGTGTCCGGCCGGGAGGATGTGGTGGAGGAGGCCTGCCGGGGCCTGGAGGTACTGTCCGTCAGCCGTATGGGCCGCCACGCCAACGCCTCCGTCCGTGGAGGCGGGGCTCAGCTGGCCGCTTTGGAGGGCTACGATGTGGACGTGTCCCCCATGAATCTGCAAAACGTGTTCGTGGCCCTCTGCGGCCATGGGGACGGCCAGTAAGGAGGGGTTCTCCATGTTGAAGGCGTTGAAATATCTGCTGGTCTCCTACTGGGCCGCCATCGTCTTTCTGCCCGCCGCGGCTGCGGTGGTTCTGCTGGCCTGCATCCTCACCGGGGTACCGGCGGGAGCGGACAACCTGTTTTCCACCTACTTTGCCAGTCTACCTATGCTCCTGATCATCGTGCTGTTCGTTTTCGGGTGCGGCCTGTCCTCCTCCACGCTCCACGTTGCCCTCTCCCTGGGCTGCCGCCGGAAGGATTACTTCCTGGCTTTGCAGGGAATCGTGGTCATTTATGCCGCTGTCGCCTGGGCGATACACCTGATCCTGTGCCGTCTGCCCGCCCTGCTGCCCTGGACCGCCAGCTTCCAGACCATGGCCCGGATGCTGAACACCACATTCTGGCTGTATCCCCTGCTGGCCCTGGGTATGACCTTTCTGGGCTGTCTGTGCGGCCTGGTGTTCACCCGCTCCCGCCGGGTGGCCGTTCTGCTGTACGCCCTGTCCTTCGGCGTGATGATCGGGGTCACCACCTCCCTGGCCATTGCCTGGATGGGAGAATCCGACGGCGGGACCCCGTCCTTCCAATCCCCTTTTGTGACCGCGGCCGCCGCCATCACCGTTGGCATTGTGATTCTGGCTGAGGTACTGTTGGGCCGGTTCATCCGCCGCTATTGTGTAAAGTAAGGTGAATATCATGCTGAAAAAGATTATCCGGTTGAATCTGGACGACCTGTGGCTGGCCTGCGGCGCGGTGGCCGCCGTCTTTCTCCTGCTGGAGGGAATCATAGGCGGTGTGCTTTGGTTCACCGACACCAACAGCTGCCCCATGGTGGCCGGCATCCTGCTGCCCTTTGTCGCCGCCTTCCTCATCGTCTGTTTCGCATTGTCCCATGTCAACGTCACCTTCCAGCAGGCCATCCGCTTCGGTCAGACCCGCCGCCGGTCCTTGGGGCTCTACCTGGGGCTGGTGTGCTTCGAGGGGCTGTGCTCCTTGGCCACCGCCCTGGCGCTCAGCCTGGCAGAGCGATTTCTGGCCCCCACCCTGTGGCTGAGGCTCACCGGTCTGTCCAACCTGGCCTGGGGGATGGACGGAGCCGTGGTTTCGGAGGGCATGGAGCCCACCGCCGGCCAGGCCTCCACCCTGTTTGTGGAGGGATTCACCCTGGACTGGTACTGGTGGGTGGTGCTTCTGCTGGGCGCCATCGCACTGGGCACCATTGTGGGGACGCTGTACCTCCGTTTCGGCCGGAAGGCCGCGTGGATCAGCTGGGGCGTCTGGATGGTCATTTGCTTCCTGCCGCAGCTGCTGCCTGACGGCGTGCTGGCCCAGCTGCCCCGGATGCTGCCCCTGGCAGTGGTCGCCGTGGCCGCCGGTCTGGTGTGGTCGGTGTGGCACATGCTCCACTGTGTGGTGAGGAATTGAGGCAAATTCCCCCAAAGCCCTTGTAAAACAAGGAAATAACCGGTATAATAAAAGCCTGTCCGGGTATCCGGACAGGCTTTTGGATATATCCTTTGATGAATGGAGAGAAATGCTATGGAACGCACCACCATCGCCGCGATCTTTGCGGATCAGGAGGCACTGGGCGGCCAGACGGTCACCGTCTGCGGCTGGGCCCGTACCATCCGCGACATGAAAACCTTTGGTTTTATCGAGCTGAACGACGGCTCCTGCTTCAAGAATCTGCAGGTGGTCATGGACGCCAACCAGCTGGATAATTACAAGGCGATCGCCGGGCAGAATGTGGGCGCCGCTCTCATCGTCACCGGTACGGTGGTACTCACCCCCCAGGCCAAGCAGCCTCTGGAGGTGAAGGCCGCCTCCATCGCCGTGGAGGGCCCCTCCGCCCCTGACTACCCCCTGCAGAAAAAGCGCCACGGCGTGGAGTTCCTGCGCACCATCCAGCACCTGCGGCCCAGAACCAACCTGTTCTCCGCCGCCTTCCGGGTGCGCTCCGTGGCCGCCCACGCCATCCACTGCTTCTTCCAGGACCGTGGCTTTGTCTACGTGAACACCCCCATCATCACCGCCAGCGACTGCGAGGGCGCCGGCGAGATGTTCCAGGTGACCACCCTGGATCTGGAGAACGTGCCCAAGAACCCCGACGGCACCGTGGACTACTCCAAGGACTTCTTTGGCAAGCGGGCCAGCCTCACCGTGTCCGGCCAGCTGAACGCGGAGAATTTCGCCATGGCCTTCGGCAACGTGTATACCTTCGGCCCCACCTTCCGGGCTGAGAAGTCCAACACCCAGCGCCACGCCGCCGAGTTCTGGATGATCGAGCCGGAGATGGCCTTTGCCGACCTGAACGACTACATGGACAACGCCGAGGCCATGATTAAGTACGTCATCAGCACCGTGCTCACCAAGTGCCCCGACGAGATCAGCTTCTTCAACTCCTTCGTGGACAAGGGGCTGAAGGAGCGGCTGGAGCATGTGGCCTCCTCCGATTTTGCCCGGGTGAGCTACACCGACGCGGTGAAGATCCTGGAGGAAAACAACGACAAGTTTGACTTCAAGGTCTACTGGGGCTGCGACCTGCAGACCGAGCACGAGCGCTACCTCACCGAGCAGGTGTACAAGCGCCCGGTGTTCGTCACCGACTATCCCAAGGAGATCAAGGCCTTCTACATGCGCCAAAACGACGATGGCAGGACGGTGGCCGCCGCCGACTGCCTGGTGCCCGGCATCGGCGAGCTCATCGGCGGCTCCCAGCGTGAGGAGCGCATTGACATCCTGGAGGCCCGGATCAAGGAGCTGGGCATGAATCCGGAGGATTACTGGTGGTACTGCGACCTGCGGCGCTACGGCTCCTGCCGCCACGCCGGCTACGGCCTGGGCTTCGAGCGGATGGTGATGTACCTCACCGGCGTGAACAATATTCGCGACGTGGAGCTGCATCCCAGAACCTGGGGCAACGCGGAATTTTAAGAAACATAATAACGGCCCCCGATGTGTGCCTGCCCCCACGGCAGCTCCACGTCGGGGGCCGTTTTGTTCAGCCACGAAATAATTTCAATTTCCTATTGCAATACTAGTATACCAGTAGTATAATCCACCTCAGAAGGGCAGGATATTCCTGTCGTCTGTTTTAAACTCAAAAAGGAGGAGATACCATGGCTATGCAGATGGGCTTTCGCTGGTACGGCGAAGGCAACGACGGCATTTCCCTGTCAGACATCAAGCAGATCCCCGGCGTGACCAGCATCGTCTGGGCGCTGCACCACAAGCAGCCCGGCGAGGTGTGGGAGAAGGAGGAGATTGCTGAGGTACAGAAGCAGCTGGCTCCCTACGGC
>CASFCW010000024.1 GCA_949293165.1 uncultured bacterium
CAAGCCATGACTTATCCCCGCTCTCCCCCCGGTCCCCCATAGGAGGTCGAATTACCTGGGTAGGAGGACAGTAGATTCCGCTCAAAAGACAAGAGGCTTTGTGCGGGGGTTTTTGCCGTATCCCTCCGGTCTATTCGTAGGGGCGCACAGTGTGCGCCCGGACGGGAGGATTCTCTTTCGTGCTATGTCATGGAATCTGTTCCTACCCCTTGCGGTGAGAAGGAAAGCGCCAGCTTTCCGCGAACGTTCTTTGCCAAGCTTTCTTACAAGAAAGCGGGCTTTCTTACAAGAAAGCGGGCTTTCTTACAAGAAAGCGGGCTTTCTTTCAAGAAAGTAGGAGCGGGCTTCCTCCTTGTCCAGAAGGCCGGCCTGATAGGCCTGGATGACAGACTGGGCGTCGTCCCGGCGGATCTGGGCCTCCTCCCGGGCACTGGGAGCCCACAGGGGTGGGAACTCCACCTCCAGCTCCCGGGGCATTCGTCCCAGGGCAGACATGGTAAGCACAGGCAGCAGCTTTTCCAGCGCAGGCCGGAGCTTGGATTCCCGAAGGGTATCCACATAGTCATAGTAATTCCGCAGATCGCTCTCTCCCGTGGCATTCATCCCCGCCGGCGACCGGCCAAACAGGCGGGTCATGGGATAATGGGACGCGCCGCACAGGTTAAGGCACATGGCCTCATACACATCCTTCAGCCCGTCAAAGGAATACTGGCTGGTCTGGATCTGGTCCCCCTTGTTCACCAGCTGCACTCCAAAATTGGACCGCAGCACACTTTGGGCCTGCATCACCGACCAGAAACGGCGCTGCTGTTCGGCGGAGCCCAGTGCGAACAGCTGCTCCAGATTCTGCACCTCCATGGTGGAGACGTTGGCCTGGAAGGTAAGGGCGGTCATGTTGGCGGACACATTGTCGTGGGCCACCACGTCCTTGTACAGGGCCTCCACCTCCGACTCCCCCCAGTATTGCTCGGCCATCCGCTCCAACTGGGGCAGCTCCCTGCCGGTGAACCGGATAACCCTGGAATGATGCACCCTGGCCGCCGATTCTCCCTGTGGCGTCTGGATATGGTAATACATAGGCAGCTGGAACTCCGGGTCAGACAGATCCGTAACCAAGCGGGTATCGGGGCTAACCCCGCTCCACCGGTCCAGGATGTGCAGCCCGGCGAAAGACCCTGGAAGGATGGCCTCCGGGTCCAGGGGCTGATCCAGCATCCCCTCCTGCCCCTGAATGAGGATCAGCCCCACCGCCCCTCCATACAGCCGTCCCCAGCGCAGGCCCTCAGCCAGCTTGGCCCGGAGGCAGGCAGCCCGCTCCGCCCGGGCCAGAGCCTTCCGCTCCTCCTCCGTCGCGCCTCGAAGCCGGTACCAATGGCGGAGCATGTCGTCCACCATCAGCCCCACCACGTTTTGCACCACCCAATTCTCCCGATACAGGGCATTGAGCAGGCCGTAATTTGCGGTCATGCGAGTCATGGGATACTGGGTGGCTTCGGTAGGCGACTGGGAGCCGTAGCCCAGGCGATACAGGGGATTGGAAAAGGCGTCGGCCGCAGCCATTCGTTTTTCATCCATCAGGTAAACCTCCATTCGGCCAGGGAATTGACAAAATAGCGCAGGGCATCGGGTCCATGGTCGTTTTCCTTGACCGGCCTGTCCTCCTCCGCCCTCTGATCCCATTGATAGGTACTCAGCTCATCCGACAGGCCCCGGCAGTCCCGGCAGATGTGCAGCCTTCCCTGACGAAACAGCACCCCTGTGCGGCGTATCCCATCCAGCACCTGGTTCTGGGCCGGCAAGACATACACCCCCCGGCGGCTGAGGGCCTGGATAAAGCTGGCAGCGGAGGGATCGACCAGGACGGTACATGGCCGCCGGCCCAGGAAGGCCATCATGTCGTCGGCATAGTCCTCATCCGTTTTCTGCCGTCCCTCCTTCCGGCTGTCCCAGCGATACTCGCCATCCACATAGAGATGTTCCTTCCAATCGTAGATGTCCAAAAATACCGTTGGGTTGACGGTGCCGTAATCCACCGCCACCGTCCGCCGCCCGGCGTTATAAAGGGCGGGGGGCCGCTGCTGAGGATCATACAGATGCAGCTGTGGGTCGAACATGTCGTAAATTCTCCCCTGAGACACAACCCACTGTCCCAGGATAAACCGCTGATAGAACACCCCCGTGTACAGCCGGTGGTACTTCTCCCGGGTGGCCTGATCCAGGGCGGGATTATCTTCCAGCAAGAAATGGAGGTGCTTGGCCCGCTTCTCCTCCGCCTTCAAAATCCATTCCCGCCGGAACCAGTGGTTGGGATGCTCCGGGTTGCAGTTGAACCACAGCTTGCTCCCCTCCACCGAGCATCGGGCCAAGGCCTGCTCCACAAAGGAGCGGGGCATCAGGGCCACCTCGTCCAGCAGTACCCCCGCCAGCGTAATGCCCTGAATCAGGGCGGCGGAGGACTCGTCCTTGCCCCCGAAAAGATAAAAGCGGTTTTCCCGCCTCCCCCTGGACACCCGGAGCAAATGCTCCGTCCGGATGTAGGACAGGTGGAAGTTCTGCTTCAGATACCGAATCTCCATCATGGGGGCCAGGATATTCCGTTCCACAGCCCCTATAGACCGGCCGCACAGGGCGAAGGCCTGTCCGCTGTAGGCGCCCATGGCCCACAGCAGAAAGGACAGCGCCATCACCGAGGTTTTGCCCGCCCGCACCGCCCCGTCGCAAATCAGCGCGTCGTAATCCTCATACGGGAAGCGCAGGATCTCCATTTGCTTGGGAGAAAGCGCCATCGGCCATCGCCTCCTTCAAGGATTTTGTAATGGGGTCATCCGCCTCTCCCCCCTCCCCCCTGGCCTCCTCCTCCCGAAGATAGTCCGCCAGCCATTGGAGGGCCTTCATGGGATCATACAGCTTCAACCGCACCCCGCCGGTGGACTGAGCCACCTCCGCGATGAGCTGTCCGTCCACCTGGTCCCAGGACTTGAGGTGAACGGCATCCACCAGCTTATAGGGGTGCTCCGGGTCGGCGTCCTTCCCCCTGTCCGGCACCTCCTCCGGGCCGAAGGTAAGAAAGTCGGTGATGTCGGCAAAGGCAATGTCCATATACCTCCGCACCACATCTGGCATAGTCAGCAGCGTGCGGCCCATCCACAGCCGTTTCAGCTTCTCCACCGTATCCACCACCCTGGGATTGGCCAGCAGGCGGCTGCCGCCGCTGCCAGCCGACCGCTTCCCGCAGCCATAGGCCATCCGATAGGCCTTTGAGGCGTTGAAGCTGCGGGCGTAGTACAGGCAAAAAAGCTGCTGCCGGTGGGTCAGCCCGCTGGCCTCCAGCAGCCCCGCCTCCTCCTCCGGCAGCTCCTCCCAATTCTCCTCCGTCACCAAATCCCCTCCTCCCCGAAAAAAAGAAGAGCGCCTAAACAGGCACCCTTCCCAATCTGACTTCTCATCGCCGGCCCCACCCCTGCCGCAAAAAAACCGCCCTGTGGCGGTCCCTTCCATGCGATGTGCTTTCCCAACAACTCGTACTGTTGTTCCCTAATACAAGTGTACTATATATTCCACGGTTTGTAAAGCCTTTTTTCGAAAATTTGTTTGATTTATATGTTCTGTCCTTTTTTGTAAACCATCGCAAGTTTTCTGTTGACATTCCATCCCGCTCATTGTATACTCGAGTCATAGATTAGTTTACAAACAGGAGGAATTCCCATGGAGGCATCCAAGCAGTCCCGGAGTCCGTCCAGGCCGGCGGCCCGTTTTTCCACCCGGCAGATGGTGATGACCGCCCTGATGGCGGCGGTGATCTGTGTGCTGGCGCCCATGTCCATCCCCATTGGCGAGGTGCCCATTTCCCTGACCAACCTGGCCATCTACTTTATTCTGTACATTCTGGGCTGGCGGTTGGGCAGCCTGAGCTACGTGGTGTACATGCTGGTGGGCGTGGCAGGGGCGCCGGTATTTTCCGGGTTCACCGGCGGGCTGGGCAAGCTGCTGGGAATGACCGGCGGGTACATCATCGGCTTCCTCCCCATGGCTGTCATCGCCGGGTTGGCCGTTGACCACAGCCGCAGCCGGGTCGTCCATCTGCTGGGCATGATTCTGGGCACCGCGGTGTGCTATGTTCTGGGCACTGCCTGGTTCTGCTTTGTCAGCGGCATGGCGGTTATGCCCGCCCTGGCCACCTGTGTGTTCCCCTTTCTCCCTGTGGACCTGATTAAAATGTGTGCCGCCATCGCCGTAGGCCCCATGCTCCGCCGCAGGATTACCCAGGCGGTGGGGGAAATCCGCCCTTGACAAGGGGGCAAATTGTGATAAAATAGGTCTGCTATTGAGGTAACGCGTTGATGGAGCCAAGCGCCGCAGACCACCCGGAGCGAGAGGGGACAGTGAAAGCCCTCGGTGGAACCCGGCGCAAGCCACTCCGGAGCGGCCTGTGACGAGCAGGACGGCAGTCCCCCGATACGGGACGCAGAGGCGCCTGGGATGTCTGTTCATCCCCGGCAATCAGGGTGGTACCGTGGAATAATCCGCCCCTGAGCCAGGTCCATTGGGCCTGGGTCAGGGGCGGTTTTCTCTTGCCGCCGGGAAGGAGGAAACCTATGAAACGAATCGCGGCTGTTGTGCTGGCGGGGGTGCTGTGCGCCCTCACCCTGTGCGGCTGCAAAACCAGCGGGAATCCCCTGCCGGAAGGTATGGTGGAGGAGACTGTCCTGGCCCAGGGGCGGGAGGTTGTGGCTCTGCTGAATGACGGGGACTACGGCGCCGTATACGACCGGATGCGGGACGACGCCCGTGAAGCCAGCAGCCTGGAGGACGTACAGCGGTATATGGAGACGGCGCTGGAGGAGGCAGGGGCTTACGAAAAGGAATCGGAAGCCATGGCCACCGGACAGACGCTGGACTCCACCGGTGAGGAGTACGGCACCGCCGTGTTCTACTGCAAGCACGAGAAAAAGGACGTGCTGTACCGCATCGCCTACGACCAGTCCATGGAGCTGATGGGACTGGAAATCAAGATCGGATAAACTGCAATTCATCACTTTACTTTGGAGGTAATCATCATGTTTGATCCCAAGCCTTACGGCCTGAACGAGCTGCGCGAGATGTTCCTGGCCTTTTTCGAGACCAAGGGGCATCTGCGCCTGCCCAGCTTCTCCCTGATCCCCCAGAACGACGCCTCCCTGCTGCTGATTAACAGCGGCATGGCGCCCATGAAGCCCTGGTTCACCGGGGAGCAGGAGCCCCCCCGCCACCGGGTCTGCACCTGCCAGAAGTGCATCCGCACCGGCGACATTGAGAACATCGGCAAGACCGCCCGCCACGGCACCTATTTTGAGATGCTGGGCAACTTCTCCTTCGGCGACTACTTCAAGAAGGACGCCATCCACTGGGCCTGGGAGTTCCTGACCAGCCCGGAGTGGGTGGGTCTGGACCCGGAGCGGCTGTACCCCTCCGTGTTCGCCGGCAACGAGACCACCCCCGCCGACGACGAGGCCTTCCGTATCTGGCATGAGGAAATCGGCATTCCCGCCGACCGGATCTTCAAGTTCGGCAAGGAGGACAACTTCTGGGAGCACGGCTCCGGCCCCTGCGGCCCCTGCTCTGAGATCTACTACGACCGGGGCGAGCAGTGGGGCTGCGGCAAGCCCGGCTGTACCGTGGGCTGCGACTGCGACCGGTATATTGAGGTGTGGAACGTGGTGTTCTCCCAGTTCGACAACGACGGCGAGGGCCACTACACCGAGCTGAAGCAGAAGAACATCGACACCGGCATGGGCCTGGAACGCCTGGCCTGCGTGTGCCAGGGCGTGGCCTCCCTGTTTGACGTGGACACAGTGATGAACATTACCAAGAAGGTCACGGAGATCACCGGCGCCTCCTACGGCCAGAGCCATGAGAAGGACGTGTCCCTCCGGGTCATCACCGACCACATCCGCTCCGCCACCTTCATGATCTGCGACGGCGTGCTGCCCTCCAACGAGGGCCGGGGCTACGTGCTGCGCCGCCTGCTCCGCCGGGCCGCCCGCCACGGCAAGCTTACGTGCTGCGCCGCCTGCTCCGCCGGGCCGCCCGCCACGGCAAGCTGCTGGGGGTAAACAAGCCCTTCCTGTACGAGGTGTGCGACACGGTGGTGCATGAGAACGAGAACCACTACCCCGAGCTGCGGGAGCGCCAGGCTTATATCACCAAGGTCATCCGGGTGGAGGAGGAGAACTTCGCCAAGACCATTGACGGCGGCCTGCGTATTTTCAGCGACATGCTCCAGGCCCATCAGGCCAACGGGGAGCAGGTATTCTCCGGCGCCGACGCCTTCAAGCTGTACGACACCTACGGCTTCCCCATCGACCTGACCACGGAGATGGTGGCCGAGCAGGGCATGACGGTGGACGAGGACGGTTTCCACAAGCTGATGCAGGAGCAGAAGGAGCGGGCCCGGAAGGCCCGTGAGGCTCTGGGCGACCTGGGCTGGGCCGGCGTGGAGTTCGGCAAGGACGTGCCGGAGACCCAGTTTGTGGGCTACGAGCACCAGTCCTGCGGCGGCGCCAAGGTGGTGGCCATCGTGGTGGAGAACGAGCAGGCCGAGGAGCTGATGCCCGGCGTGGAGGGCATTGTGGTGCTGGACAAGACCCCCTTCTACGCCGAAATGGGCGGCCAGGTGGCCGACCACGGCCAGATCGTGGCGGAGGGCGAGCACCCCTGCTGCTTCGTCGTCACCGATGTGCAGAAAAACAAGGGCGGCAAGTATATGCACTACGGCAAGCTGACCGAGGGCACGCTGAAGGTGGGCGACACCGTCCGGGCCCAGATCGACAGCCGGCGCCGCCAGGCCGTCATGCGCGCCCACTCCGCCACCCACCTGCTGGACGCCGCCTTGCGCTCCGTGCTGGGCGACCATGTCCATCAGGCCGGCTCCCTGGTGGAGGAGGACAAGCTGCGCTTTGACTTCACCCATTTCTCCGCCCTCACCGCCCAGGAGCTGGCCCAGGTCAGCGCCCTGGTGAACGAGGCGGTGCTCAGCGGCTATGACATTGAGACGGAGGAAATGCCCATCGACCAGGCCAAGGAGCGGGGCGCCATCGCCCTGTTCGGCGAGAAGTACGGCGACGTGGTGCGCGTGGTGGACATGGGCAAGGGCTACTCCGTGGAGTTCTGCGGCGGTACCCACCTGGACAACACCGCCAAGGTCGGCGTGTTCCACATCAGCAGCGAGTTCTCCGTGGCCTCCGGCGTGCGCCGTATCGAGGCCACCACCGGCCGGAAGTCCCTGGAGGAGATGAACCGGAACCAGGAGCTGCTGTTCCAGGCCGCCGCCGTGCTGAAGGCCAAGCCCGGCGAGCTGCGGGAGAAGGCGGAGCAGGCGGCCGCCGAGCTGAAGTCCCTGCACCAGCTGGTGGAGAAGTTCCGGGCCAAGGAGTCCGCCGGCGAGGCCGACCGGATTCTCTTCGGCGCCCGTCAGGTGGGGGATGTAAAGGTGCTGACCTCCACAGTGGCGGAGGCCGACGCCAACAAGCTGCGCCAGATGGGCGACCTGCTGCGGGACAAGGCCCCCAACGTGGCCGCCGTGCTGGCCACTGTCAACGGGGACAAGCTGACCTTCCTGGCCGTGTGCGGCAAGGAAACTGTAGCCAAGGGCGTGAAGGCCGGGGACATTATCAAGCATGTCACCGCCATCTGCGGCGGCAAGGGCGGCGGCAAGCCCGACAGCGCCATGGGCGGCGGCACCAATGTGCTGAAGCTGGATGACGCTCTGGCCTCTGTGGACGATTTCGTCGCTTCCAAACTTTCTTGACTTCCTTTCTTGTAAGAAAGGAAGCAAAGAACTTTCCCGGAAAGCTGCCGCTTTCCTTCTCGCCGCCTGGAGCCGGATTTGATTCCAGCCCAAAGCACGAAAGAAAATACTTCCTTATGGGCCGATGGCAACATCGGCCCATTTTTTATAAAAAAATCCACACGGAAGGGACAAGCCTTCCGCGTGGAAAAACAGGACAATTCTCTTTCGTGCTGAAGTGTGGAACCCACTCCCAGACCTCTTGCGCCGCGAAGGAAAACGAAGTTTTCCGGGAAAATTCTTTGCCTGCTTTCTTTTCAAGAAAGCAGGTTACTTGGTGCCGAAGATCCGGTCGCCGGCGTCGCCCAGTCCGGGGACGATGTAGCCGTGGTCGTTGAGGGACTCATCCACGGCGGCCACATAAATGTCCACGTCAGGGTGGGCCTCCCGGACGGCCTTGATACCCTCGGGGGCGGCCAGGATATTCATGAGCTTGATGTGCTTGCAGCCGTAATTCTTCATAAAGTGGATGGCCGCCACGGCGGAGCCGCCGGTAGCCAGCATGGGATCGAGTACAATCACATCCCGCTCAGCAATGTCGTTGGGCATCTTGCAGTAATACTCCACGGGAGCCAGGGTCTCCGGGTCCCGGTACAGGCCGATATGACCCACCTTGGCGGAGGGGATCAGGGTGAGGATGCCGTCCACCATGCCCAGCCCAGCCCGGAGGATGGGGACAATCGCCAGCTTCTTGCCGGCCAGCACCTTGAAGGTACCGGTGGCCACGGGGGTTTTGATCTCCACCTCCTGAGTGGGCAGATCACGGGTCGCCTCATAGCACTCCAGTGTGGCGATTTCGGACACAATCTCCCGGAACTCCTTCACGCCGGTGTTCTCATCCCGCAGTCTGCTCAGCTTGTGCTGGAGCAGCGGGTGATCCAAAACATGTACTTTGCTGTCAAACATGGTAACTTCCCCTTTGCCGATCATGATTTCTTCTCCCGCTCCAAGCGCTCCCGCTCGGCCTGGGACAGACGGTGGTAGACGGGAACCAGCTCCCGGCCCTTGACCAGCTCGCCCCGGTTGATCCGCTCCACGGCGGCCCGGGCCACGCCCCAGGCGGTCTGCATCCGCAGGGCCTGTGGGGCCAGCTGCATATCCGCTACCCTCTCATGTAGGGTATTATAGCACAGACCCGCCCCGTCTCCAACGACTATTTTCGTTTTTTCTATCTTTTTTAGTTCTGCCCCCAGCTCCTCCAGGGAGATGGCCCGATCCGGGGTAAGACGGGTCAAGCCCTGCCCATCAGCCAGAAAGAGGGCGTTGTATACCTGCTTGCGCCGGGCGTCCATGGCGCAGACAATCACCGCGTCCTGGCAGAATGCCAGCGGCCAGGCCATAGACTCCAGGGTGGAGCAGGGGGCGCAGTCCTTATCCTCCCCCCAAGCCAGGCCCTTGGCGGTAGCCACCCCGATCCGCAGCCCGGTAAAGGAGCCCGGGCCCACCGCCACCGCGACCACATCCACCGCCTCCAGGGCCACGCCGCAGTTATCCAGCAGATCCCGCACCATAGGCAGCAGAGTGGCGCTGTGGGTCAAGCCGCCGGACTGGTAGGACTGGGCGATAAAGCCCTCGTCCCCCCACAGGGCGGCGGAGCAGGCCACAGCCGAGGACTCCAGTGCTAAAATCAACATCTTATCTCTCCATTCCCTTCCATGAAAGCTGGGGGCCGCCGGTAATAGAGATTACCCGCTGCTCCTCTCCCTCACCCCGGCGGATATCCACCCAGACAGGCTCCTCCTCCAGGGCGTCCTCCGCCCGCTCGCTCCACTCCACGGCGCACACGCCGCCCCGGGCCAGGTAGTCCTCCCAGCCGATGTCAAACAGCTCCTCCCAGCCGCCCAGGCGGTAGAGGTCGAAATGGAACAGGGGCAGCCGCCCCCCCTCGTACTCATTGACAATGGTAAAGGTGGGGCTGGTCACGCTCTGGGTGATGCCCAGGCCCCTGGCCAAGCCCCGGGTAAAGGCGGTCTTTCCCGCCCCCAGGTCCCCGGTGTAGGCCACCACCGCCCCCGCCTCCAGCGCCCGGCCCAGGGCCTCGCCCAGGGCCTCCGTCTCCTGGGGGCTGCCGCTCAGATACTCCATGTGGCTGTCTCCTCAATGGTTCCGAATTTAGTCCGCCCGCCCTATCCGGGAAAACCGGCCGGATCAACGGGCCGGGATCAGACGCAGAAACATTATAACACATTTCCCGTTTACCTTTCCAGCAAAAAGTGATAAAATACACGATACCGACCAAATCATCCTGTTCCCATACCAAAGAAAGCGAGGGCGAACTGTGCGTACCCTGTCCTCCCCCCTGCGGGAATTTTTGAAAAAGGGCGACCTTATGCTGCTGGCCCTGTGCCTTGTCACCAGCTGCATGGGGGTTGCGCTCATCTACTCCGCCACCCGGTGGAATGAAAACGACCGTGAGGTTATCATCCAGCTGGCCGCCATTGCCCTGGGGGTGGTGGTCTACCTTCTGTTCACCCACGTGGATTTCCAGCTGGTTGTCAGCAAGCAGTGGAAGCTGCTGCTGTGGCTGAGCATCGCCGCTATTCTGCTCATCCTCACCCCCCTGGGGTTGGAGGTAGGGGGCAACCGCAACTGGCTGCATATCCCCGGCTTCCCCGTGAATATCCAGCCCAACGAGGTGGTCAAGCTCCCCTTCATCCTGCTGCTGGCCTATCAGATCACCACCATCCAAAACCAGGAGCGGGACATCAGCTCCATCCCCTCCGTGTTCCAGATCGGCGGCTACACCGCCTTCATGCTGGCCCTCATCGCCGGCATCTGCGGAGATATGGGCATGTGCGTGGTCTATTCGGTGATCTTTGCCGTCATGGCATGGAGCGCCGGGGTCAAGCTGCGCTGGTTTGTCCTGGTAATCGGCGGGCTTATCATCACCTTCGCGGTGCTGTGGATCTTCATTCTGCCCAAGACCGCCGCCTGGGACAGCCTGTACCTCATC
Organism: uncultured bacterium; assembly: GCA_949293165.1. Taxonomy (GTDB): domain Bacteria; phylum Bacillota; class Clostridia; order Oscillospirales; family Oscillospiraceae; genus Lawsonibacter. The sequence continues at coordinate 10,779 of CASFCW010000024.1, forward strand.
AAGCGCTTCCGGGTGCTGTTTGACCACAGCTACGACCCTCAGGGGGTGGGCTTCCAGCAGACCCGCTCCATCCTGGCCATCGGCTCCGGCCAGGTCTTCGGCAAGGGCTACCTCCAGGGCACCCTCACCCAGTCGGCAAGCGAATCCACCCTCCCCGCCCGGGACACCGACTTCATCTTCGCCGTGTGTGGGGAGGAGTTCGGCATGGTGGGCTGCCTCATCCTGCTGGTTATGCTCAGCGCCATCGTGCTGCGGTGCATCTGGGTGGCCAAAACGGCCAGCTCCCCCTTCTACGCCTATGTGTCCATGGGCATGGCAGGCATGCTGATGATCCAGATTGCCGCCAACGTGGGCATGTGCCTGTTCCTGTTCCCCGTAATGGGCCTGACCCTGCCCTTCGTCAGCTATGGCGGCTCGTCCATCATCACCCTGTATGCCGCCATGGGCATTGTGTCCAGCGCCAAGGCCAGCTCCCTGCCCTCCTGGCTGCGGGACCGGGGCCGCCCCGCCGCCTGACCCATTCATTCCCGCATAATTTTCATTTTTCGCGCCACACTAAAGCCATCCTGTACTGAGGAGGTTTTATTGTGGCGCGAATGTTATCTCTCCCTCCCCTGGCCCTTGCCCTGGCGGCGGCAGTCACCCTGCCCTCCTCCGCCTTTTTCTGGAACAGCGGCAGGGAACCCGCCCAGCCTGACCCGGAAGCCCCCATCGCCCGGAACATGGAGCTGACCACCTACCGGGATGTGGCTCTCACCGGCTATCTGGACGCGGTGGACAACCAGGGGGACGAGCTCACCTTCCAGCTTACCGACACCCCGGCCCGGGGCTCCGTGGAGCTGGCGGAGGACGGCTCAGCCCGGTTTGTCTACACCCCCTATGAGAACAAGACGGGGAAGGACACCTTCACCTATGTGGCTGTGGACAGCCAGGGCAACACCTCTTCCCCGGCAGAGGTGACCATCCACATTGAAAAGCCGGACACCCCCGTGTTCTACGCCGACCTGGAGGGCCACCCCGCCCATAAGGCGGCTATCCGCCTGGCGGAGGAGGGCATCCTGGTGGGCCGCCAGGTGGGGGGGCAGTATTTCTTTGACCCGGACGCCCAGGTCAGCCGGTGGGAGTTCCTCACCCTGGCCATGGAGGCCGCCGGACTGGAGCCGCTGGAGCAGGTGAGCATGACCGGCTTCGCTGACGACGGGGACATCCCCACCTGGTCCAAGGGCTGGATCTCCTCCGCCCTCCAGGCCGGCGTGGTCCAGGGGAGCCGGGATGCGGTGGGCGCCCCCATCTTCCAGGCGGAGCAGGCCGTCACCCAGGGGGAGGCCATGGTGATGCTGGATCAGCTGCTCCAGGTGTCTGACGTGCCTTTGGAGGTCTTTGCGCCGGAGATGGAGCAGAGCCACTGGGCCAGCCAGGCCGCAGCCAATTTGTCCGCCTGCGGCGTCACCACCCCGGAAACCCCCGCCCTGGGGGACGCCCTCACCCGGGGGGAGGCCGCCCAGCTGCTGGACGGCGCCCTGGACGTGATGGCCCAGCGGGAGGACGGCTGGCTGTTCTGGTAGCCGCCCAGGGGCCATTGCCCCCCAAAAAACAGGAGAGAGTGCCCCATCAGGCACTCTCTCCTGCCGTTTCAAAACGAAAAGCGTTTTTACTTTACGGTATTTGATTTGGAAGGATTTTCCGATATGGCAGCCAGATATAGTGCTCATCATCCACCTGGGCCACCGTGTCGGCGCTCTCACCCCGGTACAGAGCCATCACCAGATCCATCAGCACCTGGGGCATCTCCTGGGCGTTTTGTACCGTGCCCGCCAGGGTGCCCGCCTCCATGGCGGCTATGGCGTCCGGCGTTCCGTCCACCCCCACCACCAAAGGCATATCCTCCGGCTCCACACCCGCCTGGGTCAGCACGTCGATGGCGCCCAGGGCCATATCGTCGTTGTTGGCAAAAATCACTTCAATTTCAGAACCGAACTCCTGCCACCAGGGCTCCATGCGGGCGGCAGCCTGTCCCCGGCTCCAGTTGGCGCTGGCGGAGGCCAGCTGCTCCACCGCCACCCCGGCCTGGGTGATGGTGCGGATGGAGTACTCGGTGCGCAGCAGGGCGTCCTGATGCCCCGGCTCCCCCTCCAGCATCACGTACTGGAGCACCCCGTCCCCGCTGCGGTCCACCCGCTCCGGGTTCCGGGCCATGGCCTCCAGCACAATCTCCCCCTGGTATATCCCGGACTGCTCCCCTTTGGGCCCCACATAATACACCTGCTCCCACCGGCGGAGGTCCTCCTCCACCGGCTGGCGGTTGAAAAAGACCACGGGCACCCCCGCCTCCCTGGCATAGTCGATCACCAGGGAGGCCTCCGTGCGGTCCACTATGTTGACACACAGCACATGGCAGCCCCCGTCCAGGAACCGCTCTATCTGATCCAGCTGGAGGGCCTGGCTGCTGTCCCCGTCGGCAATGCTCAGGTTGATTTTCAGGTCGCTGCGGCTCTCCTCCTCCCGGGCCAGCCGCTCCATCTCCTGCACCACGCCGGAGATGAAGGTGTCCTCCTGCTGATAGAGGGCCAGCCCCACCCGAAGGGTGTCCGCCTCCCGGCGGACAGCGCAGCCAGACAGCAGGGCCAGGACGGCGGCTGCCGCCGCCCCTCTCCTAGCCCAGCGGGAACAGCAGCTTCTGGATCTCCGGCTCATAAATGTCCTCCCCTCGGATGATCTGGCTGGCCGCCGGGGATATGGGCGCAACCCGCTCCCCCAGCCCCAGCCGGGCCGCCTGCTGTACTGCCAGGTAGCCCAGGGCATATTCGTTCCACACCGCCGCGGCGGCCAGACGGCCCTGCTCCAAAGCGGTGACAATGGGCTGGGCGGCCCCCACCCCGTAGCACAGGATGTCCTCCCGGTCGGCGCAGACCTGGAGCATCTGCTGGGTCCCAGCGGCATCCAGGGCTACGATGTGGGTCACCTCCCGGGGAATGGCCCACTCCTCCAGGGGCTGCCCCTCCGCCGACCACAGCTGCCATGGGATGCCGGACTTGGTCAGCTCCTGGGTCAGCATCTGCCGCCGGATGTCCAGGGCATGGACGCCGGTGGTAAGATCCAGCACCAGCACCACGCCCCCCTGGTAATCCTCCGACACCGCCTGGGCCAGCTGATCCCCCATGGCCGCGTCGTCCACCAGAGCGCTTACGCCCGCGCGCTCCAGGGGGGACTCCACCGCCGCCAGGGGCACATTCCCCCCGATCTCCTTCCACAGTTCCTCCACCGCCTGGGTGGAGACGGGATTGACCACCATGGCGTCGGTGCCCCGCTCCACCTCCCGGCGCAGCATCTCCTCCTGCTCGGCGGCGTCGTTGTCCTGCCCCGGCGTGAGGAAGCGCAGCTCCGCCCCCATATCACCCGCCGCCTGCTCCATCCCCCGGCGGGTATTGGCCCACAGGCTGCTGTCCGAGTCCCGGATCAGGACGGAGACCTGGATGGACTTCCGCTGGGTCATGGCCGCGCTGATCTGAGGCAGGGCCATGCTGGCCACCACAGCGGCGCCCAGCACCACCAGGATTGCCAGCTGAATCATTCCCTTGCGGCCTTTCATGATTTGATCTCCTTTCGATAGGGCTCCGCCGCGGCCTCATCCAGCACAGGCAGGATGATCCGCACCCTGGTGCCCTCGTCCGGCTCGCTTTCCACCTGCAATCCATAGGCCTTGCCAAAGGTCAGCTGAATCCGCCGGTGGACATTCCGGATTCCAATGCCGGAGCCGGAGGTTTTCACCGCCGGGCGGTAATCCTCCAGCAGCTGGGCGGCCACCTCGGGCGGCATCCCCATCCCGTCGTCCTCCACCTCAATCACCAGGCGGCCGTCCAGGCGGCGGGCCGTCACCCGGATGTGCCCGTCATCCTCCACGGCGGACAGCCCGTGGTAAATGGCGTTTTCCAGCAGGGGCTGGACAATGAGCTTCAGGGTGTAAAGCCCTTCCACTTCCGGCCCGGCCTGGATGTCAAAGGTAAAGCGGTTTTTATACCGGATCTTTTGAATGGTCATGTAATGCCGGGCGTGTTCCAGCTCATCGGCCAGGGGAATGACACTGCTGCCCCGGCTGAGGGAGATACGGAACAGCCTGGCCAGGGAGGTAACCATCTGGATGGCCTCCTCCTGCCGGCCGGCCTCCGTCATCCAGATCACGGAGTCCAGGGTGTTGTAAAGGAAATGGGGGTTGATCTGGGATTGGAGCACCTCCAGCTCCGAGCGGCGTTTCTGCTCCTCCTGGATGATGATGTCCTCCATCAGGTGGCGCATGGTGGACACCATGGAGCGGATGGAGCGGCTGAGATGCTGCACCTCGTAGCAGCCCTCCCCATCGTCAATCTCCGTCTCCCGGCCCGCCTCCAACTCCTTGATGGACTGCTCCAGCCGCTGGATGGGCTGGGAGATGTGGGCGGAGATGCGGAAGTTGAGAAACGCCATCAAAAAGGCGGAAAACAGCAGCAGGGACAGGCCGAACAGCAGCATCTGCTGCCCATCGGCCCGGATGTCCACCATGGGCACCACACCCACCAGCTTCCAGCCGGTGTAGCCCACAGTCTTTACCGTCACCTGCCGCTCCTGGCCCTGAAACACCTCCTGATAGACGCCGTCGGAGCGGGCCGCCGCCTGGGCGGCGTTCTCCTCCACCAGGCCGGCATAGATCAGCTGCTGCCTGGGGTGGTAGATGATCTCCCCCTGCTGATCCACCAGGTAAAGGTAGCCCCCATTGGTCAGCTCCGCGTCCCGGCAGATCTGCTGGATGCCGCTGAAGCTCATATCCACCAGCAGCACCCCCGTCCGGGTAACGCCCTGGCTGGTCAGCTGCACCTGGCGGCTGAGGGACACCACCCACGGGGCCCGGTAATCCAGGTCAGAAAACAGATTCTGGACATGGGGGGTGGAGAAATGGAACTCCTCCACCCGGGCCAGGGCATTTTGAAACCAGCCGCTGCCCACAGGGTCGGCCTCCTCCTTCAAGGTGGCCAGCGGCGTGGCACACACCAGGCTGCCGTCCAGGTTGAACACCGCCACAGAGACCAGGGAACTGCGGTTTTCCTCGTAGAGGAGGTTGATCTCCCGGTTCAGGTTCTCCCGATCTGCGGCGTCCCGGTACTTCAAAATGTTGTAGTAGATGGTGTCAGATACCCCCATCATCTGCCGCAGATAGCTGTCCAGGCCCAGGTTGACCTGGGACAGCACCCGGCGGCTGCTCTCCCCCATCAGATCCTGGGTATGGGCGGAAAAACGCAGGGCCAGGGTCATGCCCAGGAAGATCATCCCCACCACCGCCACGGCGGTGAAGGACAGGGAGATGACCATGTGGATGCTCATGCGCCGGTACCGGCCGACCAGCCGCTCAGCCAGATTGGGAAACAGCTTCAACATTCCCGCCTCCCCTTCACCGGCCCTCCCCCGCCCGGTACTTGGACGGGGTAACGCCGAAGTGGCGCTTGAACACGTAGCTGAAATAGTTGGGATCTGCGTATCCCGTGGCCTGGGCCACCCGATAGGTCTTTTCGTCGGTGTCGGAGAGCAGGCGGGCGGCATGCTCCATCCGCACCTGGGTGACATAGTTGGTAAAGCTCATCCCCGTCTCCCGTTTGAACAGGGTGGAGAAGTAGGCCGGGGACAGGTGGAGCTTTCCGCACAGGGATTCCACGCTGAGGGTCTCGTCGGCGTAGTCCCGGCGCACCAGCTCCATGGCCCGCTCCACCGTGCGGCTTGTGGAGTCGCTGCGCTGCCTGCCCAGCAGCTGCTGTACCTGGAGGCTGTGCTGAATACACCACAGCTCCAGCTCCTCCACCGAGTGGAACTGGGACAGGGGCACCGACCCGGTAAACCCCGGCCCAAACACCGCCTCCACCTCCACCGATCCCGCCCTGGCCAGGCGGACAAGCACTGTGGTGAATTCCAGCAGGAACAGGCTGCACTGGGCCAAATCCAGGCCGGTGCGGCGCAGGCGGCCCACCAGCTCCCGCACCACTTCCTCCACCTGGCTGGCGTCCCCCAGCTTCACCGCCGCGGTGAGCCTGCGCTGGTCATCCTCGTCCAGGGACAGGCGCAGGGAGGTGTCCGGCTCCAAGTCGCCGATATACAGCACCCGGCCTATTCCCATCAGCACCCGATAGTCCAAAGCGGAGCAGGCCCCTTCCGCGGACAGGCGCAGCTCCTCCGGGCCGGCACAGGGGGCGCCCACCCCCACCGTCAGCTCCAACCCCAGGTAGCTCTGGGCCAGCACCCGCAGCCGCTCCATCTCACTGAGCATCCGGTATACCCCGTCCGTCTGGGCCAGCAGCGCCACCTGGTCGTTGTACAGGGCGGTGTGGACGCAGCAGCCCTCCAGGGCGGCGTGCCTTCTCAAAAAACTCTGCACCGACAGCAGCAGCAGCTCGTCCCGGCGGCTCACCGTCTCCGGCCCGTCCACCTGGAACAGGGCCACCATCCAGGGCCCAAGCGGCAGCTCCATCTCATACCGGGCCGCCCGGTCCTGAATCTGGTCCCGGGGCACCTGCCCCTCCAGCAGCCGAATAAACAGCAGCTCCCGCAGCACAGGCAGGCTCTCCTCATACCGGCGGCGCAGGGCCTCCATATCCCGGCGGCGGAGGCGCTGCTCGTCCAGCTGCTCCTTCAGCCGCAGCAGCACCTGCTTCAGCTCCGGGGCGTTGATGGGCTTCATGATGTACTCCGACACCCCCATGCTCACCGCCTGGCGGGCGTACTCAAACTCGTCAAAGCCGGAAAACACCACCGTCCGGGCGGCCGGCAGGGACTGGCGCAGCCTGCGGCACAGCTCCAGCCCATCCATAAAGGGCATTTTGATGTCCGTCAGCACCACGTCAGGCCGAATCTGCTCCGCCAGATCCAGGGCTTCCTCCCCATTTTCCGCCTGGGCGGCCAGGTCGAAGCCCAGGCCGGCCCAGTCGATTTTCCGGCTGATTCCCGCCCGGATCTCCTCCTCGTCATCCACCAGCAGCACCCGGTAGCGATCCATGGCGCCACCCCCTTTCTCCGGTTTTTCCGGCCACCTTCTTCCGCCATTATACAGGATAACCCCGTCCCGGCACAACCCGCCGGGATAGAAATGGGCTGCCGGAACGGCCCATCGACCCCTCCGGCAGCCCGAATTGCCTTTGATTTACTTCTTGACCAGGTACTTCCGCATGTCCAGGGCACAGGCAAAGAGGATGATGCCGCCCTTGACCATGTAGATCAGGTCCTGAGGCACATAGGCCATGTTCAGGCCCACGAAGATCAGCCGCAGCAGCAGCACGCCGATGATGATTCCCCGGATCTTACCGATGCCGCCTACGAAGGAGACGCCGCCGATGACGCAGGCCGCGATGGCGTCCAGCTCGTAGTTAAAGCCGGTGTTGGCGGTATTGGAGCCGATGCGGGCGCCCTCCACAAAGCCGGTCCAGCCGTACATGGCGCCGGCCAGGGCAAAGACCATAACGGTGGTCTTGAACACGTTGACGCCGGAGACACGGGCGGCCTCCTCGTTGGCGCCCAGGGCGAACATGTTCTTGCCGAAGGTGGTCTTGTTCCAGATGAACCACATCAGCACCGTCAGGGCAATGGCAATCCATACATAGTTGGGGATGGGGGTAAAGACGGTCTCGCCGGCGGCGTTTGTGCCGGTGGGAACCTTGGCGAAGGGCAGGGAGCCCTTGATGAAGTCGGTATAGGTGGCGTCCAGGCTGGAGATAGCCATGCCGCCGTTGTTGCCCATGTTGACGTACAGCAGCAGGCAGGAATACAGGATCAGCTGGGTGCCCAGGGTAACGATGAAGGGATGGAGCTTGAACTTGGCCACGAAGAAGCCGTTGAAGGCGCCGATGGCCGCGCCCAGGACCACAGCGATGAGGATGACCACGGGGACAGGCAGGGTGCCGATCTCAGGCCACATCTTGCTGCTGCTGCCCACCTTCTGCAGGAGGGAGGCGGAGATACAGGCGGTAATGCCCACGGCCCGGCCGGCGCTCAGGTCGGTACCGGTGAGGACGATACAGCCGGCGATACCCAGGGCTGCGGGGAGGTAGGCGGCCGTCTGGGACAGGATGTTCACCAGAGAGGCCGGCATCAGGAAGTTGCTGTTTCGGAAAAACTGGATGTAGATGACCGCAATGATCATCAGGATGTACAAAGCGTTGTCCAGCAGCAGGTCGCTGGGCTTCTTTCCGCCGAAGCGCTGGGCCTTCGCGGCCAATTCCTTGGATTCGTTGCTCATGGGTCGTTCCTCCCTCTCTTACACATACTTGGCAGCCAGGGTGAGGATCTCCTCCTGGCTGGTATTCCTGGCGTCCACTTCGCCGGCTACCTGGCCGCCGGACATCACGATGATCCGGTCGCACACACCCAGCAGCTCAGGCATTTCCGAGGAAACCATGATCACGCCCTTGCCCTCCTTGGCCAGGTCGATAATCAGCTGATAGATCTCGTACTTGGCGCCCACGTCGATGCCGCGGGTAGGCTCATCCAGCAGCAGCACCTCCGGCTTGGTCAGCAGCCACCGGCCGATGATAACCTTCTGCTGGTTGCCGCCGGACAGGGAGCGGATCTGGGTTTTCTGGCTGGGGGTCTTGATGTGCATGGCCTGGATAGACCAGTCGGTCTTTTCCTTCATTTTCTTGTCGCTGAGGCAGATGCCGCCCAGCAGGTAGTCCTTCAGGCTGGACACCACCGTGTTCTCCCGGATGTCCCGGATGCCGAAGATGCCGGTGGCCCGGCGCTCCTCGGTGAGCAGGGCAAAGCCGTTTTTAATGGACTCCTGGGGGGTCCGGTTGCGGATCTCCCTGCCGTGGAGGGTGATGGTGCCTCCCTCCCGGGTCATGGCGCCGAACAGGTTTTCCAGCACCTCGGTACGGCCGGAGCCGTCCAGGCCGGCGATGCCCAGCACCTCGCCCTGGCGCAGCTGGAAGGTGGCGTCCTTCAGCCGGGTGTACTTGCCGGAGATGTGCTGCACGTCCAGGATCACTTCCCCCGGCTTGTTGGTCTTGGGCGGGAAGCGGTTGGTCAGCTCACGGCCCACCATCAGGCGGATAATCTCCTCCATGGTCAGCTCCTTGGCCGGCCGGGTGGCCACCCAGGTGCCGTCCCGCATGATGGTGACCTCGTCGCTGATGCGGAGGATCTCGTCCATCTTGTGGCTGATGTAAATGATGCCGCAGCCCTTTTTCTTCAGCATGTCGATGATGCGGAACAGGTGCTCCACCTCCGCCTCGGTGAGGGAGGAGGTAGGCTCGTCAAAGACGATGATCTTGGAGTCGTAGGACACCGCCTTGGCGATCTCCACCATCTGCCGCTGGCTGACGGGCAGGGTGGACATCACCGCCTTGGGGTTGACGCTGACCTCCAGTGTGTCGAAAATTTCCTTGGTGCGCTGGTCCATAATCCGTTCGCTGACGATGAAGCCGCCCACCTTGGGGTAGCGGCCCAGCCACAGGTTGTCCTTCACCGTCCGGGTCAGGGCCTGGTTCAGCTCCTGGTGCACCATGGCCACCCCGTTTTCCAGGGCCTCCTTGGAGCTTTTGAAATTGACTTCCTTTCCATCCAGGGTGATGGTGCCGCCGTCTTTGCTGTAGATGCCGAACAGGCACTTCATCAGGGTGGACTTACCGGCGCCATTCTCTCCCATCAGCGCGTGAACCGTTCCGGCCCGAACCGTCAGATTCACGCCGTCCAGAGCCTTGACGCCGGGGAACTCCTTGGTGATGCCCCGCATCTCCAGCAGTTCATGCTGCTCCATATTACTCCTCCTCTCTCTTGGTGAAACCACCGCCTCATATACGGGCAAAAGCGCCGTATCTCAAGCGGGGGTTTCACGGCGGGAGCGGGGCTGCCCAAAGGCAGCCCCGCTTCGCTGTAATACCTGCATTGGGGGCACGCTTGCGTTTGCGTTTGAACCGCCCCTTAGGCCACGCCGCCCACCATGGAGTAGGGCACGCGGATCTTGGCAGAGTCGGAGTCCACGTTGTAGCCGTCGGTGTTGGCCATCAGCTCCTCACCGTCGATCACGTTCTTCACCAGAGCGGCGATGGTGGCGGCCATAGCCTCGCCGTCCTGCTTAACGGTACCGGTCATGATGCCGGCCTCAATCTTCTCAACGGCGGAGGCCAGCGCGTCAACGCCAAACACGGGGATGGTCTTGGAGCCGCCCTCCATGTTGTAGCCCACGGTCTGCAGAGCGGCGATGGCGCCCTCGGCCATGTTGTCGTTGTTGGCGATAACCAGCTCGATCATGTTGCCGTTGCCCTCGTTGTACTGGCCCAGGATGGTGTTCATGTAGTCGGTGGCAGCCTGAGCGGACCAGGCGCCGGTCTGGTCAACCAGATACTTGTCGGCGTTGTTGGCGTCGTAGAACTTCAGGGCGGGCTTGCCGGCGGCGGTCAGGACAGCGTCAGCATCCTCCACGCCGAACTGGGTGCGGTACTCGGCCTCGGGGTTGCCCTCCTGGCCCTTGAACATCACGTAGGAGATCTCGCCGTCGCCGTTGAGGTCCACAGCGTCGTAGTTGGCCAGCAGATACTCGCCGATGGCCTGGCCCTGCATGTGGCCGGCCTCAGCGGGATCGGTGCCCACGAAGGCGCTGTTCTCATAGCTCTGCAGCACGGAGGCGTCGAAGTCGCGGTTGAAGAAGATGACGGGGATGCCGGCGTTCTTGGCCACATCCACAACGCCCTGAGCGGCCTCGGGGGAGGCGTTCTCCACCACGTTGACGATCAGCAGGTCATAGCCGTCGGTGATGGCGGTGTTGATGGAGTCGGTCTGGGTGGCCTGGTTGGTCTGGGCGTCAAAGTTCTGGTACTGCACGCCCAGGGCGTCCAGCTCCTTGTCCATGGCGGCACGGACGGTGGAGATGTACGCGTCGGCGAAGTTGTAGTAGAACACGCCGACCTTCAGGTCAGAGGTCTGAGCCCCGCCGCCGGAACCGGAGCCGGAGCCGGAACCGGAGCCGGAGGCGGCAGGCGTACCGCCGCAGCCGGCCAGCAGACCGACGGACATAGTGGCGGCCAGGGCAAGAGCAAGATACTTTTTCATATTGTTCCTCCTTCTGTTTCAAAACGCAATCCACGTTTTTGGGCGGTTTCCCGCTTCTTGCCCCTATTCTATACCGGCCATTTGTAAAAAACGATAGAAAATTCTTCGCACTTATAGGAAAAAACTTCGCTCCCCGCTTCTCCGGGACGGAGCGGTGGGACGGCCCTCTCCAAAGGGAGTCGCCGGGCAGGACGGCGTGGGGGCAGCCGCCGCCGGGCTGCCTCCCACCAGCGTGGGATGTCCCGGTCCCTCCTCCCACATACAGTTTTTTCACAGCCTGCCGGGAAATCTGAACGGTATTTTTATCCCATAGGCCCCTTTCCGATTTGTTTCCTACCAAGGGAGTATGATATAATAGCCATGTTATGTCCGTTTTGCTCTACCCTGGTCCATGGAGGTGCCTTGCCTGTGAACGAAGCCTTACTGCTGATTGGATGCGTCATTCTGATCTGCATTCTGATGAACAACTTTCTGGAGAAAATCCCCATCCCCTCCCTGCTGATATTCATTGCCCTGGGCATGTGCTTTGGGGAAAACGGCCTGCTGAAAATCTCCTTCAACGATTACGCGGCCGTCAATCTCATCTGCTCAGCCAGCCTGATCTTCATCATGTTTTACGGCGGCTTTGGCACCAATCTCCAGGCAGCCCGCCCGGTGGTGGTCCAGTCGGTACTCATGTCCACGTTGGGCGTGGCCGGAACAGCGGGGGCTGTGGCGGTGTTCGCCCATTTCGCCCTGGACCTGCCCTGGCTGGAGAGCCTGCTCATCGGCTCGGTCATCTCCTCCACCGACGCGGCCTCCGTGTTCAACATTTTGCGCTCCAAAAAGCTGGCGTTGAAGGAACATACCGACTCCCTGCTGGAGGTGGAGTCCGGCTCCAACGACCCCATCTCCTACATGCTCACCGCCGCCACCCTTGCGGTGATGGGGGGCCAGGACCTGTCCATCCCCATCCTGCTCATCCAGCAGATCTCCCTGGGCATCCTCTGCGGCCTGGCCTGCGGGGCCCTGGCCGCGTGGCTGCTCCGGCGGAGCCTGATTACCTCCCAGCAGGGCAGAACGGTTTTCCTCTTTGCCATCATGCTGCTTTCCTATGCCCTGCCCAGCGTGTTAAACGGGAACGGGTACCTCAGCGTCTACCTGTGCGGGATCTGGCTGGGCAACACCCGGCAGACCAGCAAGCGCTACCTGGTCTACTTCTTTGACGTGGCTACCGACGTGGCCCAGGTGGTCATCTTCTTCCTGCTGGGGCTGCTGGTTACCCCCGTCCATCTCCCGGCGGTGCTGCTGCCCGCCCTGGGGATCATGCTCTTTCTCACCCTGGCGGCCCGCCCCCTGGTATCCGCCCTGCTGCTGGCGCCCTTCCGTCCCTCCCTGGGGCAGGTAGGCACCGTGTCCTGGGCCGGGCTGCGGGGCGCCGCTTCCATCGTGTTCGCCATCTCCACCGTGCTCAGCGGCGTGGAAACCCGCTACAACCTTTATAACCTGGTTTTCTGTGTGGTTTTGCTGTCCATCTCCATCCAGGGCACGCTGCTGCCCCGGGTGGCCGGGGCCCTGTCCATGATCGACAGCAGCGCCGACGTAGGCAAGACCTTCACCGACTACCAGGAGGAAAGCGACATCAGCTTTATCAAAATCCACCTGGGCCCCGGCCACCCCTGGGCCGGCCTTCCCCTGGGCCAGGCCGGCCTGCCCAGGGACCTGCTGGTGGCCATGATCTCCCGGGAGGGCGGCAACATCGTCCCCCACGGAGATACCATCCTGCGGGAGGGCGACCTGCTGGTGCTGGCCGCCCGCTCCTTTGAGGACCGGGAGCATCTGGCCCTCCAGGAGCTGGTCATCAACCGGAACCACAAGTGGGCCAACCAGTCCCTGTCCCAGATTTCCAACAACCGCCGCGGGCTGGTCATTCTCATCAAGCGTGGGATGGAGACCATGATCCCCACCGGCAGCACCCGGATTCTCCCCGGCGACGTGCTCATCATAGCCCAGGCGGAGGTCTCCGCTCCGGCCCACACCCCCTGCTGAGCCCTACAGCACCTCCATCTCCCAAATATCGTGCAGGGGGATGGTCTCCCCGCCCTCCAGCGTCAGCGTGGCCCGCGCCTGGTCCAGGCGGCGCAGCGCCCCCTCCCTGGTGCGGTACGCGCCCCCCTCCTTCCGGCTGTCCGGCTGGAAAAAGGTGACCCGCAGCCTCACCGCCTCCCCCTGGCGGCGGCGCAGCTGCGCCAGTACCTGATCCAGGGCCGCCTTCCCGTCCTCCTCCAGCTCCCGCCGCTGCTGGGTGACCCGCCCGGTCTCCCGGATGGCCGCCTGATGCCCGTCCAGCGCCGCGAAGGGGGCGAACTGTGCCGCCCGGTCGGCGGCGGACATCCTGGGCCGGGTGGGGGAAACATGGTGGGGCAGGTGCAGAATATCTGCATAGGGAAATTCCTTCACAGCCCTTCTCCTTTCTTACCTTTACGCCCGGTGCCCGCCAATTCGGCCGTTGCGCTCCCGGGCGGTGGCGCCATCCTCCAGGTTCATGCCCTTGAGGATGGCGTTTTTTCCGTATTTTTGGCGGATGGCCAGCATCGCCTGCTGCATCCGCCGCTCCCGCTGCCGCACTTCCTCCCTGGCCTGTCGGAGATCCTGGGGCGTAAACAAATCCAGCTGCTCCTCCCCCTCCTCCGGCGCCTCCTCCTCCCGCAGCACCCGCCCGGCGGTAATGGACATTCTTCGAACCAGCAGGGTTTCATCCACCACCCGCTCAAACAGGGCGGTGACCGCCTCCACCAGCACCTTGGTGGAGGCGGTGTATTCCTCCAGGTTCCAGGTGCCGTGGCCGTGCTTGGGTACCTCCCTGCCGTAGGCGTCCCGCGTGATGGGGCCGTGGTAGGCGGAGCGGCGGGCGGGATCGTCCAGATTTTCCCGGTCATACCCCACCGTCAGCACCAGCTGGTCGGTCACCAGCCCCTTTGCCACCAGATCCAGGCTGAGCTGATCGGCCATCTCCCGGGCCACCAGCCTGGCCTTTTCAAAGGGGTAGGGCACCTTCAGCACCTGGCCGGAGACAATGCTGTGGTTGGCCGGGCGGTAGGCCTGGATCTGGGCGATGGTGCAGCTCTCCCATCCCCAGGCGTGGTCAATGAGCAGCTCGGCATTGACGCCGAACAGCCGGTAGAGCAGATCCTCGTTATAGTAATCGGTGGCCTTTCCCACAGAGCACCGGGCCACATCCCCCATGGTGAACATCCGGTGCTGAGCCAGTTTTTTTGCATATCCCCTGCCCACCCGCCAAAAATCCGTAATGGGGCGGTGGGTCCACAGGGTGCGGCGGTAGCTCTCCTCGTCCAGCCGGGCGATCCGCACCCCGTTCTCGTCCGCCGGCGCATGCTTTGCCACAATATCCATGGCCACCTTGGCCAGATACAGGTTGTCCCCAATGCCGGCGGTGGCGGTAATCCCGGTGGTGCGCAGCACATCCAGCAGAATGGTGCGGGCCATCTCCTCCGGTGTGGTGTGGTAGGTGTCCAGATAACAGGTGACGTCCAAAAAGACCTCGTCGATGGAGTAGACGTGCATATCCTCCGGCGCCACATAGTTCAGATAAACCTGGTAGATACGGGTGCTGTACTCCAAATACAGGGCCATCCTGGGGGGTGCCACCAGATAGTCCAGCTCCAGGGCGGGGTCCGCCCCCAGCGCCCGGTCATCCCAGGAGCTGCCGGAAAAGGTCCTGCCCGGCGCCTGGCCCCGGCGCAGGGCGTTGACCTCCTTTACCCGCTGAACCACCTCAAACAGCCGGGCCCGCCCGGAGATGCCGTAAGCCTTCAGAGATGGGCTGACCGCCAGGCAGATGGTCTTTTCCGTCCGCTCCCGGTCGGCCACCACCAGGTTGGTGCTCATGGGGTCCAGCCCCCGCTCCATGCATTCCACAGAGGCGTAAAAGGATTTCAAATCAATGGCGATGTAGGTTCGCTCCCCCATATTCCAGGCCTCCCTCCCAGTGATGCCCATAGTATATCACAAATCATACAAAAGTTCCATATTTGAAATAAATTTTCCTTTCAAAGAAAAAGCCGCGGTTCCCTGCAACGGAAAACCGCGGCTTTCTCCCCCGCCCCAGGCATAAACTGGCTGTGGAGGTGATTCTGATGAATTCCTGCGAGTGGACGGCGTCCATCACCGCCCTGGCAAACGCCCTGGCCGCCAGGCTCACACCGGAGGAGCTGAATCTGCTGGGCGCCACCCTGACCCAGCTGGCGGACACCTTGTTTACCATTTCCGCCCACAGGGATGCCTGTGGGGGCACGAAGGAATAGGCTCACTCCCCCCAGCGCCGGGCGGACCAGGCCGCGTACCGTTCCTCCCGCTGCTGACGCTGGAGCCGCCGCATCGCCCGCTCCCACTCCTGCTGTTGTTTCCTTTCGTTCATCCGCTGCAGCTTGGCCTCCAGCTGCCGCTCCCGCTCATTGCTGGGCGGACGCCTGACGGCGGAAAAACGGCTCGCGCCCCCGTTCTTCACCTGGTCCCGGCGATAGGCAAGCCATTGGGGGAAGTCAGGGGATTCCTCCGTGCGGTCCCCCTTGCTCCGATTACAGCTGGCGCACACCAAATGCAGGTTGTCCGGGTCGCTGGCCAGGACCCGGGCCACAAACAGGGGAATCTGGATCTCCTCCCCGGCGCTGAGCCTCAGCTTGCGGCGGATGTAAGTCTCCCAGGGTACCCGGTGATCCACGTCAAACCACCCTGTGAGATGACGCCGGCAGTAGGGGCAGTCATATCCACTGCTGCCGATGGCCTTAAAGTGATCCCATACCCGCTGTACCGGCGCGGGCCGCGGGCCCCATTTCCCCCGGACATACAGCTGGGGGCCGAACCCTTGGGACACAAAACCCGGGTCGATGGCCTGCACCCGGGCCACGGCATCCGCAACCGCTCTTTCTTCCAGATAGGGCCGCAATCCGCACAGCTCCCCCTCCCCGCAATCCTTATCCCCACACAGGCGGCACATTCAGCTCTTTCCCCCCTGGGGCGCCATGGGTTCGATGACCGACGCAAAGATGGAGGTGAGCTTGGCCATCCCCTCTACCGGCGGCTGCTGCACCGCCCGGGCATAGATCTCATATTTGGCGGACTTATCCGTGCTTCGGGTGTGCTCCCGGTCGGTGGTAATCTTTCCGCTGATCTGGGCGTGGAAGCCCCAGGCGGAGTAGCCCGCGTCGGTCTGGGTCTCGCTGGAAATGGTGGATTTGTCCACCTCCTGGCTTTTCACCTCCATGGAGAAGCGTACCGTGGCCTCATCCATGGTAAAGGCGGGCAGGGGCACCAGGGAGAGCAGCGGCGCCTGCACCTCACAGGGCTGGAGCGTGGTATTTCCGCTGCTGTCCATTACAGGACGGTTGAGCTGGAAGGTGATTACCTTGGCCTCCCCGTCCTTCCCGTTGACAAAGGCAATTTTCAGCAGGGTGTCCAGATAGACCTGGCACAGCTCCGCCTGGCTTTTCGCCACCTCGATCATAGGCTGGGCAATCAATACCCCAAGGGGCAGCCCTACCATCTCATTGGTCAGTTCCGGCATAAACAATTCCTCCTTACAATCCGCCTCAGCCGGGTATTACAGCAGCTGCCCCGCCCCGTCGCTGATGCGGGACACCGCCTCCGACGGCTCCCCCCGGCGGAAGGTCAGTTCAATTTTGTGCCCGCCCTCCCCCTGGGCCACCGGTACGGCCTCCAGCCCGCCGCCGTCCGGGGCGGCCTCCAGGGCCACGTTCAGCTGGACCGTTACCTGATCGAAGGCCATGCGGCTATGGCCGCTCAATGCCAGCACAGGCAGACTGACCTGCCGTTCCCCCTGCTTACCCGGCAGGAGGAAGGAAATCTCCCGGGGGCGGAGGGGGCCGCCTGTCTCCGGTTCCCCCGCCTGCATCCTGGCCGCGGCCTGCCGCGCCTGCGGCTGGAAATAGGAGAGGTACTGGCTGACCCCAGCCTGATCCAGCGCGGACTGGGCCTGCTGTACCGCGTCCCCCACCGAGGCCATCAGCTCCTCCAGCTTCACGCCATCACCTCCTCACCAGTACGCACACATTTTCCATCCCCACCTTATGGGTCAGCCGCAGCCTCTCCAGGTCGGCGCCCACCTCTATGATCCGGTGTCCCTCCCCGTCCGGCGTCCACACGGCGTACCGACCCACAGTCACCGTCTCCCCGCTGACCTGGGCCTGCTGTTCCGCCCCCAAATCGGTGATAAATGCCTTGCCCCGAAACAGGGCGCTCCATTCCTGTTCTATGTCCCATCCCTTCCTTTCCTGTGGTCTTGTCCCATTTTTATGCCGCGGGCCGGGAAAAAAGAACCAGGCCCCCATGCCCCCTCTTTTCCTGTTAAATGGCAGATTATTCCAGTGGCTTTTTCCGAAAAGAACTTGCCGAAACCTGACAGCTTGCGAAAAAGGACAATATACGGTATGATGGAAACCGATTTTGACATGGATTTCCCCCATGTAAAACAGATTGGATGGACAAACCGCCGCTCCGGCGGTAGGATTTTATCAGGAAGGGCGGTGCGTCACATGGACATCGGCTCCAAAATCAGGCGGGCACGGATCAATGCCAATCTCACCCAGGAGCAGGCCGCGGAAGCCCTGGGCGTCAGCCGGCAAACCATCTCCAACTGGGAAAATGACCTTTCCCATAGTTAAAGAAGTGGACCACAACCCCACGTTTTTACTTCACTTTCAGGCCCACCACAAAAACCCATCCCCCTCAGGGGATCACAGCGACGGAATATCCCACGGGGACCAGCCCCCTTGTTTCGCCCAAACCCACGGCGGGGATATTCCATGGAGCGGAACCAACCTTGTTCCCCGCCTTGCACCCAGCTTTCCGCACAGCACCCAGGCCCCACCCGTGGCGGGCTACCCAGCTGCCGACACCACACACAGCCACGCTCTGAACAACCGTTTACAATATCTTTCCATGGTGGTATAATTTTCAAAAAGAAATTTGCATGGGAGGAAACCATGATGAAAAAGGCTCTTATACTAGGCTTGTCTCTTTCCCTGGCCCTGACCCTGGCCGCCTGTGGTGGCTCCAACGACAACGCCGCCGACAACAGCCAGAACGCCAGTGCCTCCGATGCTTCATCCTCGGTTGATGTGAGCACCCAGCAGGACGGCAGCACTCCTGAGACCGAGGGAACTTCTGGGACTACATCGGAGACAACCACAACCTCTCAGTCTGAGACCTCAGAGGAAACCACCACTCAGCAGGCTACAGAGACCCCTGCACCAGAAGTTGAAGCACAGCCAGAGGTTCAGCTCTTTACGGATTGTAATGAAACGGTGTATGCCACAACAACGGTGAATGTGCGTGATACA
>CASFCW010000025.1 GCA_949293165.1 uncultured bacterium
CGTCATCGCCGACTCCACCTCCCGCTGGGCCGAGGCCCTGCGTGAGATGTCCGGCCGTCTGGAAGAGATGCCCGGCGAGGAAGGCTACCCCGCCTACCTCAGCTCCCGTCTGGCGCAGTTCTACGAGCGCGCCGGCAGCGTGTCCTGCCTGGGCTCCGACGAGCGCCGGGGCAGCCTGACTGCCGTGGGCGCGGTCTCCCCTCCCGGCGGCGACCTGTCCGAGCCTGTCTCCCAGGCCACCATGCGGATCGTCAAGGTATTCTGGGCGCTGGACGCCTCCCTGGCCTACCGCCGCCACTTCCCCGCCATCAACTGGCTGAACTCCTACTCCCTGTATCTGGACAGCCTGAAGCCCTGGTACGATGAGCACCTGGGCAAGGGCTTCCTGCAGGACCGCGAGTGGGCCATGGGCGTGCTCCAGGAGGAGGCCAGCCTGAACGAGATCGTGCAGCTGGTTGGTAAGGATTCCCTGTCCCCCAAGGATCAGATCACCCTGGAGGTTGCCAAGATGGTCCGCGAGGACTTCCTGCAGCAGAACTCCTTCGTGGATATCGACTCCTACTCCGAGTATGACCGTCAGGCCCGTATGCTGGCCATGATCCGGGATTACGACGTGCGCTGCCGGGCTGCCAACCAGCGGGGCGCCGCTCTGGCCGACCTGTTCACCATCCCCAGCCGGGAGCAGATCGGGCGCGCCAAGTCCGTCCCCGCCGACCAGTACAAGGAGGCCTACGCCAAGATCCAGGTGGATATGGAGAATGAATTGGAAGCCATCGCGCAGAAGGGAGAGAAGGAACTGTGATTCGGGAATACAAAACGATTCAAGAGATTTCCGGCCCTCTGATGGTGGTCAACCAGGTGGAAGGGGTTACCTACGACGAGCTGGGCGAAATCGAGCTGTCCGACGGTACCGTCCGCCGCTGTCAGGTGCTGGAGGTCAACGGCGACTCCGCTGTGGTGCAGCTGTTTGAAAACTCCGCCGGCATCAACCTGGCCGACTCCAAGATCCGCTTCCTGGGCCACCCCCTGCAGCTGGGTGTATCCGCGGACATGATGGGCCGCGTGTTCAACGGCATGGGCCAGCCCATTGACGGCGGCCCCGCCATCCTGGCCGACGAGTACCGGGATATCAACGGCCTGGCTATGAACCCCGCCGCCCGTGACTACCCCAACGAGTTTATCCAGACGGGCATCTCCACCATCGACGGTCTGAACACCCTGGTCCGTGGCCAGAAGCTGCCCATCTTCTCCGGCTCCGGCCTGCCCCACGCCGCCCTGGCCGCCCAGATCGCCCGCCAGGCCAAGGTGCTGGACGGCGAGTCCAACTTCGCCGTGGTGTTTGCCGCCATCGGTATCACCTTCGAGGAGTCTGAGTTCTTCGTCAGTGAGTTTAAGCGTACCGGCGCCATTGACCGTACCGTGCTGTTTACCAACCTGGCCAACGACCCCGCCGTTGAGCGTATTGCCACCCCCCGGATGGCTCTGACCGCCGCGGAGTACCTGGCCTTTGAGAAGGGCATGCACGTGCTGGTTATCATGACCGACATCACCAACTACGCCGAGGCCCTGCGTGAGATCTCCGCCGCCAAGAAGGAGGTCCCCGGACGCCGCGGCTACCCCGGCTACCTGTATACCAACCTGGCTACCCTGTACGAGCGCGCCGGACGCCAGCTGGGCCGGGACGGCTCTATCACCCTGATCCCCATCCTCACCATGCCGGAGGACGACAAGACCCACCCCATCCCCGACTTGACCGGTTATATCACCGAGGGCCAGATCATCCTCTCCCGTGAGCTGTACCGCAAGGGCATCGTGCCCCCCGTGGACGTGCTGCCCTCCCTGTCCCGCCTGAAGGACAAGGGCACCGGCGAGGGCAAGACCCGCGAGGATCACTCCGGCACCATGAACCAGCTGTTTGCCGCCTATGCCACCGGCAAGGAGAACAAGGAGCTGATGTCCATTCTGGGCGAGGCTGCCCTCAGCCCCACGGACCTGCTGTACGCCAAATTCGCCGACGAGTTTGAAAAACGTTACGTGGCCCAGGGTGTGGAGGAGAACCGCTCCGTCCAGGAGACGCTGGATCTGGGCTGGGAGCTGCTGAGCATTCTGCCCCGCAGCGAGCTGAAGCGGATCAAGCCTGAGCTGATCGACAAGTATCTGCCCAAGAAGGATTAAGGAGGGATCGGTATGCCTTCCACAACCATAAACCCCACGCGTATGGAGCTGACCCGCCTGAAGGGGCGGCTGAAAACAGCGCAGCGGGGCCACAAGCTGCTGAAGGACAAGCGGGATGAGCTGATGAAGCAGTTCATGGACGTGGTGCGGGAGAACCGGGCGCTGCGCCGCCGGGTAGAGGAGGGGCTGATGAAGGCCCATGGCTCCTTTACCGTGGCCGCCGCCCTTATGTCCCCGGAGATGCTCCAGCAGTCCCTGCTGTACCCCAAGCAGAGTGTGGAGCTGGAGATGTCCTTCCAGAACATGATGTCCGTGGATGTGCCCAGGTATCAGTTCCGCACGGCCAGCCAGGACCCCGGAGAGATCTATCCCTATGGCTTTGCCCAGACCAGCGGTGAGCTGGACGACGCGGTGGACGCCATGGCCAGGGTCTTTCAGGACATGCTGAAGCTGGCGGAGATCGAAAAGACCAGCCAGCTGCTGGCGGAGGAGATTGAAAAAACCCGCCGCCGCGTCAACGCCCTGGAGTACGTGAAGATTCCTGAGATGCAGGAGAATATCAAGTATATCACCATGAAGCTGGACGAGAACGAGCGCGCCAACACCATCCGGCTGATGAAGGTGAAGGATATGATCCTGAAGGAGGCCATCCAGGAGCGTCGGGAGGAGGACGCCCGGGTCATGCAGGCCTGGAGCGAGTCCACCCAGGCGCCTGAGAGCGTGTGACGCCGCCTGTGAGGGCTGGAACATGCAATAAGGAACGCCGTCCGGCTGTAGCCGGGCGGCGCCCTTTTTTTGCGGGGCTGGGGTTGCAATTCCACTTGCATTTTTCAAAAGGGTGGCGTACAATGTGGGGAAGAAAGACGAATTGCGGCGGGAAGGGGCCATGGGCCTGCCCGCCAAGAGAGGAGTACGACGTGAAAAAGGGACGTTTTTTGTGCCTGGCTCTGGCGATGCTGCTGGTTTTGACGGCCTGCGCCAGACCCAAGGAGGCGGAAGGGGCGTACGGGGATGACACCTCGTCAGGCAGCTCCCACCGCACGGATGGGTTCAGCTCTATCCCAGATCCCAGCGGCAGCGATGCCTCCCTGGAGCAGACGGCCGGAAGTGAGACGGAAAACGGACAGAACAGCCAGGGAACTTCCCTGGGCTACGACGTCAGCCCCAGCGGACAGCCCTACAGTTACTACGATACTGTGGAGCCCACTTACATCAACGGCGTTTTGCTGGTGAACAAGACCTATGCCCTGCCCCGGGATTACGGCGGGTATGACCAGACGGCGACTGCGGCGCTGAACAAGCTCCAGGCCGGGGCGGAGGCGGCGGGCTACTCCATGCCGCTGCTCAGCGGTCTGCGGGACTTTGACTATCAGGACAAGCTGTACCGGAAGTATGTGGCCCAGGACGGCAAGGAGGCCGCCGACACCTACTCCGCCTGGCCCGGCCACTCGGAGCACCAGACCGGTTTGGCCTTTGATATCGGCAGCATTAGCAACGATTACGGGGAGACCGCCGCGGGAAAGTGGCTGGCCGCCCACGCCCATGAGTACGGCTTTATCATCCGGTATCCCCTGGGGAAGGAGAACATCACCGGGTACCAGTATGAGCCCTGGCATGTGCGGTATCTGGGGGTCTCCCTGGCCACCGACGTGTATGAAAGCGGGCTGTGCCTGGAGGAATACCTGTTCAGCGGGCGGATGCCGGAAAAAACGGAGGACCCCGCCCCCACGGAGGACCAAACCCCGGCTACCGACCCAGTGCCTGAGACCAAACCCGCACCGGAAACCAAGCCTGCCCCGGAAACCAACCCCGGTACGGTGACCGACCCCGCCCCCGCTGCTGACCCCACCACCGACACCACTACGGTCACCGACTCCGTGGACGGCACGGTCCCGGAGGCCGGCTGGGAGCCGGTGCTGGATGCTGAACTGCCCACAGAGGGGGAGCCCAGCGTGGAATCGGAGGAGCCGGAGACGCCGGTGCAGTCGGAGCCATCCCAGGATATTGCCGCGGCGGAATAACGGGAGGGGAGCTCCCACCGGAAAACAAGATCAGACCATGAGACGGGTATGCCCCAGAGGCTGTGCTTTTGAGGGATACCCGTTTTCTCTGCATCTGGGGATGCCTTGACTTTTTTGGGGGAAAAGCATAGAATGTCGATACCTTTGGAATCAGATGATGAGGTGAAAACCGTTGACTGCATATTTTGATTATGCGGCCACCACCCCCGTGCGGCGGGAGGCGGTGGAGGCCGCCGTACAGGCTATGACCCAGGGCTGGGGCAACCCGTCGGCCCGGCACGAGCTGGGCAGCCAGGCGGCTGCCGGCCTGGCGGCCTGGCGGGGGCAGATCGCCCGGGGCCTGGGCTGCGCCCCTGAGGAGCTGTACTTTACCTCCTGCGGCACGGAGGGGGATAACTGGGCCATTTACGGCGCCGTGGAGGCGGGCAAACGGGTGGGAAAGCACATCATTACCACCGCCTATGAGCACGACGCGGTGCTGCAGCCCTGTAAGGAGCTGGAGCGCCGGGGCTATGAGGTTACGTACCTGAAGCCCAACCGGGATGGGGAAATTTCCCTGGCCGATCTGGAGTCCGCCCTCCGTCCGGACACGGTGCTGGTGTCCATGATGCTGGTGAACAATGAGCTGGGGACGGTGCTCCCCATCCGCCAGGCGGTGGATGCGGTGCGCCGCTCCGGCAGCCGGGCCCTGTTTCACTGTGACGCGGTCCAGGGCTTTTTGAAGGTCCCTTTCACCCCGGCGGAGCTGGGGGTGGATCTGCTGTCCATCAGCGGCCATAAGATCCAGGCCCCCAAGGGTATCGGCGCATTGTATATCCGAAAGGGGTTGAAGTTCCCGCCCCTGATTCGTGGAGGCGGGCAGGAAAACGGTATGCGCTCCGGCACAGAGCCCACGGCCCAGATTGCCGCCTTTGCCGCCGCCGTGGAGGCGGGGGCCCGGGAGATGGCGGAGGCTGCGGCCCACATGGCCCGCATGAAGGCGCTGACGCTGGACAAACTGACCCGGGCGGTGCCCGGCCTGAAGCAGGTGGGGACGGGCACAGCCCCCCACATTCTGGCGGTGACCATGCCCGGCTACAAAAGCGAAGTGGTGGTGCGGTTCCTCAGTGACCGGGGCGTTTGTGTGTCCTCCGGCTCCGCCTGCCACAAGGGAAAGGCCAGCCACGTGTACGCGGCGCTGAACCTGCCGAAAAAGGAGCTGGACGGGGTGCTGCGGATCAGCTTCTCCCCCTGTACCAGGGAGGAGGAGGTGGACGCCCTGGCCCAGGCGCTGGCGCAGGCCGGGGCCCAGCTGTTTACCAGCCTGTCCTGATTGTGTGTAGAAGGAGGAGAGAGAGCCTGTGTTAGGATATCTTCGCCGGGGGCCGGAGTTCTACCGCCGGGTGGGGGCGCTGGCAGCCCCCATGGTGCTGCAAAACCTGATTACCAGCGCCCTGGCTATGGCCGATACCTTTATGGTGGGTATGCTGGGCGAGGTACCCATGGCCGCCGTTACCCTGGCAAACATCCCCATTTTTGTGGTGCAGCTGTTTTTCTTCGGGGTGCAGAGCGGCGCCACGGTGCTTATCAGCCAGTATTGGGGCCGGGGAGACCGGGAGGCCATCAACCGGGTGGTGGGCGTGGCCCTCTGGGCGGTGAACCTGGTGTCCATTTCCTTTGCCCTGATCCTGCTGCTGATGCCCCAGCCCTTCCTCAGCCTGTTTGGGAACGAGCCGGAGGTTATCGCCCTGGCGGCAGACTATGCCAGGGTGATCGGCCTGTCCTACGTCCTCAACGGCATGACCCTGGTTTACATCGCCGCCTGGCGCAGCATGGAGCGGCCCAAGCTGGGCATGTATATCCTGGCAGCCTCCATGGGGACCAACACCTTCCTCAACTGGGTGCTGATTTTCGGCAATCTGGGGGCTCCCGCCCTGGGGGTGACCGGCGCTGCCGTGGCTACCCTGGCCGCCCGTGTGGTGGAGTTCCTCATCATGGCAGGCCACCTGGCCCGCACCAGGGCGTTCCGGTTCCAGCCCGGCCTGCTGCTCCGGCCCGGGCGGAACATGGGGGGAAAGTTTATCCGCTACGGCGGCCCGGTGGTGTGCAACGAGACCATGTGGGGGCTGGGCACCGCCATGTACCCCACCATCATGGGGCACATGGAGGGCAGCACAGAGATCCTGGCTGCCTATACCCTGGCGGGAAACCTGGAAAAGCTGTGCATGGTGGCGGCCTTCGGCATTGCCGGCACCGCCTCCGTCATCATCGGGCGGGAAATCGGCGCGGGCCGCTCCCATGTGGTGTATGAGGTGGGCCTGGCTCTGGACACCCTCAGCGCTGGCGCCGGGCTGGTGCTGGGCGGCGTGCTGATGCTGTTTACCCGCCTGGTGGCCCCCACCTATTTCTTCCCCCTGTTCCACCTGTCCCCTGGCGCGTGCGAGATTGTGACCATGATGCTGACGGTGGTGGCGGTGCTGATGCCCATTCGGGACTTCAACACCTGCAATATTGTGGGGGTGCTCCGTGGCGGCGGCGATGTACGGGCCGCCACCCTGATCGACCTGTGCCCCCTGTGGCTGGTGGCCATCCCCCTGGCGGCTCTGGTGGGCTCTGTGCTGCGGATGGACATTTTGTGGGTCTATCTGGCCATGGGCACGGAGCAGTTTTTCAAGGCCGTGGTGGGCGTGTGGCGCCTGCGCTCCGGCAAATGGGTGGTGGACATTACCCGCAGCGGCGGGTAACCGTGAAAAACCATTTCCCAATCAGAGGAAAATTAGCAAAGCCCCTTTCGCTGTGCAAGCGGCGAAAGGGGCTTTCCCATTCAGCACAGGCAAAACCGGGCCAGGCCGGAGGGAGAGAGGGGCAACCCCTGCCTGGGCAAAGGCGTGTTTCCCCAGGAAAAGAGGGATAAAAACCCCCGTTGTTATTCAAAATAAATTCACAAAGGAGCTATTGACAATTTGCGGGGCAGGTGGTACAGTATCTTTAGCACTCAGGGATAATGAGTGCTAAAACCAGAAAACAAACCGCGGGCGGTGGGAACATGGAGCTGAACAACCGAAAAAAGAAAATCCTTCGGGCCATTGTGGAGATCTACATTGCCACCGCCGAACCGGTTGGCTCCAAGGCTGTGGCCGAGCAGGCGGGGCTGGATGTGTCCACCGCCACCATCCGCAATGAGATGGCGGATCTGACGGAGCTGGGCTATCTGGAGCAGCCCCACACCTCCGCCGGCCGGATTCCCTCTCCCATGGGCTACCGGCTGTACGTCAACGAGCTGATGGGGGAGCACCAGCTGACCATCCAGGAAACCCAGCGAATCAACGACGCGCTGAACCTGCGGATGGAGGAGCTGGACCGGGTGATTGACCGGGCGGGCAAGGTGCTCTCCCAGCTGAGCGACTACCCGGTGTTCACCGCCGCCGCCCCCAAAAAGCGGATCACGGTGAAACGGTTCGACCTGCTGATGGTGGAGGAAAACGCCTTCATCGCCGTGGTGATGACGGACAACTCCGTGGTGAAGAACAAGCTGATCCGCATGCCGGAGCAGCTGTCCGACACCCAGCTGCAGCTGCTGTCCACGGTGCTGAACAGCTCCTTTGTGGGCCTGAGCCTGGAGGAGATGGAGGAGACCCTGGACAAGATGGAGACCCGCTCCGCCCCAGGGGCGTTCCAGCTGATCTCCATGGTGGTGCAGTTTGCCATGGAGGTGCTCAACCAGCAAAGCGGCCAGACCATCCATACCGCAGGCATTACCCATCTGCTGGAGCACCCGGAATACCGCAGCCTGGACAAGGCTAAGCCCCTGATGAATTACCTGTCGGAGACAGAGGAGCAGGGGAAGTCCAACCTGCCGGTGACCCTCACCGAGGGACAGAACATGAACATTCTCATCGGCCCGGAAAATATCAACGAGGCATTGAAAGACACCAGCGTTGTCATGGCCAGCTATGACATCGGAGACAATATGCGGGGCGTCATCGGCGTGGTAGGCCCCACCCGGATGGATTACGCCAAGGTGACCGCCCGCCTGTCCTACTTCGCCGACAGCCTGACCCGGATGTTCGGCAAGGGGGAGCTCCCCCCTGGAGAAGGGCATCATGAGGAATAGGAGGAAATTAGTCCATGAGCAAGAAAGAGACCCAGCCTGAGGAGATCCTGGACCAGGAGACCGCTCAGAGCCAGGAGGAGCAGCAGCCGGAGACCCAGGGAGGGGACCAACAGCCTGAGCCCCAGCCCGAAGCGCCCCAGCAGGCCGCCCAGGACAGCCAGCAGGACCAGTTGGCCCAGGCGGAGGACCGGTTCCTCCGGCTGGCAGCGGAGTACGATAACTACCGCCGCCGTACCGCCAAGGAGAAGGAGTCCATTTGGAGCGACGCCAAGGCGGAGACCGCCGCGGCCTTCCTCCCGGTGTACGACAATCTGGAGCGGGCCCTGAAGCAGGAGACGGCGGATGAGGCCTATAAGAAGGGCGTGGAGATGACCATGACCCAGCTGAAATCCGTGCTGGAGAAGCTGGGCATCGCGGAAATCCCGGCCCTGGGCCAGCCCTTTGACCCCAAGCTCCACAACGCGGTGATGCATGTGGAGGACGAGAGCCTGGGTGAGAACACGGTATGTGAGGTGTTCCAAGCCGGCTTCCAGGCGGGGGACAAGGTAATCCGGTTCGCCATGGTGAAGGTGGCCAACTGAACCCCGGCGCAAAACCCGAGGCATCCAATTCTTTTGTAAAAAACAATCTTTCATATATTTAGGAGGAAAACATTATGTCCAAGATTATCGGTATTGATTTGGGTACCACCAACTCTTGTGTTGCCGTCATGGAGGGCGGCGACGCCGTCGTGATCCCTAACGCGGAAGGCAACCGCACCACCCCTTCCGTGGTGGCTTTTTCCAAGGATGGTGAGCGCATGGTGGGCCAGGTGGCTAAGCGCCAGGCTATCACCAACCCCGACCGCACCGTGATTTCCATTAAGCGTGAGATGGGCAGCGATTACAAGGTGTCCATCGACGGCAAGAAGTACACCCCCCAGGAGATCAGCGCCATGATCCTTCAGAAGCTGAAGACCGACGCCGAGGCCTACCTGGGCCAGACCGTCACCGAGGCGGTTATCACCGTCCCCGCCTACTTCACCGACGCCCAGCGCCAGGCCACCAAGGACGCCGGCAAGATCGCCGGCCTGGAGGTCAAGCGTATCATCAACGAGCCCACCGCTGCCGCTCTGGCCTACGGTGTGGATAAGGAGACCGCTCAGAAGGTCATGGTGTACGACCTGGGCGGCGGCACCTTCGACGTGTCCATCCTGGACATTGACGACGGCGTCATCGAGGTGCTGGCCACCGCCGGCAACAACCGCCTGGGCGGCGACGACTTCGACAAGTGCGTCATGGACTGGATGGCTGCCGAGTTCAAAAAGACCGAGGGCATCGACCTGACTGGTGACAAGGTGGCTATGCAGCGTCTGAAGGAGGCTGCCGAGAAGGCCAAGATCGAGCTGTCCGGCGTCACCTCCACCAATATCAACCTGCCCTATATCACCGCCGACGCCACCGGCCCCAAGCATCTGGACCTGACCCTGACCCGGGCCAAGTTCGACCAGCTCACCGCCCACCTGGTGGAGGCCACTGCCGGCCCCGTCCGCCAGGCCATGAGCGACGCCGGCCTCAGCGGCAGCGATATTTCCAAGGTCCTGATGGTGGGCGGCTCCAGCCGTATCCCCGCCGTGCAGGACATGGTCAAGAAGCTCACCGGCAAGGAAGGCTTCAAGGGCATCAACCCCGACGAGTGCGTGGCTCTGGGCGCCGCGCTCCAGGGCGGCGTGTTCACCGGCGACGTGAAGGACCTGCTGCTGCTGGACGTTACCCCCCTGTCCCTGGGCCTGGAGACCATGGGCGGCGTGATGACCAAGCTGATTGAGCGCAACACCACCATCCCCGTGAAGAAGAGCCAGGTGTTTACCACCGCCGCCGACAACCAGACCTCCGTTGAGGTCCACGTCCTCCAGGGCGAGCGTGAGATGGCTCAGTACAACAAGACCCTGGGCCGGTTCAACCTGGACGGCATCGCTCCCGCCCGCCGTGGCGTGCCTCAGATTGAGGTGACCTTCGACATCGACGCCAACGGCATCGTCAACGTCTCCGCCAAGGATATGGGCACCGGCAAGGAGCAGCACATCACCATCACCTCCTCCACCAACATGTCCAAGGACGACATCGACAAGGCCGTCCGGGAGGCGGAGCAGTACGCCGCCGAGGACAAGAAGCAGAGAGAGGCCGCCGATGTGCGCAACCAGGCCGACCAGATGGTGTTCCAGACCGAAAAGACCCTGGAGGAGATGGGCGGCAAGCTGGACGCCAGCGACCGGGCCAACGTGGAAAGCGCCTTGGGCAAGCTGAAGGAGACCATGAAGGGCAGCGACACCGAGGCCATTAAGGCGGCCACTGAGGATCTGACCAAGGCCTTCTACGCCGTCAGCGAGAAGCTGTACCAGCAGGCCGGCCAGCAGCCCGGCCCCGACATGGGCGGCGCCAACTTCGGCGGCCAGACCGGCGGCAGCGACGCCGGCCCCGACGTGGTGGATGCCGACTACGAGGTCGTGGACGACGACAAGAAATAAGGAAATTACAGCGAAGAATGGGGCGGATGGAACCATCCGTCCCATTCCGGGTGTTCTGGAAGCGGGGCGCCCAAGGTCTGTGAGGTGAAGAAGATGGCAGAACAGAAACGAGATTACTATGAGGTGCTGGGAGTCAGCAAGGGCGCCTCTGACGACGATTTAAAGCGGGCCTACCGGAAGCTGGCCAAGAAATACCACCCCGACGTCAATCCCGGTGACAAGGAAGCGGAAGCGAAATTCAAAGAGGTCAACGAGGCGTACAGCGTCCTGTCTGATAAGGAGAAGCGGGCCCGGTACGACCAGTTCGGCCACGCCGGCGTCGATCCCAGCTATGGCGGCGGGGCCGGCGGCTTCGGCGGCTTTGATATGGGCGATATCGACCTGGGCGATATTTTCGGCTCCTTCTTTGGAGGGGGCGGCTTCGGCGGGTTCGGCGGCGGCGGGAGCCGGCGCAGCGGCCCCCAGAAGGGGGAGAGCCTCCGTGCCAGCCTGACCATCACCTTTGAGGAGGCGGCCTTCGGCTGCGAGAAGGAGATCAGCCTGAACCGCGCAGAGCCCTGCGACGCCTGCCAGGGCTCCGGCTGCGAGCCGGGCACCACTGCGGACACCTGCCCTGACTGCCGGGGCACCGGCACCGTCCGCATCCAGCAGCGCACCCCTCTGGGGGTCATGGCCAGCACCGCCACCTGCTCCAAGTGCCGGGGCACCGGAAAGATCATCCATACCCCCTGCAAAGCCTGCGGCGGCACGGGCAGCGTGAAGAAAAGCAAGCGGATCACCGTGACCATCCCCGCCGGCATCGACGACGGCCAGGCCATTTCCCTCCGGGGCCAGGGCAACGCCGGGAAGAACGGCGGCCCCGCCGGGGACCTGATTGTCAGCGTGCATGTTAAGCCCCATCCCCAGTTCCAGCGGGAGGGCACCACTGTGCTTTATGAGCACAACGTGACCTTCTACCAGGCGGTTATGGGCGCCGAGCTGGAGATCCCCACCATTGACGGCAAGGTGAAGTACACCCTGCCCGCCGGCACCCAGTCCGGCACCACCTTCCGTCTGCGGGGGAAGGGCATTCCCGAGCTGCGGGGCCGTGGCCGGGGCGACCAGTACGTCACCGTGCGGGTACAGGTACCCACCTCCCTCAGCAGCGAGCAGAAGGAGGCCCTGCGGGCCTACGCCCAGGCCATGGGGGAGGACGTCCAGGAGGAGGGCGGCCTGAAAGGGTTCTTTGACAAGCACAAAAAGAAGAAATGACCGCCCTTCGGGCCGGGCTTCCACTGGGAGCCCGGCCCGATTTTTGACCAATGGCGGGAGGAATGCCATTGTGCGCGGGGTGTGAATGTGCTATAATAGCCCCAATCGGGCATGGATTCCGGCCGGCTGACCGGATTTTTGATTTGCCAAAGCAAAGGAGAGATTTGTATGCGTTCTGACGTGATCACCAAGGGCGCCTCTGCCGCCCCCAACCGTTCCCTTCTTTACGCCCTGGGCTACACCAAGGAGGAGCTGGAGCGGCCCCTCATCGGCGTGGTGTGCTCCTACAACGAGATTGTGCCCGGCCACATGAACCTGGACAAGATCTCTGAGGCGGTCAAGGCGGGCATCCGCGCCGCCGGCGGCACCCCTGTGGAGTTCCCCGCCATCGCCGTGTGCGACGGTATTGCCATGGGCCACGTGGGCATGAAGTATTCCCTGGTTACCCGGGACCTGATTGCCGACTCCACCGAGGCCATGGCCATGGCCCACCAGTTTGACGGTCTGGTCATGATTCCCAACTGTGACAAGAACGTGCCCGGCCTGCTGATGGCGGCTGCCCGGGTGAACGTCCCCACCATTTTTGTCTCCGGCGGCCCCATGCTGGCCGGCACCATGAACGACGGCCGGCGCACCTGCCTGAGCCACATGTTTGAGGCTGTAGGCTCCTACTACGCCGGCAAGCTGGATGAGGAGGGCCTGGAGGAGTATGAGAACAACGCCTGCCCCACCTGCGGCTCCTGCTCCGGCATGTATACCGCCAACTCCATGAACTGCCTGACCGAGGCCATCGGCATGGCCCTCCGGGGCAACGGCACCATCCCCGCCGTCTACTCCGCCCGCCTCCGCCTGGCCAAGCACGCCGGTATGCAGATTATGGAGCTGGTGAAAAAGGACATCCGCCCCCGGGATATCATGACCGAGGCCGCCTTCCATAACGCCGAGACCATCGACATGGCTCTGGGCTGCTCCACCAACACCATGCTCCACCTGCCCGCTATCGCCCACGAGTGCGGCATCGAGCTGAGCTTCGACATGGCCAACGAAATCTCCGCCAAGACCCCCAACCTGTGCCACCTGGCTCCCGCCGGGGACACCTACATGGAGGATCTGGAGCGGGCCGGCGGCGTGTACGCCGTGATGACCGAGCTGGTCAAGGCCGGTCTGCTGGACACCAGCCTGATGACCTGCACCGGCAAGACCGTGGCGGAGAATCTGGCCGGCGTGGTCAACCGTAATCCGGAGATCATCCGCCCCATCGACAATCCCTACTCCAAGACCGGCGGCATCGCCGTGCTCAAGGGCAACCTGGCTCCCGACGGCTGCGTGGTCAAGCAGTCCGCTGTGGCTCCCGAGATGATGGTGCACCAGGGCCCCGCCCGGGTCTTTGACTGTGAGGACGACGCCATCCAGGCCATCTACGCCGGTAAGATCGTGGCCGGTGACGTGGTGGTTATCCGCTACGAGGGCCCCAAGGGCGGCCCCGGCATGCGGGAGATGCTCAACCCCACCTCCGCCATCGCCGGCATGGGCCTGGACAAGGACGTGGCCCTGATCACCGACGGCCGCTTCTCCGGCGCGACCCGGGGAGCCTCCATCGGCCATGTGTCCCCTGAGGCGGCCTCCGGCGGCCCCATCGGCCTGGTACAGGAGGGGGACCAGATTGCCATCGACATCCCCAACCGCTCCATTCAGCTGCTGGTCTCCGATGAGGAGCTGGCCCAGCGCAAGGCCAAGTGGGTCTGCCCCGAGCCCAGGATCAAGACCGGTTACCTGGCCCGGTACGCCAGACTGGTGTCCTCCGCCGACCGGGGAGCCGTGCTGGAGTAATCCGTCCCAACAAAAACCGCATTGAGTGCAATAAACGGCACCCCGTTTGGGAAACGGTAAATCATACCGTCCCTCAAACGGGGTGCCGTTTCGATTTATGATGTTTTTTCTGCTTTACTTTCCGAAGGGGCAGACGGGGTAGCGGCATTCCTCACAGCCCAGGCACAGGCCGCCCTCCCCCAGGGCGGCGATTTGGGCGCGAGTGACGGGGACGCCCGCCGCAATTCTTGGCATCAGCAAGTCGAAGATGGTGGCCCCGGCGTACACGACGCAGCCTGGCAGGCCCAGAATGGGCATCCCATCGGCAAAGTAGCCCAGCAGGAACATGGCGCCGGGCAGCACCGGCGCGCCGTAGCACACCACGTCCGCGTCTGCGGCCTGGATGCCCCCAGGGGTATTGTCGTCAGGGTCCACGCTCATGCCTCCGGCGCACAGGATCATGTCAGGCCTTTTAGCCCGCATGGCCAGCACCGCCCGGCGGATATTTTCCACCCCGTCCCCGGAGCAGGCCACGCCCTGCACCTCGATGCCATACGCTTTAATTTGGCCACCACAACGGGGGTGAAGGTATCCTTGACAAGGCCCTGCTTCACCTCGCTGCCGGTGGCCACAATACAGGCGGTTTTGAGCACAAAGGGCTTGAGGGACAGCAGCGGCTGTGTGCCTGCGGCCTGTTCCATACTTTGCAGCTGTTCTTCCGGGAGGAGAAGGGGGATGGTGCGCATCCCCGCCACCTTGTCTCCCCGGCGGACCGCGGTGCCGCCCTTCCGTGTGGCGATGATGGCCTGGCCCTGGCTGTTTACCGCCGTGAGACGGGAGGAATCCACCAGGAACAGGCCGTCACAGGCGGCCTTTAACTCGATCTTGCCCTCCGAGACCGGGCTGCGGGTCATGTTCTCCTGGCCGCACAGCCTGAGCAGGCGCTCCGCCGCGTCATTTTCGTGCACCATGCCGGGGGCCGCCTCCCAGACGTAGAGATGCTCCTTGCCCATGGAGCGCAGCACGGGGATATCCTCCGCTGTGACCACGTGCCCCTTGCGGAAGCGGGGGCCCTTGTAGACGTCCTTGATGATCTGGGTCATGTCGTGGCACAGCACGTGGCCCACCGCGTCCTCAGTCCGTATCCATTTCATTTCAACACCTCCCTCTCGCACCTGGCTGGGTCGTGGACAGCTCCCGCCCCGCGCTTTCATGGCCGCACGTTCCCCTTCCCCAGCATAACAATGCTCCCCCTTTGTTGGACGGTGTATCCATCACTGTCCCCGGCGGAGGAGCACATGATAAGCGTTTCGGTTAGATGGGGTGCTTGGGAGCCAGCTTCTTGTACCGGCACAGCCGGTCGGTGCAGGCACCGCACCGCAGGGCCAGGTTGGAGCCGTACCAGAAGCGCTCCGGGTGGCGGAAAAAGCGCACCTCCCAGCAGATGAGCACCACCACGCCCATCCAGAACAGGCTTTGGGCGTACCAGTGGAGCACCGTCATCAGGGGGGAGGCCATCATCCAGGAGCCCCAGGCAAAGATCCGGCAGTTGACGCAGCACCGGTTGTGCATGAGGAAGAACTGGAAGGGGCAGAAAAACAGCACGCAGATCAGGTCACACAGGTAGCAGAAGGCGCACAGCACCACCAGCTCCGCCGCCCGCAGCACGGAGCCCCAGTGATACAGAAGGCCGATGAACAGGTTGATGGCCAGCCAAAGGACGGCCACCTTCGCCGCACCCCGGTTTTGCCGTTTCACCGCCTGGGCCAGGGCGTCCTTGTCGTAATCCGCCGCCAGGCGGCACCCGGTGGGATACTGCTTCAGGCAGCCCCGGGTCAGGCGGCTCTTGGGGTTGAGCTGGGCCGCCATAGAACAGAACACCGCCGCCCAGAGGAGGATCAGGGGCAGGGTGGGGCCTGCGGCGGCGGTGAAATCCAGCTGCTCCGGGGCGGCCAGGTAGATAATCCCGATCAGAAGGAAGATTCCCGCCCGCAGGGCAAAATCCATCAGATAGCGGCGGGTGACGGGGGTAAGGGCGGGCGCCTGGGGGCTCATAGCTCCCGCCGCCCTTCCAGCGCCCGCATAAGGGTGGCGTCGTCGGCGTACTCCAGGTGGCTGCCCACAGGGATGCCGTAGGCCAGGCGGGTCACCTTCACCCCGAAGGGTTTGAGCAGCCGGGCCAGGTACATGGCGGTGGCCTCCCCCTCCGTGTCCGGGTTGGTGGCCATGATGACCTCGTGGATGTTCCCCTCCGACACCCGCTGCACCAGGGACTGGATGTGCAGGTCGTCGGGGCCCACATGGTTCATGGGGGAGATGACGCCGTGAAGGACGTGGTACCGGCCGGGGTACTCCCGGGAACGCTCCATGGCCACCACGTCCTTGGGGTCGGCCACCACGCAGATGGTGGCGGCGTCCCGCCGCTCATCCCGGCAGACGGAGCAGGGCCCCTCCCCCTGGGTCAGATTCTGGCAGATGGGGCAGCAGTGGATGTCGGATTTGGCCTCCACAATGGCCTGGGCAAAGGCTTCGGCCTCCTCCTGGGGCATGGACAGCACATAGAAGGCCAGGCGCTGGGCGGACTTGACGCCCACGCCGGGGAGCTTGGCAAACTGCTCCACCAGGCGCTCCAGCGCGGGGGGAAAATACTGCATGATAAACCTCCTTGTCTCCCAAACGGGGAGACAGCAAACTCAGCGGGCGGCCCGCAGGGCGGCAATGGCGCCGGGGATGTCCTGGGCGCCGTACACGGCGGAGCCGGCTACCAGCACATTGGCCCCCGCCTCCACCACCAGGGGGGCGGTCTTGGGGGAGGCGCCGCCGTCCACCTCCAGCTCGCAGGCAGGGTTGTACCGGTCGATGATGGCCCGGGCCTGGCGGATGGTGTCCAGCTGGGACTCCATAAAGGCCTGGCCGCCGAAGCCGGGCTCCACCGTCATCACCAGCACCATGTCCAGCTGCTCCACGTAGGGGAGGATGGCCCGGGCATCGGTAATGGGCCGGAGAGCCACCGCCTTTTTGACCCCGCACTGCTCCATCACCTTCAGGGCCTGGGCAATGCGGGTGGGGTGGTCGGCCTCCAGGTGGATGGACAGCAGGTCGGCTCCAGCCCTGGCGAAGTCCTCAATGTAGCGCAGGGGCTTGTCGATCATCAGATGCACGTCCAGGAACATGTCCGTGTGCTTGCGGATGGACTGCACCACAGGGATGCCGATGGTCAGGTTGGGGACAAAGCAGCCGTCCATCACGTCCACGTGGAGGTAGTCCGCGGAGGACACCAGCCCGATGTCCCGTTCCAGGTTGCAGAAGTCGGCGGAAAGGATGGAGGGGGAGACCTTAATCATACGATGACCTCACTTTCACAGATGACATTCGTTGCAGGGGCAGGGGGGAGGCGGCGCGCATAGGATGCAGGGCGGAAGGGAGAGGGGCCCCTCTCCGGTGAGCCCCGGGGGACAGTGCCGCTCCAGGCTGCTCCCAAGCCTCCTGTTTTCAGCGCTGCCAGCCCCGGAGAGCCTGCCGCTTTTCAGATAGCCGCCCCCGGTGGGATGTCCCGCCGGGGGCGGTGTGCTGACTTAGATATAGAAGTCGGCGGTCATAATCTCCTGGGCCCGATAGCCGCCGTCCGCCAGGGCCCGCATAATCTCTTCCTTGTGGGCGTGTCCGAAGGCCTCCAAAGTGACCTTCAGCTCCACGCCGCTTTGCCGGTTGATGTTGACAAACTGGTTGTGCTCCAGCTTGATGATGTTGCCGTTGTGCTGGGCCAGCAGGCCGGACACCCGCATCAGCTCGCCGGGGCGGTCGGGCAGCAGCACGGAGAAGGTGAAAATCCTGCCCCGGTTGATAAGGCCGTGCTGCACCAGGGATGCCATGGTAATCACATCCATGTTGCCCCCGGACAGGACGGACACCACATTCTTCCCCTCCATGTTCAGGTGCTTCAAAGCGGCCACGCTGAGCAGGCCGGCGTTTTCCACCACCATCTTGTGCCGCTCCATGATGTCCA
Organism: uncultured bacterium; assembly: GCA_949293165.1. Classification (GTDB taxonomy): domain Bacteria; phylum Bacillota; class Clostridia; order Oscillospirales; family Oscillospiraceae; genus Lawsonibacter. Next base: position 17,862 of record CASFCW010000025.1, read on the forward strand.
GGAAGGCGTCTACCAGCTCGGAGTCGGGGATGGTGATGATCTCATCCACATTGGCCTGGACGTAGGGGAACACCAGGTCGCCGGGGGTTTTCACCGCCACGCCGTCGGCGATGGTGTTGGCGGTGGGCAGGGTGACCACGTGGCCGGCCTCCAGGCTGGCCTTCATGGAGGCGGCCCCCTCCGGCTCCACGCCGATGACCGTCACGTTGGGGTTGAGCAGCTTGGCCAGGGTGGACACGCCGGCGGCCAGCCCGCCGCCGCCGATGGGCACCAGGATCACATCCACGTCGGGCAGGTCCTGGAAGATTTCATAGGCGATGGTGCCCTGGCCGGTGGCTACCCCCAGGTCGTTGAAGGGGTGGACGTAGGTCAGGCCCTGCTCCTCGGCCAGCTGGGCAGCCTTTTCCGCCGCCTCGTCAAAAACCTCGCCGTGGAGGATGACCTGGGCGCCGTAGTCCTTGGTGTTGTTCACCTTCACCAGCGGGGTGGAGGTGGGCATGACGATGGAGGCGGAGACGCCGGCCGCCTGGGCGGCGTAGGCCAGCCCCTGGGCGTGGTTGCCTGCGGAGGCGGTAATCAGGCCCCGCTCCTTTTCCTCCTGGGTCAGGGTGCTGATCTTATAATACGCGCCCCGGATCTTGTAGGCCCCGGTTACCTGCATGTTTTCCGGCTTTAAGTAAATCTGGTTGCGGTAATTTCGGGACAGGACGGGAGAGTAGATCAGGTTGGTGGGGCGAATCACACCCTGCAGGGTGGCGCGGGCGGCTTTGAACTGTTCCAGGGTCAGCATGGCGTTCTCCTTCTCTCGTAGGTTTCTTATCGGTTCATCATACTCCTATGAGCGGGAAAAAGTCAAGGCGGTGGCAGGGGGGAGGGCTTGCCACCGGGGAAGAATTTTGATAAAATCAGGGGGTAATTCGGCTTAAACAGGCCGGGGAACCGGCTGTGGGGAGGTACAGGATGAAACAGAGGGCAAGGAGAGGCACCGTGTTCTGCGCCGCTGCCGCGGCAGGCTTGACCGCTGGGCTGATATGGGGCAATTCCGCCCTGACTACCCAGGAGTATATCCTGTCCAGCCCCATGCTGCCCGCCGCCTTTTCCGGGTACCGGATCGCCCAGGTGTCCGACCTCCACAATACGGAGTTCGGCCGGGGCAACAGCCGGCTTTTGCGGCGGCTGGCCGACGCCCGGCCGGACTTGATCGTGGTGACGGGGGATCTTCTGGACTCCAGACGGACGGACCTGGAAATCGCCCTCCGCTTTGGACAGGCGGTTGCCGCCGTGGCCCCTGTCTGCTATGTGCCGGGCAACCATGAGGGACGCATCCCGAAGGTCTACGCCCGGCTGAAGCAGGGGTTGGAGGAGGCGGGCGTCACCGTTTTGGAGGATGGACGGACGGCCCTCATCCGGGACGGGGCGGAAATCGCCCTGGTCGGGCTGCGGGACGTGCTGAACGAAACGAGGGCCGGAATCCAGGCCAGGCTTGCCGGCCTGGTATCCCCGGAGGACGGGTTCCAGATCCTGCTGGCCCACCGGCCGGAGCTGTTTTCCGCCTATGTCGACTGCGGCCTGGATCTGATTTTCAGCGGCCACGCCCACGGGGGCCAGGTGCGGCTGCCCATAGTGGGCGGGCTGATTGCCCCCAACCAGGGGCTGTTCCCCACCTACCAGGCGGGGCTGTACCGGGACGGGGAGGGCACCATGGTGGTCAGCCGGGGTCTGGGCAACAGCCTGTGCCCCCTCCGGGTGAACAACCGCCCGGAGCTGGTGGTGGTGGAGCTGCGGGCCCTCCCTTGACAGGGCGGCGGTTCTGACATAGAATGAGACCCGCTTGGGAAACAGGGCGGAAGGGGCCGCCGTTCAGATACAAAAGGAGTAGAAAACCGTGATTGAGTTAAGAAATCTCAGCAAGACCTTCCCTACGGAGGAGGGGCTGTTCACCGCGCTGGATCAGGTGAATCTCACCATCCGGGACGGGGATATTTACGGCATCATCGGCATGAGCGGAGCGGGGAAGTCCACCCTGGTGCGGTGTATCAACCTGCTGGAGCGGCCCACGGAGGGGCAGGTGCTGATTGACGGGGAGGACCTGATGTCCCTCAGCCCCGCCGCCCTGCGGGAAAAGCGGCGGAAGATCAGCATGATCTTCCAGCAGTTCAACCTGCTGATGCAGCGCACCTGCCTGGACAACATCTGCTTCCCCATGGAAATCGCCGGGGTGCCCAAGGCCAAGGCGCGGCAGCGGGCAAAGGAGCTTTTGGAGGTGGTGGGCCTGCCTGACAAGGCGGAGGCCTATCCCGCCATGCTGTCCGGCGGCCAGAAGCAGCGTGTCGCCATCGCCCGTGCCCTGGCCTCCGACCCCCAGGTGCTGCTGTGCGACGAGGCCACCTCCGCCCTGGACCCCACCACCACCCGCAGCATCCTCCGCCTGATTCAGGATATCAACCGCCGCCTGGGCATTACGGTCATTGTCATCACCCACGAGATGGCGGTGGTGGAGGAGATCTGCTCCCACGTGGCTATCCTGGACCACGGCCATGTGATGGAGACGGGGACGGTGGAGGAGGTATTCTCCAACCCCAGGACGGAGGCGGGACGCAGGCTGGTGTTCCCCGACGAGCCCTCCCAGGAGGCTGCCGGACAGGGGCGGATGGTGCGGATCGTGTTCAAGGGCGGCTCCTCCCAGCAGCCGCTGATTGCCTCCCTGGCCATCGACTGCGGGGTGAAGGCCAGCATCCTCCGGGCCAACACGAAAACCATCAACGGGCAGGCCTTCGGCACCATGCTCATCGGCCTGCCGGAGGATGCGGACCAGGTGGCCCGGGCCATGGCCTATCTGAACAGCCAGCCCAATCTTACTGTGGAGGAGGAAACCGGCGATGCTGAATGAATGGATGCAGAACCCCGAGGTGGTTCGTCTGCTGCAGCTGAACAGCGACGGGCTGCTCTTTGCCATCTGGGAGACGCTGTACGTCACCATCATCTCCACCCTGTTCGCCTATATCATCGGCCTGCCTCTGGGCGTGCTGGCTGTGGTGGGGGAGGAGAATGGCATCCTGCCTCTGCCCAAATGGCTGATGACCGTAATGAACACAGTCATCAACATCCTCCGCTCCGTCCCCTTCCTGATCCTCATGGTGGTGGTCATCCCCCTGTCCCGGCTGATCCTCCAGACCTCCATCGGCACCAACGCCACCATTGTGCCCCTGATTGTGGCCGCCTTCCCCTTCGTGGCCCGGCTGGTGGAGGCGTCCCTGCGGGAGATTGACGGCGGCGTGATTGAGGCGGCCCAGTCCATGGGCTGCTCCCCCTTCCAGATTATCACCAAGGTGATCCTGCCGGAGAGCCGGCCCTCCCTGATTTCCGGGCTGACCACCGCCTTCATCACCATCCTCAGCTACGGGGCCATGGCCGGCGCCATCGGCGGCGGCGGTCTGGGCTCCATGGCCCTGAACCTGGGCTACCAGCGGCGGATGAATATCATCCTGTGGGTGTCCGTGGTGGTGCTGGTGATCCTGGTGCAGATCTTCCAGTCCATCGGCACCCGGGCCGCTGTCCGGACAGACAAGCGTATCCGCTCCCAGGCGGACCGGAAAAAGGCCAGGGACCGGCACAAGAAAAACGTGCGCCAGCAGCGGAGAATCCCCGGCGCTATGTAACAGATTGGACGGGCCGGACAAAAAAGCAGTTTGTCCGGCCCGCTTCTTTTGTTCAAAGTGGAAACTTGACAAGGCGGCGGGCCATAGGCTATACTGGGTGCAACCCAAGCAGAACTGAATACGCCCCTCAAACGCGGTGAAGAGGAGAGTAGACCGGAAGATACGGCAAAGAGAGCCCGGTATGGTGGGAACGGGTACAGAAGGTCCGGTTGAAGATGGCCTTGGAGCGGCGCGGCTGACTGCATAACGCATAGGCCGCGACGGGTGCGCCCGTCAAAGCGCGGGAGTATGTTTGTACTCCATAAGGCTTCTGCCGTGAGGCAGAGGTGAAGCAAGGTGGTACCACGAAGCGGAAAGCTCTCGTCCTTGAACAATATTGTCAAGGGCGTTTTTTTGTACCTTGATTGGGTGAATATCATCATGTAAGGAGAAATGAATTATGAAAAAGACTGCCGCTGTGTTCCTCACCGCCGCCCTGAGCCTGGGCCTGCTGGCCGGCTGCTCCTCCGCTGACGGCGGGGACACCGTCACCCTGAAGGTGGGCGCTTCCCCCGCCCCCCACGCCGAGATTTTGGAGGTGGCCAAGGACATCCTGGCCGACCAGGGGATTGAGCTGGACATCGTGGAGTTCAACGACTATATCCAGCCCAATACCGCTGTGGAGAGCGGCGACCTGGACGCCAACTACTTCCAGCACATCACCTACATGAACGAGTTCAACGTCAGCGACGGCACCCACCTGGTCAGCGCCGCCGAGGTGCACTACGAGCCCTTCGGCCTGTACGCCGGCAAGACCGACGCCATTGACAGCCTGCCTGACGGGGCCCAGATCGCCGTGCCCAACGACACCACCAACGAGGCCCGGGCCCTGCTGCTGCTGGAGCAGGAGGGGCTGATTACCCTGAAGGAGGGCGCCGGCATCACCGCCACCAAGGCGGACATCGCGGAAAATCCCAAGAATCTGGATATCGTGGAGCTGGAGGCCAGCCAGCTGCCCGTCCGCCTGCAGGATGTGGACATGGCGGTTATCAACGGCAACTATGCCATTGACGCGGGCCTGAAGGTGGCCGACGCCCTGGCTGTGGAGTCCGCCGACGGCGAGGCCGCCACCGCTTACGTCAACGTGCTGGCCGTGAAGGAGGGCAACGAGGATAACGAGGCCATCCAGGCCCTGGCCCAGGCCCTGTGCAGCGACCAGGTGAAGACCTTCATGGAGGAGACCTACCAGGGCGCTGTGGTGCCCGTGTTCTGAGAGGACAACCGCTTCTATACAAAAATGTCCGCCCCAGTGGGGCGGACATTTTTGCGTCAGACAAAAAATCATCGGAGCAAAGAACCCTTTGCTCCGATGATGGTCCGAGTGCTGAGATTCGAACTCAGGGCCTCTTGAACCCCATTCAAGCGCGATACCAAACTTCGCCACACCCGGATTTCAGCTGCCTGCATCAGACAGCTTATGCATACTACCACAGATTGGGGAAGAANNNNAGAGATTTTTTTAATTTTTTCCGCCGGGCAGGAAAACGGGAGGCGGTTCCCCTGTAGGGGAGGGGTTACCGGGCCCCCAGGTTGACGGCAATCTCCTGCCTGGCCTGCATCAGGTCGGGCACCATGCTCAAAATCCGCTCGTCCGTCATGCGGGACAGGGGGGCGGAGATGGACAGGGCATATTGGCACTGCCCCCGCCAGTCGGGAATGGCGGTGGCCACGCACCGTACATCCAGCTCGTTTTCCTCATTGTCCAGGGCATAGCCCAGGCGGCGGATTTCACCAAGCTCGTGGAGAAAGGCCGCCTCCTTCGTGATAGTGTGGGGGGTGTAGGCTACCCGGGTGCTGCTGTTCCAGCATTCCAGCGCCTCCTGGTCCGACTGGCTGGCCAGAATGGCCTTGCCCACCCCGGTGCAGTACAGGGGGCGCCTGGCCCCAATCCGGGAGACCATGCGAACGCCGCCGTGGACGCTCTCCACCTTATGAATGTATACAATCTCGTTGCCCTGGCGCATGACCAGGTGGACGGTCTCCCCGGTGCGCCGGCTCAGCCGTTCCATGGCGTCCCGTGCCCGGGCCACCACATCCAGATTGTCCAAAACATAATCGCTCAGCTCGCAAATCCGCATGCCGGCCCGGTACACGGCGCTCTCCGTATCCCGCTGGATATAGCCCCGGTCCGCCATGGCGTTGAGCAGACGATGCACCGTGCTCTTGTGCAGCCCTGTGGTCTCGCTGAGACGGTGAATGGTCATCCCGTTGGGGCTTTTGCACAGCAGCTCCAACAGGTCAAAGGCGCGGTCCAGGGACTGGACTCCACCCCGTTCCATAGTAGTCCCCTCCTTGTTTTACAATGCGGAATATATTCTTTAATTTACACGTTTTGTACGAAAAAGGCAAGAGAAGTTTTACGGCTTTCTGGCTTGATTTTTTCCGGCCAACCGATATAATAAACATACAGTATTAAAAGTGAAACGTTGTTTCATAATGCAAAACAAGGAGATGGATTACAATGGAAAAGATCCTGCAGCGCATCTACGAGATCGGCATTATCCCCGTCATCGCCATTGAGGACGCGGAGCAGGCGGTCCCTCTGGCCAAGGCCCTGGTGGCCGGCGGGCTGCCCGCGGCGGAGGTGACCTTCCGCACGGCGGCGGGCGAGGAGGCCATCCGGCGCATCGCCAAGGAAGTGCCTGAGATGCTGGTGGGCGCGGGCACTGTGCTGACCAAGGACCAG
>CASFCW010000026.1 GCA_949293165.1 uncultured bacterium
AAAATCCCGTCGCTGTTGACGTCGGTGGGGTCCAGATCCACGTAGCGGTCCAGCTGCTCCCGGCTGACGCCGCCCTCATCCAACGTCAGGTTGGCCAGATGCTCCCCCTGATAGGTGAGGATATCCACCGCCCGCCGCCCGTCGGACAGCTGGCTGGATACATAGAGCGCCCGGGCGGGCACATCGCCGGCCACGAAATTTTCCTTCACTCCGTTGACTTCCAGGGACACAATGCCGTCGGACAGGGGGGCGGTGCTTTCAATCAGGAAGGAGCCGTCCCGCCAGCCGTATACATCCACGGCGCTGTCAACGCCGCCCGCCCCCAGGCGGGCCACGGCGATCTCGCTGCGGGTGTCCTGGTCAATATCCGTGAGGGTGTAGCCGTTGTAGGCGGTGGTCATCCATTCCGCCGCCTTCAGCCGGGCAAGCTGGGGGATGGGGGTGGGGGTGGAGGACTGGCTGCTGGCGGGCGCGGCGACTTTGTGTACGTTCCGGGACATAGGCTCCTCAATGGAGTAGGCACCCAGCAGGTAGGAGCCCGTGCTCATCTGCCAGGAGACAACAACCTCCCGGTAGCCGCTGCCGTCCAGATCCACATAGTCCACCCGGTAGATGGACGAGCCGTTGCCCTCCACCATGGCGCTGACGGTGTAGGTGTCCTCCGCCGTCTTGGTAAAGAAGCAGATTTTCAGCGGCTTTTCCGCCTCCGAAATACGGAAAAAGGTGACGGCGGTCTCCCGCAGGCCGTCCCCGTCCAGGTCCTGCAGCTGGATCTGGGCGGTGTTGTTGCCCGCCATCACCGAGGTATCGCTGACCTCCGAGCCGTACTGCTGGGCCAGGGTGGATTTCAGGTTTTGAATGGTCTGGGTCAGACTGAGATAGTCTGCCGACCGCTCAGGGCTTTGGTACAGGTCCTCCGGGGCGCTGAACAGGCAGCCGGACAGCATCAGCGCCGTTACAAGGACCCACAGCAGAACAGCTGCCTTTCGTTTCATGCTGCCCACCTCGCCTTTCCTGGAATGGGGAATCAAACACAGCGGGCACGCCTGTGCGGCCCGGTGCATAGCTTCACCCCATTATCATACCATAGATTTTCGCCCTTGGATAGGGCTTTTCAAAAAAATTCAGAACAAATGTACACCCGGCAGACCATTGTCTGCCGGGTGCTTTGGCTGCTTATGTGGCCTGGGGCAGGGTGACCATGGCTTTAAACAGGTCCCCGTCCACCACCAGGTGGAACTGTCCGCCTTGGAGCTCGGTCAGGCTGCGGGCGATGGACAGGCCCAGGCCGGAGCCCTCCGTGGTGCGGGAGCTATCACCCCGGACAAACCGCTCCATCAGCTGCTGAGCGGGGATGTTCAGCGGCTCCCGGGAGACGTTTTTCATGGACAGGGTGATGCTGCCCTTGCCCCGGGTCAGCTCAATGTAAATCCGGGTGCCCTCCATGGCGTACTTGGCGCAGTTGCCCAACAGGTTGTCCATAACCCGCCACAGATGGCGGCCGTCGGCGTAGACGTAGCTGTCCCCCTCCGGGATGGTGCAGACCACGGACAGCTGCCGGGCCTCCAGCTTTTCCCCGTATTCCCCCAGGGCCTGATCCAGCAGCTGGGCCAGGCTGATCCGCTCCCGGTTGACCGTCAGCGCGCCGGTGGATGCCTTGGAGGCCTCCACCAGATCCTCCGTCAGCTTTTTCAGCCGCTGGGATTTCCGTTCCAGTACCTGGATGTATTCCACCGCCTTGGGGTCGGTCTGCTCTGTGGTGTTGAGCAAATTGACGTAGTTGATGATGGAGGTCAGGGGGGTTTTCAAATCATGGGAGACGTTGGTAATCAGCTCGGCCTTGAACCGCTCGCTTTTCATCTGCTCATTGACGGCGGAGGTCAGGCCGGCGGAGATGTTGTTCAGGGCCTCGGCGTGGCTTTTCAGGTCGCCGGGGAGGCGGGCGGTGTCGATCTGGTGGTTCAGGTTGCCCGCCGCGATGACCTGGGCGCCCTTCCGGACCCGCCAGAAGCCGGCCGACCACCAGCACAGCCCCAGAAGGACGGCCAGGTTGATTAGTATGCCCGGGATGGGCTGGTACCGGCGGAAAAGCGGCAGATGATCCACCGCGAAAATGAGGATGAGATAGCCCAGAAAATACAAAGCCGACTTCCAGGTAATGGACAGGCTGGATACAAAGGAGGATATGATCCGCCACAGCCAGCCCGCCAGCCGGCAGACCAGGGTGGTGGAGCGGAGGGATCTGGTCTTGAGCCGCACCGCCAGGGTGCGCAGCGCCAGGGCGGCCACCAGGGCCAGACCTGTTATGGCACAGCCCAGGGCGGCGGGCAGAAGGCCCAGCAGGGTGGTATCCATATATTCCATCCAGTAGCGGGCCGACTGGAGAAATTCCAGCAGATAGGCGCTGCCCAGGACCAGAACGAGGCCTGCCGCCCCCACATAGAACTCGGTAAAGATGTGGTCCTGCCAGGACAGGACGGGTCCCTCCAGGCCGGGGCGGTAGCCGGAGACCGCAAGGAGGAACAGAAACAGCGCGCCCGCGGTCACAGCCAGCAGGGTGGAGGCGCCCAGGTAGGAGGAAAAGTTGGAAATCGAAGCCTGATATTGGAGGGAAAGGGTATAGAAGTCGTCCTCCACCGTCATATTCTCACAGCGGACCACGCCGTAGCGGAGCACCAGGTCCTCCGCGGGAAAGGACAGCTCCTCCACCGAATTGGCGTAGGCGGCGGAATAATCCACGGTGGAGGAGGCCTGGGTCTGGTTCAGGTTGATCTCCTCATCGCTGTACTGCAAGGTGGCATAGTAGACCTGGTTCACCGTGTCCTCCAGGGAGGCGCCGGACCGGTCCAGGTTGCCATACAGCAGGGTGGTCCCGTCCATGGACAGCAGCTGAAAGCGGAAATTGGTGTTTTCCGGCAGCAGGGACTGGCTGATCTGGTTGGCCATGGACTGGTAGCGCTGCTGCTCCAGGTAGGAGGCCTCCTGCTCCAGGGCGTCCATACACCGGACGTAGCTGACCACATCGTCCTCCCGCTGCTCCAGCAGTACCTGGAAGGCGTCGGTGTTTTCCAGCTCCCCCGCCTCCATGTATGGGACGCACATCAGGCACCGCGTACCCAGAAACCCGGCGGCAAACACCGACAGGAGGTACAAAAACCAGACCAACACCCGGAGTGGGATGTTCTGCCGTACCTGTTTCACTTAAAATCCCCCTTGTCGATCTTGTAGCCCAGCCCCCACACGACCTTCAAGTACCGGGGCTCGGCAGGGTTGATCTCGATTTTCTCCCGCAGGTGGCGGATATGGACGGCCACGGTATTTTCCGAGCCATAGGCGGGGTCGTTCCACACCTGCTCATAAATCTGGGAGGAGGAGAACACCTGGCCGGGGTGGCTGAGCAGCAGCTTGAGGATGTTGTACTCAATGGGGGTCAGGGAGACCGGGTCTCCGTCCACCGTCACCGACTTGGCCCCGTCGTCCATGGAAATGGGGCCCACGGAAAGCAGGCTGGCGCTTTTGCCGGCGCCGCCCAGGGAGGTGTACCGGCGCAGCTGGCTTTTCACCCGGGCGACGACCTCCAGGGGGTTGAAGGGCTTGGTGATGTAGTCGTCCGCGCCGATGTTCAGACCCAGGATCTTGTCCGCGTCCTCGCTTTTGGCGGTGAGCAGGATGATGGGGATGTTGGTTTCCTCCCGCAGCTTGGCTGTGGCCCGGATGCCATCCAACTGGGGCATCATCACGTCCATCAGGATCAGATGCACGTCGTTGGCGGCCACCGCGGCCAGTGCCTCCTGGCCGTTGTAGGTTTTAATGGTTTTATATCCCTCACTGGTGAGGTAAATGTCCAGTGCGGAGACAATATCCCTGTCGTCGTCACAAATCAAAATGGTGTACATGTCCCTTTTCTCCCTTTTCCGCCCGCCGGTATGCGGCCATACCGCCCGGGCTGTCAGATTTCCTGCTTGTTACTAGGATAGCATACGGGTATGAAGTTGCAAGGGTGAATTTCTTAAGAAGCGTTAAATTTTCAAGGGGGAAAGGGAAAAAGAAAATTGGGGAAGAAAGCAAAGAAAGCAGCGGGAAAACAGTTGATTTTCCCCGGCGACAGATATATAATCTATACATTTACAGATCATCCTTTGGGTAACCGGAGGATGGCAAAAGGAGGAAATGAAAATGAAAAAGTTTTTTGCTCTGCTCCTGTCTGTCAGCGCCCTGATGACCCTTGCGGCCTGCGGCGGCGACACCAGCGGCAGCTCCAGCCAGAGCCAGGACCCCCAGAGCTCTGTCAGCTCCCAGCAGCAGGGCGACGCCAGCCAGACCGAGGTCGACGTGATGTCCTATGGGGAGTACATGGCCGCCCCCCTGGACTCCGAGGTGGTGATCCAGGCCTATGTCCAGGCCAAGCAGTCCTGGTGGGAGAATCAGGCCACTGTCTACGCCCAGGATCAGGACGGCGCCTACTTCCTGTACAACATGGCCTGCTCCGAGGAGGACTACCAGCTGCTGACCCCCGGCACCTGCATCCGGGTCTCCGGCTACAAGGCTGAGTGGTCCGGCGAGGTGGAGATCATCGACGCCACCTTTGAGATCGTGGAGGGCAACACCTTCCTGGCCGAGCCTCTGGACGTGACCTCCATGCTGGGCAGCGAGGATCTCATCGACTATCAGAACCAGTTCGTCAACTTCAAGGGCCTGACGGTGGAGGCCGCCGGCAAGGATGACGCCGGCAACGACGTGGCCTTCCTGTATAACTGGGACGGCTCCGGCACCGAGGGCGACGACCTGTACTTCAACGTCTCCTATGAGGGCCAGACCTACACCTTCACCGTGGAGTCCTACCTGTGCGACAGCACCACCGAGGTCTACTCCGCTGTTAAGGCGTTGGAGATCGGCCAGACCATCGACGCCCAGGGCTTCCTGTACTGGTATGAGGGCGTCAACCCCCACATCACCTCTGTGACTGTGGTGGAGTAATAAACGGTATACATAAAACAATGACGGCCCGGGCCGCTGGGAATCCAGCGGCCCGGGCCGTTGTGGCGTCATATGGACGGGAACACAGGGTGGCGTCAACACTGCTCCATTTGTTTGACCATACCTTGGATTCCCTTCTTCAGCAGCCCCAGCTCGCTGTCGCAGCTGAATATGGTCATGCCCCGCTGCCGCCACATACGGAGAAACGCCGTGTCGGAGGCAATGATCCCGCAAGGCAAGCCGTTGTCCTTGGCGGCTTGGAGCACCTGGCCGATGGCCTCCTCCATGTCAGGGGTGTGGAACTGGCCCATGTGGCCCAGGTCACAGGCAAGGTCGTTGGGGCCGATCAGCAGCCCGTCTATACCGGCTACGGCAGCAATCTTTTCCGCGTTGGACACCCCCAGCCTGGTTTCAATCTGGGCAAACAGCATGGTGCGCCCATTGGCTTTCCGCGTGTATTCCGCCAGCTTTCCAGGGTTGTAATTGCTGTGGGGGCGCATGGTGGAAATCCCCCTGGCGCCCAGAGGCGCGTATTTGCTTAGGTGAACCAGCGCCCTGGCCTGCTCCTCCGTTTCCAGCATGGGGACCAGAATCCCGTCCACGCCGGCGTCCAGGTATTTTTGAATGCACTCCCGGGAAATTTGGGGGATACGGACGATAACGGGAAATTGGATTCCGTTGGCCACGGACGCGATGGCGGCAACCTGGGAATAGTCAAAATAGCCGTGCTCGCAGTCCACGATGACAAAATCCAGACCGGCCGCCTGCATCAGACGCACCAGATTGGGGGCCCCGATCTCAGACAGAAAGGCGCCAAGGACGGCACCGCCGGCGTGAATGGTTTCCTTCATGACGCATTACCCCTTTCCTGATGTGCCTGCTGTGCCACACACCGCTGGGCCAGCCGGAACATCCCGCTGTATACCTCATCCTGCTGGGCGGTGACAGAGGCGCTGACGCCCAGCTCCCGGCAGATCGCGTCCCGGAGGAAGGGGTTTTTCAGCACCGCCCCGCCCGCGAAATGGAGCGTGCCCTGGAATGGCTCGTGGCGGCACAGGACGGCGGCAAAACGCTTGTACTGCCGGCCGTAATCCTGGGCTGTGGCGGAAATGACGTGCTCCGGCGTAAAGTTGGCGTGGTTAATGTGCAGGATCTTGCCGTCGGCCAGGCGGTCGGGCAGCTCGTAGAAGCCGCAGTCCACCTCCAGCCCGCCGGTGGATTCCCCTTGGGTGCACTCCCGCTGAATCCGCTGCCAGATCTCCTCCCTGGACAAGGAAATGCCGAAGATTTTTTCCCCCACCTGACGCATGTAGTCGATCTGCACATCGAAATTCCGCCCGCCCGGCATTCGGGAAACCACGTAGCAGTAGTTGTTGTCAAAATAGGGCCGGATCTCGTAGTTGCCTGGGAGATACTCGTCCCGAATCAGGATCAGCTGCCCGCTGGTCCCGATGTGGATGACCATATCCCCCGATTTAGCGCCGGTGCCGAACACGCTGGTCTGTACGTCTCCCAGGTCGGGGTAGACGGCCAGATTCAGGCCGTCCCCGTCATAATAGCCGCAGCAGGACAGGTCGGATACAATCTCCGGCAGGCGCAGAAAGCCCAGCCCGGCCCGGGCCAGAATATCCTGATTCCATGTTTTCCTGCCCAGGTCCACAAAGCCCATGGGGGCGGCATTGGTAATGTGGCAGATATGCTGCCCGGTCAACTGGTGAATGATGTATGACCCCAGGGTATCTACCCGGACCTCCCCCTGGGAGGATAAGTTCTCCTCCTGGAACAGGGTGTAGAGGTTGCACAGCGCCAGGGCCGGCTTGATGGGGACGCCGGTGGACTCCATGACCTCCGGCGGGATCATTTCTTCCAAATCCTCCATATAGCGCCGCCCGGTACGGGGGTTTTCCTTCAGGCAGCGGGTGTCCTGCCAGGAAATATAGGTGTCCCGGGGACGCTGGGGATGGCTGAGCACGCAGCCGTGCTGCTGGGTGGAGAACAGGATGCCCTGGATGTCCCTGGTCATCATGGCGCATTTGGCGATGATGTCCCGGATCACGTCCACAATGGCCATAGCGTCCACCTCAAAATAGCGGGGATCGGGGTTGGACAGCGGCTGCGGGGTGTGGCATTTTTTGGTATAGAGCACCGTGGGATGCTCCAGATCGTATATCGCGGCTTTGATAAATGTGCTTCCTACATCAACTGCGATGAAGTTCATGAAACAGCCTCCTAGTCAGTCTACATATGAAATTCAGGCCGTCATCCGCCCATCAGAAGGTTGGGCAGCCAGGTGACCAGGCCGGGGACAGCCCACAGGATCACAACCTCACCCATCAGCAGGAGGATCCAGGGGATCAGCTTCTGGCTGACCTGCTCCATGCTCAGCTTTTGCAGGCTGCAGGTGGTCATGAGGACCACGCCCACAGGGGGAGTGATGTTTCCGATCATGGCAATGATGATGATGCAGATACCCGCGTGGATGGGGTCAAAGCCGGCTCCCTCGATCATAGGCAGGATCATGGGGACAAAGACCATGATATTCACATTGGGGTCGCTGAGGCAGCCCAGGATCAGGAACAGGACCGTGATGCACAGGGCGGTAAGCAGCTTGCTGTCCCCGGCGAAGGCGGAAAAGGCGCCATAGAGGGTGTCCTGCAGATTTTCCGCGGTGAGCACAAAGCTGAAGCACTTGGAGGCGGGGATGATGAGAAGCACGGAGCCGCTGGCAATGAACACGCTTTTCAGGCTTTCAATAAAGTCCCGGAATTTCATGGTGTGGTACACGATTACACCCAGCACCAGGGCGTACAGCACGGCCAGAGCGGCGGCCTCGGTGGTGGTAACAATGCCCTGGTAGATCCCGCCCAGCAGGATGACGGGGGTGAGCAGGGGCAGGATGCAGGACAGGAAGGAGTGGAGCAGGTGGGTCAGGTAGTACCGCCAGCCCTTCCACTTCAAGCATGGGCCGTCGTTGCGAATGGACCAGATGAACACGTAGGCCATCATGATTAAGCCCATAAACAGGCCGGGGACGATGCCGCCGAACAGCAGCTTGCCCACAGAGACGTTGGCCACCATGGCGTAGACCACCGCGGGGATGCTGGGGGGGATGATGGGGCCGATGGTGGAGGACGCGATGGTGGTGCAGGCGCTGAAATTCTTGTCGAAGCCCTCATCCACCATGGCACGGTAAGCCAGGTTGCCGATGCCGCCGGCGTCGGCCACGGCGGAGCCGGACATGCCGGCGAATATCACAGACGTGGTGATGTTCACGTGGCCCATACCGCCAGGGATATAACCCACCAGATCCCGGCAGAAACCGAAGATCCGGTCGGATACGGAGGTGCGGTTCATCACCTCGGCGGTGAGAATGAACAGGGGGATGGCAATGAGGGAGAAATTGTTCAGCCCGGTAAACATCCGGGTGCCCATCATGGACAGGCTGATCCCTGAGCCAAAGGCGTAGAGGAAGGAGGAGGTAATCATCGCCGCGGCAATGGGCATGCCGAACAGGAAAAATAGGATGAAGGTCAGCAAAAAGATGGCAAAGGGCGTCATACGGGCACCTCCTGATCTGAAGCGTGGTCAAATATGCCGGCAATATCCTGCACCAGGTTGCACAGGATGTGGAAGCACATCAGCACAAAGGAGACAGGGAGGATGACATAGACGTATTCCAGGGGGACGCGCATTACGTTGGAAATGGGCAGCGTATTCATCAGGTTCAACAGGGGTGGAACATAGCAAAGGAACATGGCCATCATAATCAGATCCATGAGGGCACGGAGGATGAATTGCACCGGCCGGGGCAGGTAGTGGATAATCGCCGTGATGTTCAGGTGGCTGCTGGTGCTCATGGCGTAAGCGGCGGCCAGAAATCCAAACCAGACGAACAGAAACCCGTTCAGTTCATCTGACCAGTTCAGGCCGCTGTGGAACAGGTAGCGCAGCGCCGCGTTTACAATCATCACCGTGAACAGCAGGCCCAGGCTGACACAGCCCAGAAACATTTCTATCCTCTGCAGGGCTTTGTTTACCGCAGCAAGTCCATGGCAAACCGTTTTCATAGGATCGGCTCCTTTCTGAGAGATAAGGAATAAAAGGGGCCTGCGGAATGTCCCGAAGGCAGGATTCCGCAGGCCGCCCCTTGGAAACAGGATGGATGAATGAGTACAGACTCGGAATCAGGCCATCTCCTGGATCTGGCTGTACCACTCCTGCCAGGCGGGATAATCTTCCACTACGCCGGCAGCATTCTCACGGAAGGGGGTGGTGTCGATATCGTCTACCACAGTCATGCCGTTGTCCACGCAGGTCTGAATGAGGGCGTCCTCATTCTCCACGGTCAGCTCATCAATGCGGTCGCCCTGACGGGTGAATACCTCCTGGAAGATCTCCTGATCCTCGGCGGAAAGGGAGTTCCACAGGTCCTGATTGATGATGGTGGAGGAGCAGGCCAGCATGTGCTGGGTCAGCATCAGATAGTCCTGCACTTCATAGAACTTCATGGTTACGATCTGGGTAACGGGGTTCTCCTCACAGTCGGCCACGCCGGTGGACAGGCTCATGTACACATCCTCGATGGGAATGGAGGTGATGGCCACGTCAAAGACGTCTGCCAGGGTGGAGTAGGGGGCGAAATTAACGCAGCGCAGGGTCAGGCCGTCGAAATCATCCAGCGTGCGGATCTCCTTGTTGGCGGTAAGGTGGCGGAAGCCGAAGTTGTACATATTCAGCTGAACAATGCCGCCGACGGCACTGCTGATCTCAGAGCGCATCTCCGTGCACAGGTCGCTGGCCTTAAAGGCTGCCCAGTGCTCGTAGCTCTGGAAGCAATAGGGGGCAAAGAGCACGCCGGCGGCCTCCAGCCAGTCGGAGGCGCTGTCCAGGCAGGCGATGTCCAGGTCGCCCATTTGACAGGCGGTAATGCTGTCGTTGTAGTTGGCGTAGGTGCCGTTGGGGTAGACCTTCAGGCCATAGCGGCCATCGGTCATTTCATAGAGCAGCTCAGCGGATTCCTCAAAGGCCTGGTATACAGGATGGCCCTCTGCGAACACGTGGGAGGCGCTGAGCCACACGGTATCCACAGAACCGGAGGTGGAACCGGAGCCAGACCCGGGGTCAGAGGCGGATTGGCTGCTGGAAGCGGTCTGACCGCAGGCGGACAAACCGGCAACCATTGCCAGAGCGACAGCAGCAGCGGCGAATTTTTTCATCTTGACTCCTCTTTTCTATGATTTATTTGCCGACCATACAGAATCAGGTCGACCTTTATGGCTGGATTATAAGACAAGTAAACAAATAAGTCAACATATTAATATAAATGTCGACATTTTGAGAGGCACGAAACTGACTGTGAATTTTTGTGCAATTAGCACAAAATCACACAAAAATAACCGCCTGCCACCGCTGAAATTGCGGATGCAGGCGGAGAATCAAGGGGACAGCCACCCCGGAAACCCGGGTGGGGGGAAAAATCAGGCGGGGGTCAGAACTGCTTGATGGTTTTCATCACCCGGACAGAGATATCCTTGGCTTCCATAATATGGCGCCGCAGTTCCGGAAAGGCTGCCCGGTCGCCGGAGAGGAGCATCTCATAAATGTTATAGTGCTTCTCAAAAAACTCCCTCATGTAGCGGGGGCCATAATCGGTCAGGATATTGAAATTCATCATGGCGTAGTACATCTGGGTGCTGCCCTCCCACGCGTTGGTAAGGAACAGGTTGTCCGCGGCCCGGACCAGGGCCCGGTGAAAGGAGATGTCCAAATCGCAGAAGTCGGAATCCTTATCGCCCTGGGCGTAGCGGGCCTCGATCTCACCCAGGATCTGGGCCAGCTCCGGGTAAACGGAGCGGCCCTTTTCAAACAGCAGCTCCAAAGCGCGGTTTTCCAGCAGCCACCGCACGTCGTACAGGTCCTGGATTTGCCGGGGGGTGAATTCCACCACTTCCCGGCGTCCGTTTGGATGTGTTCGGATCAGGCCTTCGCTGGACAGGGTCTGCAGCGCCGTGCGGACGGAGCTTCGGCTGGCGTCGAATTGTTTGGCCAGCTGCGCCTCCGCCAGCTTTTCACCAGGGGCGTATTTGGCCCGGATGATGTCGGTGCGGAGCCGGTTGGCAATTTTGGTGGGGGTGTCCATATGGCCCTGCCGGGTGCTGAGCCCCCGGATCTCCACATCGGAGCTGGTGATGGCGTTGCGCTCTTTGACCATGGTTTGAATCCGGTCCCTCAGCCAGCGGTTGGTGGACATGTCCACCCCCATTTTTTCGCCCAGATTGCAAACGTAGTCGCCCAGAATCCCCTCCTCCAGGGGGCGGTTCATCCAAAAATCCTGAAGCATGGAGGAACGGCCATTATAGCTGAGCTGGGCCAGCGTGCGCTCCCAATCCTTGATATCCTGCTGGCTCAGTGCAATACCGCACCGGTTGCCTAGGCGGATAACCTCCTCCTGGGCGGCGCGCATGGTGTCCATGGCGGGTTTGTTTTTCAGAAATTCCCCGTAGGTAAGCTGGTATACAGTGCTGGTCTGGTTGAACCCTACATTCACAAGCAGTTTTCGCCACATACAGAGCAGGATGTCCCGGGAACGCTCACAGGGGATGCGGCACCGGGTGAAGAATGACGCCAGGGCTTGCTGCTGCTCTACCATGCCCCCGGAGGGGACGCCGAAACAAACCCGGCCGATATCAGCGCAGGTGATGTGATGGCCGTCCCGATTGGTGTCCGCGTGGACAACCGCGGCATGGATTACGTGCCCCGGACCAAAGGTCCGGATCAGCTCCTCCTCGCTGACCAAACCGTTCATCAGCGATACGATGATGGTATGTTTTTTTACGACCGGACCGAGGGAACGGATGACCTGGGCAAGGTGGTAGGACTTGACCGCCAGCAGGATCAGGTCCACCGGGGTTTCGGCCAGGGAATCATAGGTTCGGTAATCAATCCGGACAGGCGTATCGTTTACGACAATGGGGTCCCCCCAGTAGGCGTCCATATCCCGCACCACCCCATACAGGGTGATTTCCGGCGCGTTACGCATAATGTGCGCCGCGTATCCGGCGCCGATGGCCCCCAGCCCCACAATAGCCACAGATTGAATTTCCTTCATAACAACACCTCAGATGCTTTGTCCTCCGGTACCTCTGCCGAAGGAGCTTCCTACATTATGGTATACAATTTTTGGCTAAATGGCAAGAGAGGATGTGGCTTTTATGGGGAATGAGGAAGGAAAATTAGGCAGCAGCCCAATATGCTGCCTGATTCCTGAGAAAATCTGGGGCATACCTGGGCGAGCGGCAGGGCAGATGGGAAAAAGGGCCGGGACAACCCCTCCCTGGGCGGATTGCCCCGGCCCTTCCCGGGGTTGGGGTGGGCTCAACTCGTCGGCCGGCTGAGGTCAGCAGGCGGGCAGCTGGCGCCCAGTGTGGTCGATGGTATAGGGATCGGACAAAATGAGCTGGGAGATGGGGACGAAGGTGTACCCATCCTGCAGCAGGGTCTGGAGGATGGAGGGCAGAGCCTCCGGGGTGTGGAGGGCGGCGTTGTGGAAGAGCACAATGGAGCCGGGCTGCACCTTGGAGGTGACCCGCTGGGTGATCTCCCCGGCGGAGATGTCCTTCCAGTCCAGGCTGTCCCCGTCCCAAACAGGTTCAAGCCCCTGGGGCGCAGGGGGTGCCGGGGGGATGGGATGGCGTGTAGCCTGGCAGGGCCCGGGGTTGATTCAGGTGCGTACCGCGGTCTAATTGTCACTCCAGCGTCACAAATTTCATCCGGAGCGGAGAAAAATGGTTATGCCTATTCACAAGGACGGAATATAGCGTATAATGATAAAAAACTGGATAGATATACAATCTGGGAGACGAAACAGAATGGGAGAGATGAATGATGGAACATAACTGTGACAACAAGATGCCCTGCCCCTGCACCTACGACTGCCCCCGCCATGGGAAATGCTGCGCCTGTGTGGCCCATCACAGGGATCACAACGAGGGGGTGCCCGGCTGCTTTTTTTCCAAGGAGGGGGAGGCCACCTACGACCGCAGCATCGAAGCCCTGGCCCGGGATCACGGCATCCTGAAGTGACCGGGGAGCGCCCGGCCTGAGGCATGGCCGCGTCCGTGACGGAAGAAAGGGGAGCGCTTCCATGGTGGAGAGATTGTTTCATGTAACCGAAAAGGGCTCGGATGTTCGCACGGAGCTGCTGGCGGGGCTGACCACCTTTATGACCATGGCCTATATCCTGATGGTCAATGCGGGGATGTTTGTGCAGCTGCCCGGCGTGTCTTACTACGGGATCTACATTGCTACCGCTTTGTCGGCGGCTATCGGCACCATCCTCATCGGCCTGTTGGCCAACCTGCCTTTGGCGCAGGCGTCCGCCATGGGCTCCAACGCCTTTTTTGTATACACTGTGTGCATGGGGTTTGGCCTGAGCTACGCCAATGCCCTTGTGCTGATCCTTCTGGACGGGATCACATTTGTGATTTTAACGGTAACCGGCCTGCGGAGGCTGGTGTTTGAGGCCATCCCCGCTGCTGTCCGGCTGAGCATCCCGGCGGGCGTGGGCCTGTTTATCGCCTTCATCGGGCTGCAAAATGCCGGTATTGTGGTGGCTGATTCGGCGACCTTTGTCAACCTGGCCTCCTTCAACCTGGTGTTCGGCTCCGCCGTCTGGGCGGAGGTCATGCCCATGCTGGTTACGCTGGCCGCCCTGATTGCCATTGCGGTGATGACGTGCAGGGGGATCAAGGGCGGGGTGCTGTGGGGGATCTTTGGGGGGACCGCCCTGTACTACCTGCTGGGCTTTACCATTCCGGGCTTTTACGAAGGCTTTGGCAGCGGGCTGAACCTGAATCCCCTGGCGGCGTTTGGGGAGTTCCGGACCTCGGCACTTGGCCGGGTCTTTACAGAAGGGTTTGACTTTTCCGCCTATCTGGCTGAGCACAGCCCGGGGGAGCTGGCCCTGCTCATTACCACCACCGCCCTGGCTTTTTGCCTGGTGGATATGTTTGACACCATCGGCACCTTGTACGGGGCGTGCGCCCGGGGCAACCTGCTTACGCCCAAGGGGGAGGTGCCCAATATGGAGCGGGCCATGCTGGCCGACGCCGTGGCTACCGTATGCGGCGCGGTGTGCGGCACCTCTACTGTCAGCTCCTATGTGGAGGCGTCTGCCGGGATCGCCGAGGGAGGAAAGACCGGCCTGGCCGCCATGACCACCGGCGGGCTGTTTCTCCTGGCTATGTTTTTCGGGCCTGTGGCCTTCCTGGTGCCGGAGTGCGCCACGGCGGCGGCCCTGCTGTACGTGGGAATCCTGATGATGGATTGCAGCCGGAAAATCAACTGGCAGCAGCCGTATGAGGCGGTGCCCGCGTTCCTGACGCTGCTCATTATGCCCATGACGTACAATATTTCCTATGGGATTGCGTTCGGAATCCTGTCCCACGTCCTGATTGCGGTGTTTTCCGGCAGGGGCAGGGAGGTCCGTGCGGGCACCTGGATCATCGCGGGGTTGTTTGCGGTGATGTTCCTGGTGACCCACTGACCGGGCCGGTTACCGGCCCCTTTGGGCGCACCAGGAAAGCCGCCGGGACATCTGCTCAGGCAGGTGTCCCGGCGGCTTGTGCTGTGCAATGGGCGGCAAAGACTTACTTTTTGCTCTGGCTCCAAAGCTCGTCGGCCTTGGGGGCCCAGCGGGTGGCGTATTCCCGGCACTTGTTGCACAGGTGCTGGGCGCTTTCGGGAGATTTCAGGTCGGTGGAGCGGGCGCCGGACTGGCGCACCATCATTTTCAGCATCTCCGGATTTTCCAGCATGGGACAGGGCCGCAGATGATTGCCGTTGAAGGGCTGGTGATCGTGGTAGGCCATGAACAGGGGGGACTGGAAGGCCTCCAGCAGCGTCTTTTCCCGGATGTTGGAGTCGGAGTAGTGGATGAAGGCACAGGGCTCAATGTCGCCGTTGGCGTTGATGTGCAGATAGTTGCGGCCGCCGGCGATGCAGCCGTTGACATACTCCCCGTCGTTTTGGAAGTCAATGGTAAAGATGGGCTTGGTGGTCCGATACTCCCGGAGCTTGCGGTACATCGTCTCCCGCTGCTGCGGATTGGGCAGCAGATCGGTAACGGCCTCGTTGCCCACAGGCATGTAGTGGAAGAACCAGGCGAACTTGGCTCCACAGTCCACCAAATGGTCAATAAAGGCCTCGGAGCTGATGGAGTCCACGTTTTGGGAGGTGTAGCAGCAGGAGGCGCCGAAGGGCAGGCGGTACTGCTTTAAAATAGCCATGGCCTTCATGATGGCCTGGTAGGTACCCTGGCCCCGGCGGGAGTCGGTGGCCTGTTCAAAGCCCTCTACACTGATGGCAGGCACGAAATTCTTTACCCGCAGCATCTCCTTGGCAAATGCCTCATCAATGAGGGTGGCGTTGGTGAAGGCCAGGAACTGGCAGTCGCTGTGCTCGGTACACAGCCGCAGGATATCCGGTTTCCGGACCAGGGGCTCGCCGCCGGAAAAGATGTACATATAGGTGCCGAATTCCTTGCCCTGGCGGATGATGTCGCTCAGCTCCTCGTAGGTGAGGTTCAGCTTGTTGCCATACTCCGCGGCCCAGCAGCCGGTGCAGTGGAGGTTGCAGGCGGAGGTGGGGTCCATGAGGATGGCCCAGGGGATATTGCACCCCAGCCGCTCCCGGTATTCCTCCTGCTTCGGCCAGCCGATGATGCTGGCGTTGAGGATGAAGTTTTCAAAGATGGTTTTCAGGACCTCGTTGTCCACATCCCGCAGGATGCTTATGATAAGCTGGTACATATTGTTGCTGGGGTCGCTGAGCACCTTGCGGAATACGGCCCGCTGGGCAGGAAAGCTGGCGGGGCCGTCGCCGGCCAGTTTATCCACCCAGTCCAGCAGCTTCATCATATTTTCTTCCGGGTTTTTCTCAATGTAGTCCAAAGCGGTGCGCAGCGCCGCTTTTTTCAGCTGCAATGCCACATTCATCAGGATAAACCTCCTTTTCTTTCTCAATCAGATTGCATGGTAGTCCTTGAGCAGCAATTCCAGGTCGGTACCGGAGAGTTTTTTAAGCATTTCCTTCAAAGCGATTTTTTCCAGGGCGCCCAGGCGCAAGCCGGTGAGCTTTTTGCCGTCCCGCAGTTGAACGGCGGCGTCCAGGAGGCAGCGCACATCGTACGCGCTGGCCCAGACCTCAGGCACCCCTCTGTCGATGTCCAGCAGGGTGTAAACCGCCTCCATACCGGTCCGCATAGAGTATTCCGTGGTGAAAATGGTGTCCCGGGGCGTTTCGGCGAATTGGCCGATGAAGGCGAAATTAACAGCGCCCTTGGGCACCACGTCCGGCCGGTTGCGGGCGGCCAGCGGCTCGATCTCCCCCTCCGGAACGCCCAGGTGATACAGCCACTCCATACAGATCTCCTTGCCGGTGCAATCCCGCATAGGCTTATGCACAAAGTTGCCGGGCCGGTCGCTGAACAGTCCGTAGATCCACCCCACCAGCTGGCCCTTGGGCTGGCCGCGGAACTGGGGCTGGCGGTTGAAGGTCCAGCTCAAAAGCCAGTTGGAGTCCCTGGCGGTGACAATGCCGCCGGTCACCACGCCGCCGCTGAAGGGGTTCCGCTGGCAGATTTTCTGGACGTAGGGCGGGATTTTGTCGTCCAGGGTGGTGACTGTGGCGCTCATCCAGTTGCTTTTCTCCGGGTCGCCGCAGAACTTGTCTGGGCGGCCGAAGGCAGGGTCCTGGGCGGCAATCCTCCGCCACATGTCCCAGCCGCCCCCCTTTTTCAGGTCCGGGCTGTAGGCGGCGGGCATATCCTGTGAGCCCAGTGTGGCGTTTTCCACGCAGCCGCCCGGTGTGATAAAGACCAGGTCCTGGTCGGTGAGGTCCACCTGCTACTCCCCGCTTTCGAACAGCACGGTAATCCGGCGGGCCGTCTTTTTTTCCGCCTGGATGTCAAAGTCCACCTGAACCACCTTGGTGTCATAGTGGAACTGCACGCCGGCATCCTCCAGGTATTTGACCATGGGCAGGATCATGGACTCATACTGGTTGTACCGGGTGAAGCGCAAGGCGGAGAAGTCGGGCAGGCCGCCGATGTGGTGGATGAAACGGCGGAGGTAGCGCTTCATCTCCAGGGCGCTGTGCCAGTTTTCAAAGGCGAACATGGTGCGCCAGTAGAGCCAGAAGTTGGAATCCAACACCTCGTCGCTGAAAAAGTCGGTGATGGGCCGGTCATAGAGGGCCTCATCAGGCGTAAAGAACAGCCGCAGGATTTCCAGGGCGCCGGCGTCGGACAGGGCGAATTTTCCGTCCGTGTGGGCGTCCTGCCCCCGGTTTTGGGTGGCCCGCATGAGGGAATAGTTGGGGTCCCGCTTGTTGAGCCAGTAATACTCGTCCAGTACGCTGACGCCCTCCGTCTCAATGGACGGAATGGAGCGGAACAGATCCCACATGACCTCGAAGTGGTTGTCCATCTCCCGTCCGCCCCGCATCACATAGCCCAGGCCGGGATATTCCCACCCGTCGCAGGCCCCGCCGGGGATGGGGTCTTTCTCAAAAACATGGATGTGCTTGCCGGGCATCTGGCCGTCCCGGACCAGATAACAGGCGGCGGTAAGGGCAGCCAGGCCGGTACCCACGATGTAGGCGAATTTATGGTCTACACCCTCCGGTTTCATGGGCCGGGCAAAGGCTTCGTAGTTTCCGCTGGAATAATACATGACGGTCCGCCTCCTTGTTCTGATAAGCCCATTGTAGGGAGCCGGGCCCCGGCCCGCAATAAACAAAGGCCTCCGGATGATGAAACTTTCATCATCCGGAGGCCTTTGTAAAAAAACCGGCGGGTTCGTCCTTCACAAGGGGGCGTCCGCTTCGTTTTGAATGGCCAGCAGCAGCTGGCCGCAGGTCATGCGGCTGAGCCTGCCGGCCAGCATTTCCGGGGATTCCTTCATCCCGTTCTGCACCCAGTCCATCATGACGCCCATGAAGGCATATTTATAGAAATTGGTGATGTACTCCTTGCTCTCCTGGGAGAGGTTGTAGCCCTGGGAAAGCTCCTCAACCACATCGTAGAGCAGACGGTAAGTCATGCGGAGCAGGTAGAACTCAATATACTCCCGCTGTAGGGAGTGGGTGAGCCCTTCCACAAAGACCCTGTTTTCCAGGGTGGCGCGGCACAGGGCCGCAAAGCCCTCCTGCCAGGTCTGGTAGGTCGTCCTGCCCTGGATAGCCTGTCCGCCCTCCTCCAGGCAGATCCACTCGATGAGGTCGTAGATGTCCTGAAAATGGTAGTAAAAGGTCATGCGGCTGATGCCGCAGTCCTCGGTGATGTCCGAGATGGTGATTTTGGACAGGGGTTTGCGCGCCATCAAGCGCTTGAGGGACTGGGCCAACGCCCGTTTTGTTGTCTGGGACATGATCACTCCGCCTCCTGCGGGTTGTGCGGCTGCCTGGGCTGGGGATGATTTTGCAGCACCCATGTGCCGTAGATATGGCTTTCCAAAAAGCCGTTGATCCGCTCCACCATTTTTTCCGGGGAATCGGGAAAGACGCCCAGCAGCCAGGCTTCTATAATGCCGCCCAGGGCGCTGACGAAAAGCGGGATGCCGTTTGGGTCCAGATCCAGGTTCAGCCGGGCCGCCGTCTCCTCCATCTCCTTACTGAAAATGGCCTCCAAATTGGCGCCGAAAAAGCGCTTGAGGGCGTCATGCCCAGGGGAACGCAGGGCGCACAGGCACACCGCCTGGTTTTCATCCAGGTAGCGAAAAAGCTGCAGCAGCCCCTCCTGCCAAAGGAGGGAGCCCTCCCGCTGGTTTAAAAGGGAGAGGGCCTCCTCCTGGAACATCCACCGGACCAGGGCATAGATATCCTCAAAGTGGTAGTAAAAGGCCCGCCGCTGCATGCCGCACTGCTCCGTCAGCTCCTGAATGGTAATCTGCTCCAGGGGCTTCTTGGCCATTTTCTCCTTCAGCGCGGCTGCCAGATTCCACTTTGTGCGCTCCGAGGCGCTGTTTCCCATGACGTTTCCCCTCAGCTTTCACCCGGATTTGTGGTTAGTATATCAATTTTTATGGGAAAGTGCAAGCACGTGGGGGGCGCGGCCCAGGGCCCCCATTTTGACCGAGGGGTGGCCGGCAAAACTGCGTATGTGTGAAAAATGACACAGTTTTGCCCCTTTGTGTATTGAGAAGCCGCCGATTCCATTTTAATCTGTTTATGCTCCTCTCATCCCGGCTGTTTGAGGAACAAAGGACAGGCCGTTTTTCTGGAGGCATGATATCGAGGTGAGTTTGGTGGTTAAATGCTATCGCATGGTGCTCCGAAGCCCCATGGGGCCAAGGGAAGGGACGCTTACGCTGGACGAAAACCGCAACGAGGTGGCGGGAACGCTGTGCATCCTCTCCCATGAGGTCCCTGTTCAGGGCTGCCGGGGCACGGATGGGCGCCTGTATCTGACCCATCCGATTATTACGGCTGTAAGCGAATATCCCTGTCAGTCTGTGCTGCGGGATGTGGACGGCGCCCTGTCCGGGGAGCTGTGGATGGACCGGTCCGGCGCCCCCTGGGGGCACGGCAGGTACCAAACCAAGGCGGTTATGCCCTGGAGCGGGGAGCGGCTGGAGGAAATGGAGGGAACACACAATTGAACCTGGAAAAAGAACACAAGTCACCGATGGAAGTGCTTGCGGCCTTTATTGTTGATAAACGGAATTTGATCTTCTTCATTTACATCTGCGCCATGGTTTTCTCGGTGTTTTCCATGGGATGGGTCCATGTGGAAAATGATATCACCGCGTATTTGCCGGATGATACGGAAACCCGGCAGGGGCTGACCGTTATGGAGGAGGAGCTGACCACCTACGGCTCCGCCCGCATCGTGGTGGCCCACTCGTCCAGGGAGCTGGCGGAGCGGCTGGCGGACCAGATCGGGCAGATCGACGGCGTTACCTCCGCCGTGGTAGGCGCCGGCTCCATCGGCGGTGGGGACGAGGAGGAGACGGAGGAGGACATCTCAGAATATATCCAGGGCTCCAACGTGCTCATCAGCGTCACCTTCGACGGCGAGGCGGAGGACGAGATCAGCCTGACCGCTATGGAGGATATCAAGTCCCGGCTGGAGCCCTATGACGCCTATGTGAGCAGCGAGGTGGGAAATGATGCCGCGACAAGCCTGGCCTCTGAGATGCGGGTGATCCTGGTGATTGCCTTCACCATCATTGTGCTGGTGCTTCTTTTCACCTCCCGGTCCTACGCGGAGATCCCGGTGCTGATGCTTACCTTCGGTTCGGCGGCTCTGCTGAATATGGGCACCAACTTCATCTTCGGCACCATCTCCTTTGTGTCCCATTCGGTGACGGTGGTGCTGCAGCTGGCTCTGGCTATCGACTATGCCATCATCCTGCTCCATCGTTTCACCGAGGAGCGGGGACGGCTGGGGGAGGACCGGGCGGCCTGCATCGCGGCCCTGTCCTATTCCATCCCCGCCATCTCCTCCAGTTCCCTGACCACCATCTCCGGGCTGGCTGCCATGATGTTCATGCAGTTCGGGCTCGGCTTTGATATGGGCCTGGTGCTCATCAAGGCCATCTGCTTCAGCATGCTCTCCGTATTCACCCTCATGCCGGGGTTGCTTATGCTGTTTTCCAACGCGATCCGGAAAACGCAGCACCGCAGCTTTGTCCCCCACATCGACAAATGGGGCAGCCTGGTGGTGAAGCTGCGCCATGTAGGGGCGCCGGTGTTCGTGCTGCTGCTGGCGGCGGGCTGCGTGCTGTCCCAGAAGTGCCCCTACGTCTACGGCTACTCCCAGCTGGTCACCACCAAGCAGAATGAAAACCAGATCGCCCAGCGGCGGGTCAACGATATCTTCGGCACCCGGAACATCATGGCCCTGCTGGTGCCCAAGGGGGACTATGCCAGCGAAAAAGCCCTGCTCCACCGGCTGGAGCAGTATGAACAGGTGGATTACGCCCTGGGCCTGTCCAACATCGAGGCCATGGACGGCTATACGCTGACCGACAAGCTCACCCCCCGCCAGTTTGCCGAGATGACCGACATGGACTATGAGATCATTGAGCTGCTCTACACGGCCTACGCCGCCAAGGATGACGAATTGGGCAAGGCGGTGAGCGGGGTGGACACCTACGCGGTGCCCCTGATGGATATGTTCCTGTTCCTCTATGACCAGGTGGACGAGGGCTTCGTCACCCTGGACGAGGAGACGGAGAGCGAGGTCAACGACCTGTATGACGCCCTTACCGACGCGCGGGCCCAGATGCTGGGCGAAAACTATACCCGTATGATCCTGAATCTGAACCTACCTGAGGAGGGGGAGGAGACCTTTGATTTCCTGCAGACCATCCACCGGGAGGCGGAGCGGTACTACCCGGCGGACGAGGTCTATTTGGTGGGCGACTCCACCAGCGACTTTGACCTGTCCACCTCCTTTGAGCGGGACAACATCCTAATCAGCGTGCTGTCGGTGGTGTTCGTTATCCTGGTGCTGCTCTTTACCTTCCAGTCGGTGGGACTGCCCATTCTGCTCATCTGTGTCATCCAGGGCAGTATCTGGATCAACTTCTCTTTTCCCACCCTCTTTGACCAGCCCATCTTCTTTATGGGATATCTGGTGGTCACCTCCATCCAGATGGGCGCCAACATTGATTACGCCATCGTCATCTCCTCCCGGTATGGTGAGATAAAGGAGCTTATACCGCCCAGGCAGGCCATTGTCAAGGCCCTGGACCTGGCCTTCCCCACGGTGTTGACTTCGGGCACAATCCTGACTGTGGCGTCCTACCTCATTGGCAAGCTCTCGTCCGAGCCCGCCATCGTTGGTATTGGCGAGAATCTGAGCAGAGGCACCCTGATCTCTATTATTTTGGTCATGTTTGTCCTGCCCCAGCTCCTGCTGCTGGGCGACGCTATTGTGGAGAGGACCCGGTTCAACATCAAGGTTCCTGAGGTGACGCGGACGACGACAGGTACGGTGTACGTAAACGGACGCATCCGCGGCAAGATTAACGGCCTGGTGGACGCCAATGTCCACGGCATTATCCGGGGAGATGTCTCCGCCGTGCTGGACACGGGGAACATCACGGAAATACCGGAACCGACTGAGACCGGGAAAGGAGGAGAACGATGAGACAGAATCAACGGCGGCTTTTTGCCCTCCTGCTGGCCATTCTGCTCACCTGGACGCTGGCCGCGCCTGCGCTGGCGGCGGAAAGCGGGGACATCCATCTCCGCACCGCCCAGGACCTGGTGACCTTTTCCCAAAACTGTGCGCTGGACAGCTGGTCGGTGGGAAAGACGGTCTATCTGGACGCCGACATCGACCTGACAGGTTCGCAGTTCCAGCCCATCCCCATTTTCAACGGGACCTTTTATGGCCAGGGGCATACCATCTCCGGCTTTACCCTTACGGGAAGCGGGGATGACCGGGGCTTTTTCCGGTATGTCCAGTCCACGGCCATCCTCCGGGATTTGACGGTTACCGGGTCTGTTGCGCCCAGCGACCGGAAGGACTCCATCGGCGGCCTGGTGGGGGTCAACAGCGGGAAGCTGCTCAACTGCTCCTTTCAGGGCAGCGTGAAGGGCGGCACCAATGTGGGCGGCGTGGCGGGCTGCAACAAGCCCACCGGGCAGCTCATCAACTGCACCTACTCCGGCACGCTGCTGGGGGAGCACTATGTGGGCGGCATCGTGGGCCTCAATGAGGGCAGCGTCATCCGCTGCCGCAACGACGGCAGGATCAACATCACTGAGGTCAAAACTACGGTGGCCCTCCATGAGGTGAGCCTGTCCACCATCCGCTCTACCGAAAACGCCCCTGCCAGCACCGACATCGGCGGCATTGCCGGGGCCTCCTCCGGCCTCCTCCAGAGCTGCACCAACAACGGCGACGTAGGCTATGAGCATGTTGGCTACAACGTAGGCGGTATTGCCGGCCGCCAGTCCGGCTGGCTGGACAGCTGCGAAAACAGCGGCACCGTCCGGGGCAGAAAGGATGTGGGCGGCATCTGCGGACAGATGGAGCCTCGGCTGACCCTGTTGTTTGATCCCGACAGCCTGGATGACCTGTGGGATGAGCTGGATACCCTACAGGCCCTTATGGACAAGGCGATTTCCGACGGGGAACGGGTGTCGGACGACATCTCCAGCCGGATCACCGGGATCACGGACAGCGTGGACGAGGCCAAAGACGCGGCCTCCGGCCTTTCCCATGCCCTGACCGGCTGGACGGACGAGAACATCGAAACCATCAACGATGTCTCTGCCCGAATCTCCTGGACCATGGACCGTCTGGAGCCTATCTCGGATTCAGTGGGCGCCGCTCTGGACCGGGTTCAGGAATCCGCCGACCTGGCGGGAGAGGCCCTGGACGAGCTGGACCAGGCAGGCGGTCTGGCGGAGGACGCCCTGGACGATCTGCGCCTGGCGCTGGAGCAGGTGCGTGATTCGGCCAAGCTGGCCTCCCGCGCCGTGGACCGGCTTCAGGACGCCATGAACCATCTTCGGGATGGATTGGGGGACGGCGGGGCGGTAAGCGGCGCCATGGATGAGGTGCGGGATGGGCTGGACGATCTGGTGGCCTCCTTTGGCGCGCTGTCCGATGCCTTTGACAGCCTGTGGGCCGCGGTAGGAAACCTGCATGGCCAGAGCGCCGGCGGCGCTGTGGATTCCGCACGGGAAAATCCAGAGGAATCCCTGGCAGGGAAGGAAATAAGCGCTGAGGGCGGGATGGACTGGACGGAGGTATTGGAAGCGCTGGATGAACTTGGCGGCGCCGCGGACCAAATCCAAAGCGCCTTCAGAGCATTGAACAGCGCCCTGAAGGGCGTGGGCACCACGACGGAGGGCGTCATCCACCAGTCCCTGACGGAGGCGGCCTCCGCGGCGGAAGCACTGGGCGACAGCTTCGCGCTGCTGGACAAAGCGGCGGCACACATGGAGGACGCCATGGATGACCTGGGCGATGGGGCCCCCTACGGGGAGAACGCCTCCGCCCTGCTCAAAGAGGCGGCGGAAACGCTGGGGGACGCCTGCGGCCAGCTGCGGGAGGCGGGAGATACCTTCCGCAGCGTCATGTCTGAGCTGGCGGACCGGCCGGAGATCTCCTTCAGCCCTGTGGGGGAGGCGGTTGACGCAAAGGGGGATGCCCTGGACAGCGCCATGGGCGGGCTCAGCGACGCAATGGAAAGCCTGAATGACACCGTCTCCGCCTCCTCCGACCTCCTGTTGGAGGATATACGGGCCATCAACAACCAATTTGGCAGAGTGATCGACGTCCTGCGGAGACATACCGACAGCGAAAAGGAGGAGGACGGCAGGGAGCTTTTGGAGGATATCTCCGACCAGGCCACAGAGACGGATGAGGATGCCGGGCGCATCATCAACGCCAGGAACCTGGGAGCCGTGGAAGGCGACGTGAATGTGGCCGGCATTGTGGGCTCCATGGCCATTGAATATGACTACGACCCTGAGGACGACCTCACCACCTCCGGCGACCGGTCGCTGAATTTCCGCTACCAAGCCGCTGCCCTCACCGAAAACTGTGTGAACAGCGGGGAGGTTACCGGCAAAAAGGACTATGTGGGCGGCATCGTGGGCCGGATGGATCTGGGTACCGTGTCCCAGTGTGAAAGCTACGCCCCGGTGGAGAGCACCAGCGGCGATTATGTGGGCGGCATCGCGGGAGCGGCCTGGTCCACCATCCGCGGCTGCTGGGCCCGCTGTGTCTTGAGCGGGAACGACTATGTGGGCGGCGTGGCCGGCCTGGGCAAGACCGTGCGCGATTGCCGCTCGCTGGTGGAAATCAGCCAGGGGGAAGCCTATCTGGGCGCTGTGCTGGGCGGCGTGGAGGAGGGCGGAGACGTGTCCGGAAACCGCTTTACCTACGAAACAGTCCACGGGATCAATGGGGTCAGCTACCAGGGACAGGCGGAGCCGGTGGACTTTGCCGCCCTTTCCCAGGATGCGCCCTCCGCCTTCACCCAGTTCCGCCTGGTATTTATGGCGGACGGCCAGGTGGTGGATACCTTTGACTTTACCTATGGCGACGCCCTGGCGCAGCTGCCGGACATCCCGGCAAAAAAGGGATACCGCGCCAGCTGGCCGGACATCGACTACGGCTGTCTGACCTTTTCGCGGACGTTGGAGGCGGAATATACGGCCTGCTCCACCGCCCTGACCGCCATGGGGGACCCGCCGCGCATCGTGGTGGAGGGCACCTTCAGTTCCGACACAACCATGTCGGCCTCCTCAAATGAGGCGGCCTGGACGGATGACCGGGGGACCGCCCACACCGGCCAGGTCTATACGGTAGAGGTGGCTGACCCGACGCAGCCCGTCGCCGCGTTCCAGGTGCAATACAAGCTGTCGGAGGGAGCATCGGACGGCACGGTGTGGGTCAAGACGGCCCAGGGCTGGGAGCAGCGGGACGCGGAGCTGGACGGCACCTATCTGGTGTTCCAGGCGGAGGGGGATTCCGTCACCTTTGCCGTACAGGAACGGGCTGTAAACCCTGTGGTTTTGGCGGTGTCGGTTTCCGGCGCCGCTGCCGCGGCCGGGATTTTGGCACTTCTTTGGAGAAAGTGGAGGAAAAGACCCAGCGGGGAGGAAAACGCCGGCTGATGTCCGCCCATGAAAAAACGGCCGTGGCCTTGTTGCGACAAGGTTACGGCCGTCTCACCCATCAGGGATGCGCGGCTCCTGCATGGGACGGCCGCGGGCATCCATTGGGGGCATCGGGCGGGGGAGAAAGGGTTTTTTTGACGTATTTCAGCAATTCGTCCATAGCCGGGGGGAAGGTTTCAGTTTTTTCTAGGCAAGTACAGTGCTGGGCTCCAGGGGCGGGGAGAGTGGCACAAATCGCAGCCCTTCATAGCTGCACCACAGCCGAATGGTGAGGAAGGCGCCCATTCCGGCGCGGGCCAGCTGGGCCATATTGTAGGGCAGATTTCCTGTGGCTGCCACCTGGATCTGTTTGCTCCGGGGACGAACCGCCGGGCCGGCTCCTTTTGAACCGTGCCCCGTCTGGTAAGAATCAGGGCGCCGCCGTCGATCCCTTCCATGATGTTATCCGCGTTATCACGGCGCTCCCGCCCTTTTTCCCAGACTGCCCCGCCGGGGCGTGCCCCCCAAGATAGAAATGCTTTTTTTCAATCCGTACAGATAGAAAATGGGTATTTTACATTTTTGACGCCAGGTAGTACAATCAGGATATAAGGAGGCGTTTGATATGAAAAAATCGCTGGTTGCTTATTTCTCTGCCACTGGAACCACCGCCAAGGCTGCGAAAGCACTTGCCTCCGCCGTGGAAGGGGATCTGTATGAGATCAAGCCCGCTGTGCCCTACAGCGACGCGGATCTCAACTGGATGGACAAGCGTTCCCGCAGCAGCCTGGAAATGCAGGACAAACGTTCCCGCCCGGCCCTGGCCGACAGGAACGCTCCTGTAGCCCAGTACGATGTGATCTTCCTGGGGTTCCCGATTTGGTGGTATGTAGCGCCCACCATTGTGAACAGCTTTCTGGAGGCCTATGACTTTTCCGGAAAGACCATCGTCCTGTTTGCTACCTCTGGTTCAAGCGGGCTGGGGAAGTCCGCCTCGGAGCTGAGGGGCAGCGCGCCCGGCGCCGTCATCACGGATGGGCGCATGCTCAACGGCAGAATCAGCCAGGAGGAGCTGAAACGCTGGGCGGATGGGTTGAAGATTTGACGGGCCCGGCTGTTACGGCGGTCATTTCAGCAAACGATCCCGGCGGAACACGGAATCATGCGTGTTCCGCCGGGACCTTTTTGCCTTAGGCCCGTGCCGCGGGGCTCCTGCCGGGGTTGGCGCCTGAACAGTCAGATCGTCCAGATGACCTGGGCGTGGTCGCCCTCCAGCTTGATTTCTCGAATGAACTGGGCGGCAACCAGCTTCTTTTCCTCAAAGGTCAGGGCGGGGAAATGAATGCGGGTGATCCGGTTTTTTGGGCGGGAACGGGATTGGCGGGCCAGAATTTCACCGCGCTGCTGTTCCAGCTTTTGAATGGCCCGATTGATGTGGGGGATGGTGAGTTCACTGCCCTCAGCGATGGCGGCAACCAGGCGCTCAATTTTCCCATCAATGGCCGCCAGGGCGGAGGCCGCTTCCCTTTCCCTCTCTTGAGGGAATGCTGCGTCCGGGCACTGGGCCAGCATGCCCTCCAGTTCCGCCTCAACGGCGGACTCCAGCTCCCGAAGGTCTGCATGGATGGAGGCGTCGCACAGCCCCAGGTTTGATCTGCCGCTGCAAAGCAGGTAGTATTTGTCCCCGTCCCGGTTTACCTTGACGCTGTAGCCGCAGCGGGCGCATTTCAGCAGGCCGGACAGCCAGGTGTGCCTGCCCTTTCCGCTGCCGCCAAGCTGACGGTTGGCGTCCAGCTTGTACTGGCAGGCCAGCCAGAGCTGGGAGGGGATTAAACCGCGGTGGGAAGCCAGGGAAAACCGATGCTCTTTGACACCCTGGTATTTCCCGGCGCTGCGGTCCCGCCTGCCCACGATCATGCCGGCGTGGAGCCCGTCAAAAGCCTCCGGAGGCTGGGAGAACACCAGCCCCTTGGCCTGATAGTAGAGGGATACGTCCTCGTCGGCCATGACATACAGCGGGCTATGTAGGATGCGGGAAAGGGACACGTTGTCCCAGGTGGGCCGCTTGGGGCCGGGGATATGCTGTTCATTCAGAAAGCGGGCCACGCTGCCCAGGGTGGCCTCCGGCTGGGCATAGGCGGTGAAGATCTGCCCAACAATGGGGGCTTGCCCGTTGGGGATCAGGCCGGGGGCCAGGCGCCCGTCTGCGCCGGGCAGCTTCCCCAGGGAAAAGCCGTAGGGCGGAGGGCCGCCGGGCCAGGAGCCCAGCTTCACACGCTGGTAGTAGTTGTCCCGCACCCGCTCCGCCGTGGTCTCCCGTTCCAGCTGGGCGAACACCATGATGATGTTGAGCATGGCCCGGCCCATGGGGGTGGAGGTATCGAAGGTCTCGTTGATGGATACAAATTCCACATGGTGCTGCCGCAAAATCTCCCAAAGCCGCCCAAAGTCGGAGATGGAGCGGGAAAAACGGTCCAGACGGTAAACGATAATCTTTTGAATCAGGCCCTGTTCCACGT
The DNA here is from genome assembly GCA_949293165.1 of uncultured bacterium. Lineage (GTDB taxonomy): Bacteria > Bacillota > Clostridia > Oscillospirales > Oscillospiraceae > Lawsonibacter. Next base: position 28,125 of record CASFCW010000026.1, read on the forward strand.
GGGCCATCAATGCCTGAAAGGCCGGGCGGTTGGTGTTTTTCCCCGAATATCCCCGGTCCTGGTAGACCTTGCAGTCTGCGCCGGTTTCCCGGCGGCACAGGTCGATCTGGCCCTGGATGGAGAGGCTGTCCGCCTTTTCCACCGACTGCCGGGCATAAATCGCGTCCAAGGCGGGCACCCCCCTTCATCATTGTGCGGCCTTTACCGGCCATTGGCAGCGCCCGGAGCCGATGGGGGTCTGCTGTGCTGCCGCTGTATCGCTGCCAGGCAGGCGCGGTGCAGGGCCGCCAACTGGGCCAGCCGCTGCTGTTGGTCCGGGGGGGCGCTTGGATGCTGATGTGTGATGTGCATGGGGGACCTCCTGTGCCTGTGCGCTCCCGGCCGGCGGCCATCCGTGGGACGGCGCGAACCGGCCCTGCCGCTGCCGTCCGGCGGGGCGCGCTTGAAAATAATATGGGAATTCGCTGTGTCGAAGCCCGGCAAACGGTGGACGAATATTGAAAGATGTGGTACAATGACCGGGAAACTGCCATTTTCATTGTATTTTCAAGACGCATTTGGAACAATGGGAATAGGACGGGGACAGATTTGGACTGGGGGGATCTGGAATGAAGCTGCTTGTCTGCTGTCACCGGCCGGAGCAGCAGGTGCCGCCCCACCCCATCCTTGCGCCCATCCAGGTGGGGGCTGCCCTGTCGGACGCGGGCTTTCCCGGCTTCCTCCGGGACGACACGGGGGACAACATATCGGCTAAAAACCGCTCCTACTGCGAGCTGACAGCGCTGTACTGGGCGTGGAAGAACCTGGAGGAGGATTTTTGCGGTCTGTTCCACTACCGCCGCTACCTCTGCCCGGATATGGGGGTGAAGGGGCCGTACCTGGTGGAGCGGCAGGCCACGCCGGAGTGTATCAAACGGCTGGGGTTCGACCGGTTTCCCCAGGTGGTCCAGGACTATGATGTGGTGGTCCCCAGGCCGGAAAATCAGTATGTAACCGTGCGGCAGCAGTACGCCGACGCGCCCTTTCATCATGAAAAGGATCTGGCTTTGGCGGAAGAAATGATCCGGTCCAGATTCCCTGATTATGTACCGGCTATGGAGCGGTATTTCTCCGGTACAGAATTCTATTTCGGGAACCTTTTGATTATGCGCCGGCCGGTGCTGGACGACTACTGCCGGTGGCTGTTTCCCATTCTGGAAGAATTTGACCGGCGGGCGGACCTCACCGGCTACGGCCCCCAGGAGCTGCGGGTGGACGGGTACCTGGCCGAGCGGCTGCTGGGGGTGTATCTCCAGGCCCACAGGGGGGAGCTGCGGGTGCTGGAGCTGCCGGGCGTGCATTTTTTCGACGGCGGGGATTACATCCGGCACAAGCTGGTCAATGCCCTGCTGCCGCCGGGGAGCAGGCGGCGGGCGGTTGTGAAGGAGCTCCGCCCCCGGTAATCCGCAGCATTGATCTGTATGGGATAGGAGGATGGCTGTGCCGCAGGTTTCGGTTATTGTACCCGTTTACAACATAGAAGGCTGTCTCCGGGCTTGCCTGGACAGCATTCTGAACCAGACGTTAGCCGATTTTGAGGTCATCTGTGTGGATGACGGCTCCACGGATGGCAGCCCTGCCATCCTGGCGGAATACGCCGCAAAGGACAGCAGGATGCGGGTGCTGCCCCAGAAAAACGGGGGGCCTGGCCTGGCCCGGAATGCGGGGCTGGGCGCGGCTCAGGGGGACTATGTCATCTTCCTGGATTCCGACGATTGGTTTGAACCCGGGCTTCTTCGGCGCATGACCGATGCCGCCGTGGAGGCCCAGGCGGATGTGGCCATCTGCCGCGGGGTGGAATTTGATACAGGGACAGGGCGGGAAATGCCCTCCGAATGGATGTTGAAATCCCAATATTTGCCCGGGCCGGTTTTTTCCCCCCAGGAGGTGGCCGGGCACCTGTTCCAATTCACCTATGGGATGCCGTGGGACAAGCTGTACCGCCGGGCGTTTTTGCTCGATTCCGGCGTCCGCTACCCTCCGCTGCGGAATTCGGAGGACCTGGCCTTTGTCTACCCCACCTTGCTTTGTGCCCGGCGGATTGTGGTAATGGAGGACGTTCTGATCCACCACCGGATCAACCGCACCGCGTCGGTGTCCAACAGCCGGTGCGCCCAGCCGGAGGCCCCCTACCAGGCGTTCCAGATTGTGAAGGATTTCCTGGAGGAGCGGGGGCTGATGGACCGGTACCGGCGCAGCTTCCTCAACTGGGCCATGGAATTTTTGGTCTGGCATATCAGCAACATGCCTCAGCGGGAGATCCAGAAGCGGTATTTCCACGTGCTGCGCACACAATGGCTGCCGGCGCTGCGCTTTGAGGAGCATCCGGCCAGCTATTATGAGAATAGGGGGACCTATGCCAAGTATCTCCTGGCCCGATACGCCCCCTATCCGGTTTTTTCCGCCGCTGTGCGGGTCTATAAGAAAGGGAAACGTATACTGCCGTGAAAGAGAAAGAAATTCCCGTTCAGGTTTCTGTTATCATCCCTGTATACAACGCCGAAAGCCATTTGGCGGCGTGCCTGGACAGCCTGCTGGCACAAAATGAGCTGCGTTTGGAGGTCATCTGTGTGGATGACGGGTCCACGGACGGCAGCTTGCAGATCCTTCGGGACTATGAGGCTGGGGATGCCAGGGTGGCGGTGCTGACGCAGAAAAACGCCTTTGCCGGGACAGCCCGGAACCGTGGGCTGGAAATGGCCCGGGGGGAGTATGTAGCCTTTCTGGATGCGGACGATCAGTCCCTTCCCGGGGCGCTGGCGCGTATGTACCACCGGGCTGAGGCCAACCGGCTGGACGTTTTGAAGGCTGGATTCTGCTATGTGGAAGGTGGAGAGACGTATGCCACGTTATATTCCACGCTCAGCTGTATCAATCGCTTCCAGGCAGGGCGGGTCTTGCGCTTTAATGGGCTCCCCCGCCGGCTGCTGCAGGTGCCGGATGTGCCGTGGAACGGGCTGTACCGCCGGGCCTTTCTGGAGCGGCACCGCATCCGGTTCAATGGGCTGCGCTGTGTCAACGACCACTCCTTCTGGATTGATTGCCTGATCCATGCCGACAGGCTGATGATTGACCATACCCCTGTGGCCGTGTACCGGGTGGAGCAGGGCGATTCGCTGGTGGGGGGAAAGGCCGCGCACTTTTCCTGCCAGCTGGAGTCCTACCGCATTGTCCGGGAAATGGTTCAATCCCTGCCGGATGCGCTGCGCCTGCCGGTGATGCGCAGCGAGCTAAACGGATTGCTGGGCTGGTATGAACGTCTGCGCCCCCAGTCCCTCCAGCCGGAGGCGCTGGATGGGCAGGTGACGGAATTTTTGCGTCAACTGGATGAGAATGACGTGGGGACCGCCTTCCTGCGCTCCTTCCCCTACAGCAGCATCTATTACGGGCTGCGATATGGCCGTTTGGCCCCCAAACGCCCCTCCCCTTTGGCGCGGGCGGTGGAGTGCTGGCGGGACCATGGATGGCGCTATACCTGGGAAAAGCTATGTTCAAAGGGGGAACGGAAATGGGTGCGATAAAGGACCTGCTCAAGTACATTCTGCCGCCGCCGGTTTCTGCCTTTAACCGGGAGGTGGGGCGCATCCTGGAAAACCAGGAGCGGCATTATGCACACCTGGCCGAGCTTCAGGACCAGCTGAGGAAGGAGAATGAGCTGCAATCGGAAGATATGAGGCGCCGGTTGGAGTCCCTGTCTGAACAGCTGGAGCATTTGGGGGGGCAGTTGGAGACCCTGGCATCTGGGTACCGGGTCTTGGAGGATGGAGCCCAGGCAATGAGCCAAAAACTGGAACCAATGTCCGCCCAGCTGGAGACCCTTGGAAGGCAGATGGACGGTACGCTGCAGACGGCGGCGGCCCTGACGGACCGCCTGACGGAGTTCCAGAAGGAAAACCTGGAAAAATATGAAATGGTGCGAAAGCGCGTGGTGGATGGCAGCCGGAATGCTGCTGAAGCCGCCTGGGCCGCCGTTTTCCATGATACCATCCGGAACAGCCGGTGGCTGGCGGACGCCTCGTTTTCCCCTGGGCGGTGGGCTGTGGGGTATCCGTATCTTTACGCCATGTACCGGGTGCTGAACGAGACCCACCCCAAGCGGATTCTGGATCTTGGCCTGGGCCAGACCACCAGCATGCTTGCCCAGTACGCCGCCGCGTTTGAGGATGTGGAACACATCGTGGTAGAGCACGATCCGGAGTGGATTCAGTTCTTCTACGGACAAATGAAGCGCTCCGACAGGACGAGGCTGATCGCCCTGGAGCGGGAGATGAGCCCCTTCCGGGATGCGGCGGAGGTTCGGTGCTTTAAGAGCATCCGGGAATCCTTTGAGGGGCAGACCTTCGATTTTATCTCCATTGACGCCCCCCTGGGCGCGGATATGAAACAGTATGCCAGAATTGACGTGTTAAACATGATGCCCCAATGTCTGGGGAGGAACTTCGTTGTGATGATGGATGACGCGGAGCGGCCTGGGGAGAGGCATACGATATCGGCGATGGAGGACTGCCTCAATGAGCATGGGATTCCATACCGGCGGGGAAATTACAACGGGAAGAAAGACTGTGTATTGCTGTGCGCCCAATCTGTGGGATTCCTGGCAACGATGTAAGGGCCAGATTGTGTAGTGAGAAGGGGAGAAGAAGCGATGGAACCCAAGGTATCTGTCATTATACCGGTCTATAATACTGAAAAGTACCTGAGAGCCTGTCTGGACAGCGTTTTAGGCCAGACGTTGAAGGAAATCCAGGTCATCTGCGTGGACGATGGCTCCACCGATGGGTCGCTGGATATTTTGCGGGAATACGCCGAACGGGACGAACGGTTGACCGTGGTAACACAGCCCAACCGAAACGCCGGCGCGGCCCGGAACCACGGAATGGAATATGCTAGGGGAGAATATCTGTCCTTTTTGGATGCGGACGACTATTTCCGTGCCGACATGCTGGAGAAATGCACGGCCAGAATGGATGAAGATCAGTCAGATGTGCTGGTTTATTCTGCTGCCCAGCACAATATGCGGACGGATGAGATATCTGATATGCCTTGGAGTTTGAGATTAGAGCACTGCCAAGGGAAGAACCTAATAGAACCCCTTCAAATTCAGGATTATTTGTTCAACGATTTCCAGAACTGGCCGTGGAACAAACTGTTTCGTCGCTTGTTTATTCAAAGCAATCATATCTCCTTTCAGGAAATAACTCGAACAAACGACATGGCCTTTGTGTGTCAGGCTTTGGCGTTGGCGTCTCGTATTTCCTTGCTGAATGAACCTTTTGCCACATATCGAGTGGAGACAGGCTGTAGCTTGCAGCAGACAAATGATTTAGACCCCCTGGCTTTTACCCAAGCCTTTATAGAAACGAAATCCAGACTGTTGGCCCAAGGCGTATACCAGCAGTTTGAGCAGAGTTTTCTGAATAATGTTTTAAGCGGTACCTGGTATAACTTAAACAATATGAAGGACAGCCGTTCCCGTACTTTGGTATCCATTTGGATCGCAAACGATATGGACGGAGAGTTTCACATATTTTCAAGAGGTGACGGGTATTTCCGCCGTCCGGAACAACTTACTGAAATACTCCGGATTCGGGAACAGTATTCTCAGCGTACTCTGCAAAAAAAGGCGATACCGGCACCGTTGGTCTCCATTATCATGCCTTCGTTGAACGTTGCTCAATTCATGGAAGAATGCATCTCTAGCGTCAGTAATCAGACCATGGAGGAGATTGAGATTATCTGCGTCGACGCTGGATCTACGGATGGTACACTGGAGATTTTGGATCGGGCATCCAAATGCGATGAGAGAATTCGAATCATTCATTCACCGAAAAAAAGTTATGGATACCAAATGAATTTGGGGATAGATGCGGCCAGGGGTAAGTATATCGGTATCGTGGAAACGGACGATTGGATTGAGCCGGATATGTTTGAAAGATTGTACCAGTCGGCCAAGGTCAATTGTGCGGATATGGTGAAGTGCAATTACTACTGGTACACCACATCGAAGGAGAAGAAATCGCAACCCTTTGAAAATTTGAGGAACTGTACCTATGACCGGGTGTTTTCTCCCCGGGAGGACCCTGTTATTTTTACAACTACCCCGGCTATTTGGAGTGGCTTGTATGCCAAGTCCTTGCTTGAGAGAAATAAAATTCGCTTCCATGAGTCGCCTGGGGCGTCCTTTCAAGATACTTCCTTTCATTTTATGGTTTGCACGGTATCGGAGCGATGCTTCCTTATTCGGGATTTCCTGCATCATTACCGAAAGGACAACGCTGGTTCCTCTGTCCACTCAAAAAGCAAAGTATTTTGCATCAGTGATGAAATGCACTACTATGAGGCGTTTTTGGCGCAACGTCCTGAGGATCAAAGGACGGTACAGTATTTCTATCAGGCGCTGAAGTATGAGAAATACCGTTGGAATTATAGCCGTTTGGAGCCGCAGAATCAGTGGGAATTCCTCTATCTCATGCACCAAGAATTCCGTGATGCCTCACAGAATGGCCTGCTGCGGGAAAATGTGTTCCGGCCGGAGGTCTGGGCTGCGGTAATGTGCCTGGTAAATAACCCGGTTCGATATTTCCGAGATACATGCAAAATATATTCAACCAGACCGGATTATCACACGGTTTTTCAGGCATCGTGGGTAATATCCAGTGAAATCCAGTGCCCAAAGATTTCCGTTATTATTCCTGCTTACAACGCAGAGGCGTATTTAGCTGAAACACTGGATAGCGTATTGAATCAGAATCTGCGAGACATTGAAATTGTCTGTATTGATGACGGTTCCACTGATGGGACACTGGAGTTGGCGTGTGAGTATGCCAGCCGGGATCATAGAATATCTGTCTTAAAGCAAACGAATCAGGGACAATCAACAGCTCGGAATGTGGGAATTTCTAGTGCCAAGGGTGAGTATCTGATTTTCCTGGATAGCGATGATCTGTTTGCCATCAATGGGGCAGAAACATTGTACCGCACTGCCACTGGTGACCAGCTGGATGTAGTATATTATGATGGCAAATCGTTCTATGAAAATGAGAAATTGAAAAAGAAATATCCGTATTACATCACAGGATATGAGTACCCAGTAGATGTTCCGCCGGTTATGAGCGGGTCTGACCTGTTCCAGAAAATGAAGGAGGACCGGAAGTATCGTGTATCTCCCTGCCTTGGACTTTATCGTCGTGCGTATCTAATTGATAATCATTTCTTTTTTAAAGAGGGAATCATACACGAGGATAATCTGTTTACGCTGACAACCATGGTGTCTGCTAAGCGGGTGACCCATATACGTGACCAGTTTCTGATCCGTCGCGTGCATGAAGGGTCTACTATGACCCACGCCAAAGGGTTTATGAACGTGTATGGATATTTCACTTGTGCGCAGGAATTGATTCAGTTCTCCCAACGCATCCCATTTGACAATACACTGAATCAGCATCTGACTACAGAGATCGAGACGGTTATGCGCTGTCTACGAGCAGATTACAGGCAGGTGACTGACCGGCATCTATGTCGAAATCAATTTTCGCCGGTGGAGCTTTTGCTGCTGGATTATTTACTGACAGAGAAAAATGGACGGCCACAAAGCAAAGCAGATACGAAGAACGCACCCGCTGTTAGTGAGGCTGACCTTATCCGAGCATCCTGGACGTATCGTATCGGCCGGTTTATTACCTTTATCCCTCGGAAGATCCGCGGAGGGATTCGCTGCTACCAAGAAAATGGGTGGTCGTATACCTGGCGGCGTGTCCTGGTTCACCTCAGATTGAAAAAAGACCCATACAAATAAGGGGCGCTATCTACACCCAAGGAGTCAGCTATGTTCAATAAACTGAAGCAGCACCGGTTTTTGTTTGAAGAGCTGGTCAAGCGGGACTTTAAGAAGAAGTATAAACGAACCATTTTGGGGATGGGGTGGAGTATTCTCTCCCCCCTGCTCACCCTGCTGGTCATGCGGCTGGTATTTACCCAGTTTTTCGGCCGCAATATGGACCACTATACCACCTATCTGTTCTGCGGCAACCTGATTTTTGCCTGCTTCAACGAGTCCTCCAACCAGGGCATGGAGTCGCTGATGAGCAACGCCGGGATTTTTACTAAGGTGAATGTGCCGAAGTACCTGTTCCTGCTGTCGAAAAATGTGCAGACGCTGATTAACTTTGCCCTGACCCTGTGTGTGTTCTTTGTCTTTTGTATCATTGACCACATCACCTTCACGTGGCGGTTTGTCCTGCTGCTTTACCCCATTTTCTGCCTGGTGCTGTTCAACATCGGCCTGGGCCTGATCCTGTCGGCGCAGTTTGTCTTTTTCCGGGATATCCAGTACCTGTGGTCGGTCTTTACCCAGCTGCTGATGTATGTCTCCGCCATTTTTTATTCGGTTGACGGCTATTCTCCGCTTGCCCAGAAGCTCTTTTACCTCAATCCCCTGTACTGCTTTATCACCTATTTCCGCACGGTGGTGATTCAGAGCGCAGTCCCGCCGCTGTGGCTCCACGGGTTGATTCTGCTGTATATGGGGCTGTTCCTGGGCATCGGCTGCTGGATGTATAAGAAATACAACACCCGCTTTTTGTACTACGTGTAACGGAGGAAAGCGATGAGTATTCTGGAAGTGAATCATGTTTCCATCCGTTACATGACGGGGGACTTCAAACAGATTGGCTTGAAGGAGTTTTTGCTGCGGAAGGCCACCCGAAACTACCACGTCAAGGAGTTCTGGGCCGATTGGGACATCACCTTTTCCCTGGAAAAAGGGGACATGCTGGGGATCATCGGCACCAACGGCGCGGGCAAGTCCACCTTGCTGAAAGCCGTCTCCGGGATCATGGAGCCCACCAAGGGCTGGGTCAGGCGGGAGGGCACCATCGCCGCCCTGCTGGAGCTGGCCAGCGGTTTTGACGGGGACCTGACGGTGCGGGAAAATACCTATCTCCGTGGCGCCATGCTGGGCTACACCCGGAAGTTTATGGATGAGACCTACAGCCACATCATTGAGTTTGCCGAGTTGAAGGAGTTTGAAGACCGTCCCTTCAAGCAGCTTTCCTCCGGCATGAAGTCCCGCCTGGCCTTTGCCATCGCCAGCCTGGTGCAGCCGGACATCCTCATCCTGGACGAGGTGCTGTCTGTGGGGGACGGCGCCTTCCGGAAGAAAAGCGAGGAAAAGATGCGGGAGATCATCGGCAGCGGAGCCACCACCATCCTGGTATCCCATTCCATCGGACAGGTGCGGGAGATGTGCACCAAGATCCTGTGGCTGCACAAGGGGCGGCAGATCGAGTTTGGCGATGACGTGCAGGGGATCTGCGACCGGTACCAGGAAATGCTGGACGGGAAGCGGAAAATTGAACTGAATCAATGAAGAAAACCGCTTCAAGCCCATGGAACGCCAGGGCTTGAAGCGGTTTCACTCCGTTCCACGTCCCACTGGATGGGCTCCATATCAATGGAGCGGACGGCGGAGATGGATTTGTCGTCATAGTCCCCATAGGGCAGCCGTACCAGCGTGGGCCGCACGCCGGTGATGGCCTCTATTTTGTCGTTGCAGGCGTTGAGGTCGGCCACAATCTCATCCACGGAAAGCTGTGGGTAGTGGGCGTGGGTGTTGGAGTGGTTCATGATCTCATGGCCGGCGTCAGCCAGGGCCTGCACCGATTCCGGGTATTTCTCCACCCAGTCCCCCACCACGAAGAAGGTGGCCTTTACCTGGTACTGGCCCAGAATGTCTATGAGCTGCTGGGTGTCCTCGTTGCCCCAGGCGGCGTCGAAGCTGATGGACAGCAGCTTTTGATCCCGCTGCACGCAGTAGATGGGCAGCTGCCGGGTGGTGGCGGCGGCGCCTACGCTGGGGGGGTAGTAATTTGCCGCGGCCAGCAGCACCACCGCGGCCATAAGGCAGGCCAGCCAGGCGCCCCATTTGCGGTTGAGCAGGATGATTTTCGGCGAGCCCTTCCATAGATTCATAGCTGTGCTCCTTTCCAAAATGATGGATTCTGACAGGGTATTCCTATGCGGCTGGGGGGGACGCCATGCCGGGATGGGAGGGTGTGAATCTCCCGCTTGCCTTTTTTTCTGCCAGGATATATAATACCAACAGAGTAACACCGGAGAAAAGAGGCGTTTTTTATGCAAAAAGCTGTTGTTACTGTACAGGCACGGGAGGGGTTGGCAAACCGCACTGCCACCCAGTTTATCCAGATTGCAAACGGATACAAAAGCCGCCTGTCCATCTGTCAGCCGGGGCGCACCATCAATGCCAAGAGCCTGCTGGGCGTTTTGTCCATGAAGCTGGGCTCAGGCGCTGAGGTGGAGGTGACGGCAGACGGTCCGGATGAGGAGGAAGCCCTGG
>CASFCW010000027.1 GCA_949293165.1 uncultured bacterium
TGCGGGGGTTTTGGGGCGTTGGGAATTGTGCGAGCCTTAAAAATTGTGGGCCGACATCAATATCGGCCCACACGGGAATATTCTCTTTCGTGCTGGGATGGGGAGCCATATGCAGACTTTAGGCGGCGAGGGCGAAGCGGAGCTTCGCAGGAAGTTCTTTGCCTACTTTCTTTCAAGAAAGTAGGAGAGCATGTCCAGAACCATGGCCTCGGCGTGAGGCGCGCCGGTGGAGGTGTCGATGCACAGGTGGTAATTGGAGGCCAGACCCCACATCCGCCGGGCGAAGTAGTGGTAATAGGTGGCCCGCTCCTTGTCGATGGTCAGGATGTGCCGCCGGGCGGAGGCGGCATCCAAGCCCTCCTTCTTCATCACCCGGGCCACCCGGTACTCCAGGGGTGCGGAGAGGAAGATCCGCAGGCAGCGGGGATGATCCTCCAGAATCCGGTCGGCGCACCGGCCCACAATGACGCAGCTGCGGCTGGCCGCTGCCTGGCGGATGATATTGGCCTCCGCCTGGAAGATGGCGTCCTCCGGGGCAGGGGTATCCTGGGGGGAGAGATACATCTGGGACAGGAAATCGTGGAGCAGGCCGCTGGACAGCTTCTCCTCATGGCTGGCCACAAAGTCCCGGCTGTAATTCACCGCGCCGCAAGCCAGATCCAGGATATCCTGGTCGTAAAAGGCATAGCCCAGCTTCTCCGCCAGCTTCAGGGCGAAGTCGTGGCCGCCGCTGCCGTACTGGCGATCCACCACAATACACACGGGAGCCTCCCCGTCCGGAGCCGGTACCTCCGGGGGGTGGACGGCCTCCGCCTCCTTCTTCCCAAACAACACGCCGGGGAGGAAGGCCAGCCGCCGGGCGATGAGCCGGGCCAGGAAACCCACCAGGATGGCCGCCACAACGGTGCCTTCCCGCACCCCCAGCAGGGCGTGGGACAGCGCCAGGGACAGCACGGCGGCAATCACCGCCATGGACACGTCAAAGCAAACCTTGGTCAGGCCGAACTCCGTGTGCCAGCGGAATACCACCACCCGGACAAAGGACTCTCCAGGCAGCATCACCACGTCGGCCAGCATCTCCATGTAAACACCCGCCGCCAGAATGGCGCAGCCCACCAGCAGGTAAACCACCTTCGTCAGGTAGAGCTCCGGCTGGATGAACCACAGCAGGCCCATACATACATCAATAAACCACCCAAACGCCACCGACACCGGGATTTGCAGGGCGTGCTCCGGAGGGAAATTCCGCCCCAGAATCAACAGCTGCAATACAATCAGCACCAGGCTGAACAGGATGGTGAACTGCCCCAGAGTGAGGGGGAAATTCAGGCTGAGCACATAGGGGATGGAGGAAATGGGCGAGGTGCCCAGCTCCGCCTTGGTAATCAAACTCACCCCCAGGGAGTTGATAAACAGTCCGATGAGAAACACCAGATAACGCTTTGCCTTTTCCACCGGGTTGACACGGCTCCTTTCTCCTTCTCTTTGCTCCACCGCCCGCAAAAATGCGTATTTCAGAGAAAATGTTGTCTTACAATGGCGGCGGATAAAAACACACCTGACCATAGTACCAGCAATTACATGGGTTGTCAATGGGAGCTGCCGGTTCTTTCCCGGGGAAGGGAGAAAAGGCAATCTGTCGGAATGTTGGGACTGGGGGGAGAGAAAGGGGAAATTTAACGAATCTTTGAAAAATCTTAACCTTACTGCCAGTGGGCCCTTAAACTTTGGCTGATATACTCAGGGCAACAAATGCGAGGGGAGGAACAGGGAATGGGACAATCTGTCATGTTTCTGATGGCCTGTGCGGCGCTGGCGGGGGGACTGATGACCCTGTGGGGGAGCTGGTATCTGATTACGGCGGTGACGTCCTGGCGCAGGCCCATGGACTGCGGCCGGCACAAGCCCGCTACCCGCTTCGCGGTGGTGATTGCCGCCCGGAACGAGGCGCTGGTGATCCCACAGCTGGTGGAGAGCCTGATGGGGCAGAACTATCCCCGGGAGCTGTACGACGTGTGGGTGGTCCCCAACAACTGCACCGACAACACGGGGGAAGCCGCCCGGCGGGCGGGGGCCTGTGTGCTGGAGTGCACCGTGCCGGTGAAAAGCAAGGGTGAGGTACTCCGGTTTGCCTACCGTTCCCTGATGGGGAGGGGATACGACGCCTTTGTGGTGTTTGACGCGGACAACGTGGCCCACCCCGACTTTTTGCGGGAGATGAACAACGCCTACCGGGCGGGGGCCAGGGCGGCCCAGGGCTACCGGGACAGCAAGAACCCCTACGACACGGCGGTGTCCGGCTGCTCCTCCATCTACTACTGGATGATGAACCGGTTCCACAGCCAGGGCAAGGCAGGCATGGGCCTGTCCGCCCTGATTAACGGCACCGGCTTCATGGTGGCCGCCTCCACCCTGGAGGCCATGGGCGGCTGGCAGACCCACACCATCAGCGAGGACCTGGAGCTGACGGTGCGGTGCGCCATGGCGGGGGTGAAGGTCTGGTGGATACCCAAGGCCATTACCTATGACGAGCAGCCCCTGTCCATGTCCGAGTCGGTGAAGCAGCGCAAGCGCTGGTGCAGCGGCACCCTGCAGGTGTCCCAGGACTACCTGCCCCAGGTGGGGCGGAGCCTGGCCACGCCCCAGGGCGGGCTGCTGGCCGACCTGGGGAGCACCATGCTTATCCTGCCCTACCAGGTGGCCGCCCTGGGCAACCTGATCCTGGCCGCCCTGGCGGCGGGGATGGCCACCGGACGGTTCTCCCCTCTGGCCTTTGTGGGAACCGTGGTGTTCCAGCTGGCCCTGACCGCCCTGAGCTCCACCGCCGCCGCCGCCCTGGTGATTACCCTGGAGGATCGCTGGGACTCCCGGCTGCTGCCTGCCCTGGGGCTGTACTGGCTGTTTGTGTTCAGCTGGCTGCCCATCACCCTGGGGGCCTACCGGCGGAAAACCACCGTCTGGGAGGAGATCCGCCACACCCGCAGCATGAACCCCATGGCCATCCCCTCCGGCCGGAAGGTTTCATTCTAAATATAGAAAGCCGCCGCTCCCCGTTACATGGGGGGCGGCGGCTTCACTTTCTCAGAGTCAGGGCAGGGGCTCAAAATCGCTGGCGGGGCGGCGGCACAGGGGGCAGACATAGTCCTCAGGGAGGGTGTCGCCCTCATAGACAAAGCCGCAGACCTTGCACACATAGCCCTTGGCCTTGGGGGCGGCGGGGGCCTCCTCCTGGGCGGGGGCGGCGTCCTGGCCCCGGACGGAGGCGGCCAGGGTGTTGGCCAGGGCCTCCAGCTCCGCCTCCTGGCCGGGGGCCAAGGCGGACTTCAGGGTGACGGGGGCCTCCAGAAGCTCCATGTCCTTCATGGAGCAGAGGATCTCACCCATGAGCTTGCCGCTGGTGGGGGCCCAGGAGCCGTTCTGGATCAGGGCCACCTTCCGGTTTTTCAGGGCGTGGTGGGCCAGGTCCCGGAGCAGGTTCTCCATGGAGACGAAGATGCCGTTGTTGTAGGTGGTGGAGGCAAAGACCAGGTGGCTGTACCGGAAGGCCTCGGCCAGGATGTGGGAGTAGTGGGTGATGGAGGCGTCGTACATATTCACGGGGACGCCCTGCTCCGCCAGACGGCAGGCCAGGATGTTGGCGGCGTTCTCCGTGCCGCCGTAGACGGAGGCAAAGACGATGAGCACGCCCTGGATCTCCGGCTCATAGGAGGCCCACTTGGCATACTTGTCCAGAATCACGCCCAGGTCCTTCCGCCACACGGGGCCGTGGAGGGGGCAGACCATCTGGATGTCCAGGCCGGCGGCCTTTTTCAGCAGGGCCTGCACCTGGGGGCCGTATTTGCCCACGATGTTGGTGTAGTACCGGCGGTAGTCGTCCATCCAGTCCCGCTCAATGTCCAGCTCGTCGGCAAACAGGGGGCCGTTGAGGGCACCGAAGGAGCCGAAGGCGTCGGCGGAGAAGAGGATCTTGTCGGTGGAGTCGTAGCTGACCATTACCTCGGGCCAGTGTACCATGGGGGCGTTGACAAAGGTGAAGCTGTGGCGCCCGGTTTCGATCACGTCACCCTCGCCCACCAGCTGGATGTGCTTGGGGTCCACATTGTGGAACTGGTGGATCATGTTCAGAGACTTGCCGTTGCACACCACGGTGGCCTCCGGATGGCGGAGGATCAGATCCCCCAGGGTGGCGGCGTGGTCAGGCTCCATGTGGTGGACGAAAATGTAGTCCAGCTTCCGCTGGCCCAGCAGATGGTCCAGGTTCTCGAAGAACTGGGCCTGGACGGCACGGTCCACCGTGTCGAACACCACCGTCTTTTCGTCCAGCAGCAGATAGGAGTTGAAGGACATGCCCCGGGGCACGGGATAGGCGCTTTCAAAAATCGGGCTCTGGCGGTTGTTTCCGCCCACCCAGAACAGGTCGTGGGTGATGGCTCTGGTACAATGCATATTAAACACCTCACAAAGAATCAATGGGCAGCGGCCGGCGGGGCCGCTGGTGCTCTCACGAAGGGTATTTTATCACAGAATCCCGGGGATGAATAGGGGGGCGGGGAGTTTTTCTCCCGGCCTTGGGGGGATTGGGATGGAAAAGCCTTGGGGGGATTGGGATGGAAAAGGGGGTTGACAAAGCAGCGGCGGATATGGTAATATACCTTTCGTCCCTGGTTGGCGTTGGCAGCGACGAGGAGAGATGTCCGAGTGGTTTAAGGAGCCGGTCTTGAAAACCGGTGACTCGTCAAGAGCCGTGGGTTCGAATCCCACTCTCTCCGCCATCTTTTTGGGATGGACAAGTGAATGGATTTCCTGTTCTTACAGCCATGCAGAAGTACCCAAGTGGCTATAAGGGGCTCCCCTGCTAAGGGAGTAGACGGGTTAAACCGTGCGAGGGTTCGAATCCCTCCTTCTGCGCCAATAATGGGCACTGCTTCGTGAAGCAGTGCCCATTATTCAAAATCTACTTAGGAGGACTCTGTATGCCAGACTATAAGGCTATGTACTATCACTTGGCGGGACGTATGGCAACTGCTATTGACGCGCTGGAAGCGACCACCAATGCGTTGGTTGACATTACTGAAAAACTGAAACTGGCGCAGCAGACCACGGAAGAAATGTTTATCTCCAATCCCGACGATAACGAGGCTTCTATGAACCATGATCCAGAGTAAGAATCTGGATCTGTAGATTCCATAAACGGAATCAGCAGTAATGTGCCGTATGTCACGCATCAGAATGGGCCGCGCATATATGTAAGCGCGTATACGGCGGCTTGTACGCGCACGTGGGGCGGATATCAACTTGGCAACAATCAGACACGTCGGAGCAAGGGTCCTCTTGCTCCGACGTCTTTTTATATTCACCACGAAAAAGTCACACGCTTTCTTATAAAGACGTTTTCTCCTCTTGAAAAGTCAACGTACCGTCACATTTTTTCTATGGGCGGGTGTAGGCCGTCCCTGTGATTGACAGGGCCTTCCCTGTTCAATATCATGAAGGCAGAAAGGGAGAACTGCCGTCCCGTGCATGGCGGCACGTTCTGCGACGGTTAGACGATTGGCGTGATCATGGAGGATGGGGTATGAACGAATTTGCCATCCTGGGCACCTTACGCAGGAGGGCCCTGTATGCATTGATACTGGCCGGAATGGTAATTCTGACCCTGGCTGCCGCGCTGCGATATGCCATCCCTATGGAGGGAATCCCCTGGCTGGAAGTGGGAAATATGAACGCTGGCTGGTATGTTGAGGCGGAGGGGTGCATGAGCCAGGAGGTGCAGCTGCCCTGCGAGCTGGAATATAGCGGCCGGCAGCTGTATCTGGTGCATGACCTCACCGGCGCGGAACCGGAGCCGGAGGAAGTCCTGGCGGTGCAGACCCGGTACCAGGCTCTCCGGGTCTGGGCGGATGGGACGCTGATTTATGAAAGCGCTCGGGGGGAGGATTACGCCCTGAGCAGCATGTGGCACTTTATCCCGGCGGAAGCGTTCCAGGGAGCGGCGTCCCTGCGGATGGAGCTGACCAGATACGACCGGTCATCAGACTGGCCCCTGTTTCCCGTCCTGCTGGATCATCCCGCGGCAATCGCCGCGTGCCTGCTGCTGGATCATCTGCCTGCCGTTTTTGTGTGGATCTGCTGTATGGTGCTCACCCTGCTCCTGGCGGCCATCCTGCTGTTCATATGGATGCGGAAGATTCCTGGGGGCAGTCTGGTGCTGGCGCTTGCGGGCTTTATTTTTCTGTCCGGGACGTGGATTCTGCTGGATTCCAAGGTCACCACGGTCATGGGCGGCAACTACGCCATGACGTATTTCCTCAGTTACAGCGCATTCTACCTGCTGCCCATCCCGCTGCTGTTTTACTTCCAGCTGATGCTGGAGGAGCGGAACCGGCTTCTGCGGGCGCTGACTTGGGTTACGGCGGTCAACGCGGGGCTTTGGATGCTGCTGCACCTGCTGGGTGTGGTTCCCATCCGGAATACCGTGGTGACGGTGCACGGAATCATCCTGATCTTTCTGGGTGCTTTTGCGGTGGAACTGGTGCGGCGGAGGGGAAATCGGCGGAAAAACCGCCTGACATACACCTTCTGGGGCATCCTGCTGATTTTTGCGGCGGGCGTAATCTCTATCGGGCTGTACTACGCGGGACTGCTGCCCCCCACCAACAGCGCCGTGCTGTACGCGTGGGGCCTGCTGGCCCTGATCCTGTGTATGATGATGGATACGGTGGCCATGCTTGGGCGGGTATGGCAGGAGAAGCGGCACATGGAGATATACCGTCAGCTGGCCACGGAGGACAGCATGACCGGGCTGGGCAATCGCAACGCCTATGAGCTGCGGCTGCGACAACTGGTCTGCCATCCGCCGGAAAAGCTGGGAATGGTGCTGTTCGACATCGACCGGATGAAGTTTATCAATGATACCTACGGCCACCACATGGGGGACTTGGTGATTGCTCTGGTGGGCCGGTGCATTCGAAGGGTGTTTGGAAGCGCCGGCGAGTGCTACCGCATCGGCGGGGACGAGTTCTGTGTCATTTACACCGGTTATGAGGACATGGCCGAAAGGCGCGGCCGGCTGGAGCGGCTGCTGGATCGGGAAAACCACTACGATTTTCCGGTAAAGGTGTCCTGCGGCTGGGAAATGTGGAATTTGCCGGGGAAGAAGCCAGTCACCTTCCAGGACATTCTGGCGCTGAAAACGGCGGCGGATGAGAAGCTGTACCAACAGAAGAAGGCCCATGGCGGCAGACCATGAGAACAAAAAACGCTCCATCACCGAAACTACATCCGGCTGCGGTGAGAGAGCGTTTTTTCAGTTGGAAGTTAGGGAAACCTACCTTTCGTGCTGTGGTGTGGAATTAAATTTAGACTATAGGCGGCGAGAAGGAAAGCGGAGCTTTCCGGGAAGGTTCTTTGTCCCGCTTTCTTACAAGAAAGCGGGGAGGTTCCGCCTGCGGGCGGGTTTCTTTTCTCGGCGGGAGAAAAGAAACCAAAAGACCGCCGGGGGTGCGCGGGGAGCAGAAGTCATGGCAAGCCATGACTTATCCCCGCTCTCCCCCCGGTCCCCCATAGGAGGTGGAATGACCTTTTATGGAGAACAGTAGATTCCGCTCAAAAGACAAGAGCCTTTGCGCGGGGGTTTTTGCCGCATCCCTCCAGCCCGTTCGTAGGGGCGCACATTGTGCGCCCGCGGGCGCGGAAGTTATCTCTTCACTCTCCACTCTCCACTCTTCACTCTTTCCTAATGCGGCGAGAAGGAAAGCGGAGCTTTCCGCAAAAGTTCTTTGCCTACTTTCTTTCAAGAAAGTACGGTGCCTGCTTTCTTTCTAGAAAGTAGGTTGAAAGGTTGAAAGTGGGAGGGAGAGAGAGTATAATAGCCCCGGGCAGCTTAGCGGCTGCCAAAAATTGCGCTGCATCCGCGCCTGGCGGAGCGGCAGCAGGAGGAATTGAATATGCAACAGACAAAGACGAAGCTCACCTACCTGATCGAATTGGCCATGCTTGTGGGTATCATGCTGGTGATGAACCTGACGGGCCTGGCCATGATCCCGCTGCCTGGGCAGTACGCGTCCATCATGACGGTGCCGGTGTCGGTGGGCGCCATGATGCTGGGCCCCATGGCCGGCGGCATCCTGGGCGGCGTGATGGGCTGTATCAGCTTCTACACCGCCATCAAGAACGGATTCAGCACGCTGTTCCTGGCTGGATACACCGGCGGCATCGTGCCGCTGCTCAGCTTTGTCAACACCATCATCCCCCGGATTCTCATGGGCGTATGCGTGGGCTGGCTTTTCCGGGCGGTCCGGAAGGTGGACAGGAGCAAGACTGTCTCCTACTACATCGGCGGAATCTCCGCGGCGCTGCTGAACACCCTGCTTTACATGACGGTGCTCATCCTCATCTTCCTCAACGCCCCCACCCTGGAGCTGCTTCTGGGCGAGGAGCTGATGGCCACGTTCCGGGAGAACGTGCTGCTGTTCGCGGCGGCCTATGTGGGCGTTCAGGCGTTGATTGAGGCGGCGGTGAGCTGCATCATCAGCGGCTCGGTGTGTAAGGCCCTGGGCGTCATCCTCAAGCGGTAAGAGGGGGATCAGCATGCAGGAGATCGGAATTATGGAGGTAGGCGGCTTCCGGGTGGGCCATGCCCAGGACGAGGAGGCGGCCACCGGCTGCACGGTGGTGCTGCTGGATGAGATGAGTCCCGCGGGTCTGGACGTCCGTGGCGGCGGCCCCGCCTCCCGGGAGTCCCAGATCCTGTCCCCGGTGGCCCAGGCCGACTCCATCAACGCCGTGCTTCTTTCCGGGGGCAGCGCCTTCGGACTGGACGCCGCGGGGGGCGTACAGAGGTACCTGGAGGAACGGGGGATCGGCTTCGACGTGGGGGTGACCAAGGTGCCCCTGGTGTGCCAGTCCTGCCTGTTTGACCTGGGAATCGGGCGGATGGACGTCCGGCCAGACGGGGCCATGGCCTACCGTGCCTGCGAGGCCGCCGGGTACGAGCCGCCCAGGGAGGGCAGCGTGGGCGTGGGTACCGGCTGCACCGTAGGCAAGTACCGGGGGATGGCCCGAGCCATGAAGTCCGGCTTCGGCACCTTTGCCCTCCAGTCCGGGCCTTTGAAGGTGGGAGCCATGGTGGCGGTGAACGCCCTGGGGGACATCTACGACAACGGCGTCCAGATCGCCGGGCTCCGCTCCGCCGACGGCAAGACCCTAGTCAGCACCGTCGAGGAGATGATTGAGGATGTGGCCGCCCCGGAAAACCTGTTTTCCGGCAACACCACCCTGGGCATCGTGGTGACCAACGCCCGGCTGAACAAGACCCAGCTGACCAAGGTGGCCGGCATGACCCACAACGGCTTTGCCCGGGCCATCCGGCCCGTCCACACCAACGCCGACGGGGACAGCATCTACGCCCTGAGCACCGGCCCGGTGGAGGCCAACCTGAATGTGGTGGGCGTCATGGCCGCCAAGGCCATGGAGCGCGCCATCGTCCGCGCCGTACTTTCTTGCAAGAAAGCCCCTACTTTCTTGTAAGAAAGTAGGCAAAGAACCTTCCGCGAAGCTGCGCTTCGCCCTCGCCGCCTGGGGTTCAGGCCGGATTCCATATTCCAGCACGAAAGAAGATCCTTTTGATGGGCCGATGTTTTTCATCGGCCCATTATTTTTAATTCCAAACGCCCATCCCCCCCCCCGCACGAAGGCTCTTGTATTCTAAGCGGAATCTACTGTCCTCCACAAAGGGTGATTCCACCCCCGGCACGTTTTTGGTTCCTTTTGTCGTGCAACAAAAGGAACTCGCCCGCAGGCGAAACCTCTCCGCTTTCTTAGAAGAAAGCGGGTGGACTTTCAGCTGGAATTCCGCTATGATGGAGGAGCATTTTGACCCAGGCGGTGAGAATTTTATGCTGGTCTATCTACAGGCAATTGAGACGGATGATGAGCGCGCCAAATTCGAGGCCATTTACCGGGAGTACCGGGGGCTGATGTACTATGTGGCCTACCGGCGGCTGGGGCATGAGCAGGACGCGGAGGACGTGGTGCACCATGTCTTTCTGAAAATCGCGGAGCATATCAAAAAAATTGAGCCGCCCTGTCCAAAAACCAAGCAGCTGGTCGTAACTATGATAGACAACCGTGTTACCGACCTGTTTCGGGCCAGAGGCCGCCACTCCACAGTGGAGCTGGACGAGAAATGGCAGGGGGGACAGATACCGGACACAGAGGATCTGCTGACCCAGTGTATCCTCCGCCTGCCGGAGCAGCAGCGGACGGTGATCTGGCTGAAATATGTCCAGGGCTACAGCCTGCGGGAGATTGCCGGGTTGATGGGCATTTCCCTGGCGTGGGCCCAGAAGATCGACCAGAGGGGGAAGAAAAAGCTGGAGCAGCTGTATCGGGAAGGAGGCGGTGAGCTGTGATTTCGGAAGAACGCCTGCGGGCCGCGGCCCGGCGCTCCTGGCAAATTTACACCGCCGCCTGGGAGCAGGACTATGACCGGGGAGCGGAGCATATCTTTTCCCTGGCTTTTGAAAAAAAGATCCACAGACTCTCCCGTCGGGCGGCTCATCCATTCCTGTACCGTCCCGCCTGCCGGGCGGCTTCGGTGGCGCTGGCGGCGGCGTTGACAGGCGGCGCCTGGCTCACCTTTGACGCCGGGGCCCGGTCGGCGGTGCTGGGCTGGATCAAGGGAATTCAGCAGGGGACCTATTTCGTGTACCACCGGGATGAGGCCGCTGCCGGCGGCAGTGAGACGGCCCGGTATCAGCTGACCTGGATTCCCGAGGGGTATACCCAGCTGAAAACGGTGGAGTCGGGCGCTACCGTCATTACCTTATATGCCGATCAGGAGGATCATCTGCTGCAATTCAGCTACGCGGCCCAGCCGGAGACCACCGACTGGTTTGTGGTGCTGGATGGGACGGAGCCGGAACAGACCACGGTGGATGGCCGGGAGGCGGATCTGCTGCTGTCCCACGATCCCGACGTGAGCAGCGCCCTGCTGTGGGTGGATGAGGAGCAGACCGCCTTCATGGTATCGGCCTTTCTGGACGAGGAGGGCCTGATCCGTCTGGCGGAGAGCGTGGAAAAGCTGGAGCCGCAGGGAAGCTAACCCCGGCCCGGCAGGAGCGAGGAAGAAGGGAAGAAGCATGGCGGACAACGGAGCCGTTCAGGTAAAAAGCGTGTGGTACTCGTCGGAGGAGAAGATCATCTCCACCAAGCCCCGGCTGGACTACCGGCAGGAGAGTTTCAATTCCCTGGAGGAGTGGTTCGGGTTCATCCAGGATATGGTCAGCCACGGCTATCTGATTACCTGACACAGTGGGGAGGGGGGAGCGCGTTTGATTTTCCCGGAGAATATGACGCCGCAATACTTTCTGTTTGACACCTACCCAGGCTATCTGCTCCAGATCGCCCCTCTCGCCCTGGCGGCGTGGCTGGTGTCCTTCCGCTCCAGACGGCGCCGGGGACAAGCCCCTGTGCCCGCCGCCCTGGGGGCACTGTTCCCGGCTTACCTGGCGGGGCTGCTGGCGCTGGCCCTGTTTGCCCGGTTCATCGGCGACGGCTGGTATATCCTGCTTTACCACCGCCCGCCCTGGCCGGAGGGGGAGGGCGGGTACCGGTGGCTGACCTTGGTGTACGACTTCCAACTGGATATCTCCCTTTCCTGGGAGAATTTGGGGAACATTCTGCTTTTCCTGCCCTTTGGCATCCTATACCCCCTGGCGTATCCTGGTACAGGCTGGCGAAAAACCTTTCTGCTGGGGGTGGAAACCAGCCTGGCCATTGAGTTGATCCAGCCCCTGCTGGACCGGAGCTTTGATGTCAACGACCTGGCGCTCAACAGCCTGGGCGTGGCCCTGTCCACACTCTTTTTCTACGTCCTCCGGGGCTGGCGGCAGCGGGGCCGAAAACCCGCCTGAAGGGCCGCCGGAGTTGAATAATGTGAAAAAACACCCGCCCCCACGCTGCGGTGATCCTGCATGTGGGGGCGGGGTTATTATTTCGCTTGAAAATTAGGCATTAAAAATTGCGGGAGCCTGTCTTTCGTGCAGGGGTGGGGAATCCGCTCCCATCCCCCGGACTCCCATAGGAGGTGGAATGAACCTGGGAAAGAGGACAGTAGCTAACGCACAAAAGACAAGGGGCTTTGCGCGGGGGGTTGGCTGCATGACTTCGGCCTTTTTGTAGGGGCGCACAGTGTGCGCCCGTGTGGGAGGGATTATCATTTGCGCGGGGATTTTCATTGCCTCACTCCAACCTTTTCGTAGGGGCCGCTGTCCCCAACGGTAGATTCTCTTTCGTGTTGTAGTGTGGAATTTGATCTAACCTGTAGGCGGCGAGGGCGAAACGAAGTTTCGCGGAAGGTTCTTTGCCCGCTTTCTTACAAGAAAGCGGGGGAAGGGACGATGAGGACATCGTCCCCTACACACGGAGGAGAGGTGTGCTGCCCTTTCATAGGGGCCGCTGTCCCCAACGGTAGATTCTATTTCGTGCTGTAGTGTGGAATTTGATCTAACCTGTAGGCGGCGAGGGCGAAACGCAGTTTCGCGGAAGGTTCTTTGCCCCGCTTTCTTGTAAGAAAGCGGGGGAAGGGACGATGAGGACATCGTCCCCTACACACGGGGGAGAGGTGTGCTGCCCTTTCATAGGGGCCGCTGTCCCCAACGGTAGATTCTCTTTCGTGCTGTAGTGTGGAATTTGATCTAACCTGTAGGCGGCGAGGGCGAAACGCAGTTTCGCGGAAGGTTCTTTGTCCCGCTTTCTTACAAGAAAGCGGGGGGGCGTTCTTTTGCAGGAGCCGCTGACATAGGATACACTGACCCAAGTTTCAGGGGAGTGTTGAATATTGAAAGGGAATATGGAGGAGCGCGCCTGTCAGGTGGCGCTGTACATTCTGGAAAATCACACCACCGTCCGCGCCGCCGCCAAGCGGTTCGGCGTGAGCAAATCCACGGTACATAAAGATATGGCCGAGCGTCTGCCTACCTTCAACCGCCCGCTCTATCTCCAGGTTCACGCGGTGCTGGAGGAAAACAAGGCCCAGCGTCACATCCGGGGCGGGCAAGCCACCAGACGAAAGTACAAGGGGGTATAAGAATGCCCGGCGCGGGGGCGGATGGGTTGGCGGTGGGATGGGCCGCGCCCATCCGCCCCCATATTGATTCCCAACTGGGGAATCCTCCGTTGAAAATAGGTGGGATATAGGGTATAATAAACCGAAATAGACACCCCTTGGCCGTCATGGAGGGGAGGCAGACAGCTGCCCCATCCAGGCGGCGGCCTGTGGGAGAGAGGAGGGATGGACATGTATGCATACGCGGCGTATCTTCTGGCCCAAATCCAGCCGCTGGAGTGGACGGCGCTGCTGGCGGCGGCGGGGCTGGTGATGCTGGCCCACATTGTGGGACAGGCGGCCGGCCGAAGCAGCCGATGGCCGCTGGCCGTGAAGCTGGCCTGGGTCTACGGGGTGTTCATCCTGATGATTACCCTGCTGAGCCGGGAGTCCGGTTCCGGCGGCCGGGCGGAGCTGGTGCCCTTCTGGTCCTGGTACCGGGTGCTGATTCTCCACCGCAGCAGCCTGCTGTGGCAAATCCTTTTGAACATCCTCCTCTTTGCGCCCCTGGGGACGCTGCTGGCCTTGGGTGGACGGCGGAAGCGGCGCATCGTCCTGGCGGGGGCTTTACTGTCCGCGGCGGTGGAGACCGCCCAGCTGGTGTTCCGGCTGGGCCTGTTCGAGTGGGACGACATGATCCACAACACCCTGGGCGCGCTGCTGGGCGCCGTTGTGGCCCTGTGGATTCGGGACGGCCGCGTCCCCGGGGAGGAGCCGGCGGGCCGGCACCTGCGCCGGGAGGAGCCGCTGCGGGGCGGCCGGTGGATTCGGCTGGCTGTGGTGGTGTGTACGCTGCTGATTTGGAGCAACTCTCTAAGAAATGCCGACCAGTCCGGGGCCCAGAGCGCTGCCCTGTTTGCCCTGCTCCAGCCCTATCTGGCGCCGTTTGGCCTGGACGGCACTTTGGGCCATGCACTGCTGCGGAAGGCGGCCCACATGACGGAGTTTGCCGTCCTGGGCTTGCTGTGGAGCGGTGAGCTGTCCAGAGCCGGAGGTCGAATCACCTTGAAACGGGCGGCCCTGCGGTGGCAGACCTGTGTGATTACCGCCCTGGCTGACGAGAGCATCCAGCTGTTCGTCCCCGGCCGCAGCGGGCAGGTGCGGGACGTGTGGATTGACGGCGCGGGGGCCTTGGCGGGGGTGGCTGCGGGCAGTTTGCTGCTGGCCTGGCTGGCCCGGCGGAGGGAACGGAGAGGGCGCTTGCAGGGGTAGAACCTGCCTGGACGGAAAGGAAGGCTTGTTCCCCGGATGCAACTATGATAAAATGACAGAAAGAATTCTCGACGGGCCTTGCCCGGCGGGACAGAAAAGGAGACGCCGCCATGAGCTACGCAGACCAGATTTTCATTCAGAACTGCCGGGACATCCTGTCCAAGGGCGTGTGGGACACCGACCGGCAGGTGCGTCCCCGGTGGGAGGACGGCACCCCCGCCCACACCATCAAGCTCTTTGGGGTGGTCAACCGGTACAACCTGAAAGAGGAGTTCCCCATCATTACCCTGCGCAAGCAGTTTCTCCGCTCAGCGGTGGACGAGCTGCTGTGGATCTGGCAGAAGAAGTCCAACCGCATCCAGGATCTGAAAAGCCGGATCTGGGACGCCTGGGCCGACGAAAACGGCACCATCGGCAAGGCTTACGGCTACCAGCTGGGCGTGAAGCACCACTACCCCCAGGGGGACATGGACCAGGTGGACAAGGTGCTGTGGGATTTGAAAAACGATCCCGGCTCCCGGCGCATCCTCACCAGCCTGTATAACCACCATGACCTCAGCGAGATGGCCCTGTACCCCTGCGCCTACTCCATGACCTTCAACGTCAGCGGCAACACCCTCAACGGCATTTTGAACCAGCGGTCCCAGGATATGCTCACTGCCAACGGCTGGAACGTGATGCAGTATGCCGTGCTCATGCACATGATGGCCCAGGTGTCCGGATTGGAGGCGGGGGAGCTGGTCCACGTCATTGCCGACGCCCATATCTACGACCGCCACGTGCCTGTGGTGGAGGAGCTGCTCACCCGGGAGGCCTATCCCGCCCCCAAGCTGTGGGTGGACCCCAGCGTAACCGACTTCTACGCCTTCACCGTGGACAGCTTCAAGCTGGAGGGCTATCAGGCCCATCCCCTGGAGGCAAGCAAAATCCCCGTGGCCATCTGAGAGGAGGGGTTCCATGAACGCCATTGTGGTGGTGGACGCCAACTGGGCCATCGGAAAGGATGGGGACCAGCTGGTCTACCTGAAGGAGGATTTGAAGCGGTTCCGCACCCTGACCACCGGGAAGGGTGTGATCCTGGGCCGCAAGACCCTGGCCACCTTCCCCGGAGGAAAACCGCTGAAAAACCGGCGGAACCTGATTTTGTCCCGGTCCATGGACGCCGCCCCGGAGGGGGCGGAGGTGTACCCCTCCGTGGAGGCCCTGCTGCCCCATGCGGGGGAGGAGGACTTTGTCATCGGCGGGGCCTCGGTGTATGAGCAGCTGCTGCCCTGGTGCTCCACGGTGTACGTGACCAAGGTGGAGCAGACCTTCCCCGCCGACTGCTGGTTCCCCAACCTGGACGCCGACCCCATGTGGCAGGCGGAGGAGCCCTCCCAGCCCCTGGAGCAGGAGGGAATCCGTTACCGCTACGTCACCTACCGGCGGCGGGAGGGCTGACACCGCCCTGCCCCATTCCGGCCTATGCAGTCAATATACTCAGACAAAAAAGCCCCGAAACCGGGGCTTTTTCTTGCTGCATACGGGAAAACAGAGGGAAATCGCCGGAAATTGCCGCTGTTTCGCTGGAAAAACCGGGGGCGGAGCGGGGGACGGAAAGGGAAAGGTTATGCCTCCTTTGGTGAATGATTATACAATCTATCTGGAACCAGAGAAAAAATATAGGAATATTTATGCAAATAGGGACTTGCAATTCATGGGAAGGAGTGGTAGACTAAACCCGTTGAAAACAGCGGGCCGGACATGAGCCCGCCATGGACGCAAGAGAGAACTGGAAAATACGGAGGGAAACCACAATGTCTGAGATTAAGAAGGTCGTGCTTGCCTACTCCGGCGGGCTGGATACATCCATTATCATCCCCTGGCTGAAGGAGAACTACAACAATCCTGAGATCATCGCCGTGTCCGCCGACGTGGGCCAGGGGGATGAGCTGGAGGGTCTGGAGGAGAAGGCCATCAAGACCGGTGCCTCCAAGCTGTATATTGAGGACCTCACCGACGAGATGGTGGATGACGTGATCATCCCCTCCATGATGATGGGGGCCAAGTACGAGGACTATCTCCTGGGCACCGCCTTTGCCCGGCCCATCATCGGCAAGCGCCTGGTGGAGATTGCCAAGGCCGAGGGCGCCGACGCCATCTGCCACGGCTGCACCGGCAAGGGCAACGACCAGGTGCGCTTCGAGCTGGCCATCAAGCGGTTCGCTCCTGAGATGAAGATTATCGCCCCCTGGCGGGAGTGGAGCATTAAGGGCCGTGACGAGGAGATCGACTACGCCGAGGCCCACAACATCCCCCTGAAAATCTCCCGTGAGACCAACTACTCCAAGGACAAGAACCTGTGGCACCTGAGCCATGAGGGCCTGGATCTGGAGGACCCCGCCAACGAGCCCCAGTACGACAAGCCCGGCTTCCTGGAGATGGGCGTGTCTCCCGCCGTGGCGCCTGACGCTCCCACCTATGTCACCCTGGACTTCGAGAAGGGCTGGCCTGTGGCCGTCGACGGGGAGAAGATGAAGGCCAGCGACATCATCCGCAAGCTGAACAAGCTGGGCGGCGAGAACGGCATTGGCCTGCTGGACATCGTGGAGAACCGGCTGGTTGGCATGAAGGACCGGGGCGTGTACGAGACTCCCGGCGGCACCATCCTGTACCGGGCCCACGAGGTGCTGGAGCAGATCACCCTGGACAAGGACACCAAGCACATGAAGCAGAAGCTGGCGGTGGACTTTGCCGACCTGATTTACAACGGCAAGTGGTTCACCCCCCTGCGGGAGGCCCTCCAGGCCTTCGCCGTGGACACCCAGAAGCATGTCACCGGCACCGTGAAGCTCAAGCTCTACAAGGGCAACATGATTACCTCCTCCGTCACCTCCCCGGACACTCTGTACTCCGAGGATCTGGTCACCTTCGAGGAGAGCGATTATAACCAGAACGACGCCACCGGCTTCATCAACCTGTGGGGCCTGCCCGACACCGTCCAGGCGCTGCGGGAGCAGGGAAAGCTGAAATAAGAGAGCAAAATAAGAGAGCAAAATAAGAGAGCAAAATAAGAGAGTGGAGAGTGTAGAGTGAAGAGTGAAGATATCCGTCTCTCCACTCTCAACTCTTCACTCTCAACTCTATACATAGCGGAGCGTGTCAAGGGCAGAGGGGAGAAGATATCCGTCTCTCCACTCTCAGCTCTTCACTCTCAACTCTATACATAGCGGAGCGTGTCAAGGGCAGAGGGGAGAAGATATCCGTCTCTCCACTCTCAACTCTTCACTCTCAACTCTATACTTACGAGTGAGGTAGTAATTATGAAATTATGGGCCGGCCGGTTCCAGAAGGAAACCGATACCCTTGTCAATGATTTTAACTCCTCCATCCAGTTTGATTCCCGGCTGTATCGCCAGGACATCACCGGCTCCATCGCCCATGCCCAGATGCTGGGCAAGCAGGGCATCATCGAGGAGCACGAGGTGGAGCAGATCGTCACTGGGCTGAAAGCCATCCTGGCCGACATTGAGGACGGCAAGGTGGAGTTCTCCGTGGATAACGAGGACATCCACATGAACATCGAGACCCTGCTCACCCAGCGGGTGGGGGACGCGGGCAAGCGCCTGCACACCGCCCGTTCCCGGAACGACCAGGTGGCGGTGGATACCCGGCTGTATGTGAAGGAGGAGATCCCCGTCATCATCGGCCAGATCCTGGAGCTGGAGAAGGTGCTGGTCAGCCAGGCCAAGGAGCACATGGACACCGTCATGCCCGGCTACACCCACCTCCAGCGGGCCCAGCCCACCACCTTCGGCCATTACATGATGGCTTACGCCAACATGTTCAAGCGGGACGTGACCCGGCTGGAGGACTGCCGGGAGCGGCTGGACGAGTGCCCCCTGGGGGCCGGCGCCCTGGCCACCACCACCTATCCCATCGACCGGTTACAGACCGCCCAGGCTCTGGGCTTCCGGAAGCCCACGGACAACTCCATGGACTCCGTCTCCGACCGTGACTATGCCATCGAGCTGCTGTCCGCCCTGTCCATCCTGATGATGCATCTGTCCCGGTTCTCTGAGGAGATCATCTTCTGGTGCTCCTGGGAGTGCAAGTTCGTGGATCTGGACGACGCCTACTCCACCGGCTCCTCCATCATGCCCCAGAAGAAGAACCCAGACGTGGCCGAGCTGGTGCGTGGCAAGACCGGCCGGGTGTACGGCTCCCTGATGACCCTGCTGACGGTGATGAAGGGCCTGCCCCTGGCCTACAACAAGGACATGCAGGAGGACAAGGAGGCCATCTTCGACGCCATCGACACCGTGGAGATCTGCCTGCCTGTGTTTGCCGCCATGGTCAACACCCTCACCGTCCGCCGCCACAATATGGAGCGGGCGGCCGCCGGCGGCTTTATCAACGCCACCGACTGCGCCGACTACCTGGTGAAGAAGGGGATGCCCTTCCGGGAGGCCTATATGATTGTGGGCCGTCTGGTCAACCTGTGCATTAAGAATCACGAGACCCTGGACACCCTGACCCTGCGGGACTTCCGGGCCATCTCTGACCTGTTTGACGAGGGTGTGTACGAGGCTATGGCCCTGAAAAACTGCGTCAACGGCCGGAAGGTCTACGGCGGCCCCTCCAAGGAGGCGGTGGCCAAGCAGATTGAACTGATTGAGGAATTCATCGCCCAGCGGCAGTAAGCCCCTGGGACAGGAAATATGGGAGGGATAATACCATGTCCAATCCGGAACTGGTACGTGCCAATATTTTGACGGAGGCGCTGCCCTATATCCAGCGCTACAATGGAAAGACCGTGGTGATTCACTGGGGGGACGAAGCGCCCAGCGGCCGGGAGGCAGAGGAGGCCATGGCCTCCGACCTGACGATGCTCCGCCTGGTGGGCATCCAGGTGGTGCTTGTGCTGTCCGCCGGCTGTCCCTTCCAGACCCAGCTGGTGGCCGCCCTGAATCAGGCGGGCAGCCGGGCGGTGGGGCTGACCGGCGTGGACGGCGGCTCCATCGTGGCCCAGGACGGCTCCATCGTCCGGGTCAACGGCGGCCTGCTCAGCGACTGCCTGGCCCAGGGCTACACCCCTGTGGTGTCCGCCCAGGCCCTGTGTGAGGACGGCTCCGTCTGCCCCGTGGACGGGGACAGCGCCGCCGGTAAGCTGGCGGTGGCTCTGAAGGCGGAGAAGCTGATCCACCTGCTGGCCAAGGAGCAGCTGCTGAAGGATTCCGACGGCGCCCAGGGCCCCATCCCGGTGCTGAATCTGTCCCGGGTGCCCGCCCTCATCCGCTCCGGCGTGATCCCCGCCGACCTGGCCGGGAAGGTCAACGCCAGCGTGGAGGCGGTGCGCTCCGGCGTGGCCTCCGCCACCCTGCTGGATGGCGGCGTACCCCACGCCATTTTGCTGGAGCTGCTGTCCGACGCGGGCATCGGCACCATGCTCACCCACTAACAGCCCAGGAAGGTGGTTTTGAAGATGAAAAAGGATTTGCTCAAGCTGCTGGACCTGTCCAAGGAGGATATTCTCAAAATCCTGGACACTGCCGACCAGCTGAAATTCAGCCAGAAAAACGGCATTCCCCACGACAAGCTGCGGGGCAAGACCCTGGCTATGATTTTTGAGAAGAATTCCACCCGCACCCGCGTCTCCTTCGAGACCGGCATGTATCAGCTGGGCGGCCACGCCCTGTTCCTCTCCAGCAAGGAGAGCCAGATCGGGCGGGGCGAGCCGGTGGAGGATACCGCCCGGGTGCTGCTGCGCTACTGCGACGGCATCATGATCCGCACCTTCGACCAGGAGGAGGTGGAGACCCTGGCCGCCCACGCCAACATCCCCGTCATCAACGGCCTGACCGACTTCTGCCACCCCTGCCAGGTGCTGGCCGACCTGATGACCGTCCGGGAGCACAAGGCGGAGCTGGAGGGGCTGAAGCTGTGCTACATCGGCGACGGCAACAACATGGCCAACTCCCTCATCGTGGGCGGCCTGAAGGTGGGTATGGAGGTGGCTGTGGCCTGCCCCGAGGGCTATGAGCCCCACCCCGACGTGCTGGCCTTCGCCAACAGCGACCCCAGCTTCCATTTCACCCTCTGCCGGGACCCCAAGGAGGCCGCCGTGGGCGCCGACGTGGTGTTCACCGACGTGTGGGCTTCCATGGGCCAGGAGGAGGAGAAGGCCGTCCGGGAGAAGGCTTTCGCCGGCTACCAGGTCAACAGCGAGCTGATGGCCCTCACCAACCCCGGCTGCATGGTGCAGCACTGCCTGCCCGCCCACCGGGGGGAGGAGATTACCGCCGACGTCTTTGAGGCTCACGCCGACGAGATCTTCGACGAGGCCGAGAACCGCCTCCACGCCCAGAAGGCCGTCATGTATCTCCTCATGTCCTGACCTACTTTCTTGAAAGAAAGTAGGCAAAGAACTTTCGCGGAAAGCTGCGCTTTCCTTCTCGCCGCCTGGGGTCGGATTGGGTTCCAAATCCCAGCACGAAAGAGAATTGTTTCGGATGGGCCGATGGTTTCATCGGCCCATCCTTTTTTCAGTTCTTCATTTAGCACGAGGGAGCGTGCGTCCTGCCCGCATTTCAGGCCGTGACGGAGATAACAGGAAAAAAGGCCCCGCGATGGGGAGCGTTACGCGCTCCCGTCGCGGGGTTTCTGTTCCGGTTCTGAATCCTCACAGGTGTTGCTTTACAGCTCCTCACACTGCCGCTGGGCGGTGATAAGAAGATGGATGGCTTCCTCCGTGGCCCGGAACAGGGTCAGGTACAGTTCCTGATAGTCAGGCATACATGCTCACCTCAATGGCATTTTAACCTGAATCAGATTAAAATGAAATACTCTGTTTCAGGTTATGACATACCTTCCCTGAGGTGAAGGCTATGAACAGACTGCGTGATCTGAGGGAGGACGCTGACCTGACGCAGACCCAGGTGGCGAAGGTGCTGGGGATGTCCCAGACAGGGTATTCCAAATATGAGACAGGGGAAAATGACATTCCCACCCAGGTACTGATCCGGCTGGCGGGGTATTACCGCACGACCAC
This sequence comes from uncultured bacterium, assembly GCA_949293165.1. Classification (GTDB taxonomy): domain Bacteria; phylum Bacillota; class Clostridia; order Oscillospirales; family Oscillospiraceae; genus Lawsonibacter. The sequence continues at coordinate 21,351 of CASFCW010000027.1, forward strand.
AGACTATATCCTGGGCATCAGCGACAAGCGGGAGCGGGACTAACCTGCTTTCTTTCAAGAAAGCAGGCAAAGAACTTTCTGCGAAACTTCGTTTCGCCTCGTACCGCAAGGGGCGCATATGGGGTTTCAACCCTCCCCGCGAAAGAGAATCTACCGTTGCGGGCCGCTGAGGACAGCGGCCCCTACAAAAGGTCTGGAGCGGCGCAATCAAAACCCCAGCGCAAAGGCTCTTGTCTTATGAGCGGAATCTACTGTCCTCCATAAAAGGGTATTCGACCTCCTACGGGGGACCGGGGGGAGAGCGGGGATAAGTCATGGCTTGCCATGACTTCAGACTGTCGAAGAACCCCTGTTTTCATTGAGCGAAAACAGGGGTTCTGGTCGTATTTGGGGAAATAACGGCAAATATCATGCACAAAATGGAGTTC
>CASFCW010000028.1 GCA_949293165.1 uncultured bacterium
CTGGCAGACCGTATTACGCGTTGTACGCGTCCGCGAGGAACAGAGGGCTATGCCCGCATAGTGACAACCACCAGCTTCGCTGGTGGATGTGTTCATTATCCCGGCGCAGCTCCATGCTTGGGAATCTCATCCCCGTTCCGACACGCTGTCAGGCCCGTGAGGCCGCAGCGGCAGGCAGCGCACCACCGGCCGTCCTTCTCCGTCCAGCCACACCTGGGCCTCCACCTGGTACACCTGACGGATGCGCCGGGGGGTAAGCACCTGCTCCGGCGTGCCCGCCGCGGCCACCGCCCCATGATCCATCAGGCACAGCCGGTCACAGTACATGGCGGCCAGATTGAAGTCGTGCATCACCGCCACCACCGTCACCGGCAGGGCTTTTACCAGCTCCATCAGCTGCAGCTGGTGGCCCACATCCAGATGATTGGTGGGCTCGTCCAGAAGCAGGTAGGGGGCCCGCTGGGCCAGGGCCCTGGCAAGGGCCACCCGCTGGCGCTCCCCACCGGAGAGGGTATCCATCCGCCGCCCTGCCAGCGCCTCCAGCCCCACCGCCGCCAGGGCCTCCGCCGCGATTTGCCGATCCTCCTGGCTGTCCCCTTCCAGCGCCCGCTTATAGGGCGCCCTGCCGAGAAGGACCAGCTCCTCCACTGTCATATCCATGGGGCAGTCGTTGTGCTGGGCCACCACCGCCAGCTTTTGGGCCGCCTGTCTGGCTGTCATCTGCTCCACATTCCGGCCATCCAGGAAAACCGCGCCCTCCCTGGGCTGTAAAACCCGGTACATACACCGCAGCAGGCTGCTCTTCCCGCTGCCGTTTGGGCCGATGATACCCACCATTCCGCCCTCCTCCGCCTGTAGGGACACACCTTTCAGCACCGGGTGTCCGCCCAGAACCAGGGCGACCTGCTCAACCTCCAGCGCCATCAGCCCATCCCCTCCATTCTGCGGGAGCGTCCCGCCAGCAAGGCGACAAAGACCGGCGCTCCCACCAGGGCGGTGAGGATGCCCACGGGGAGCTCGTTTCCAGGCAGCACCACCCGGCACAGCACGTCCGCCCACACCAAAAAGATCCCGCCGGTCAGGGCGGACAGGGGAATCAGCCGGCGGTGGTCGCCCCCGAACAGCAGGCGGATCATATGGGGGATCATTAACCCCACAAAGCCGATCATCCCCGCCTGATACACTGAAATCCCAACCAGGACAGCGGAGACCAACAGGTAAAGAAGCCGGCGGCTTCTGGGCTCCAGGCCCAGAGTCATGGCCGCTTCCTCGCCCAACATCAGCAGGTTCAGGCTCCTGAACTGCGACCAGAAGAACAGCACGCCCAGCCCCGTCACTGCCAGCATCAGCCCATTCCCCGGCCAGGTGGCCCCTCCAAAGCCGCCCATCGTCCACTGGAGCAAGGCCGCTGCCCCCCGGTCGTCATGGAGCAGAAAGACCGTCAGGTTTGCCGCCGCCCCACATACGGCGCTCATGGCAGAGCCGGCCAGCAGCAGCTTTACCGCCGTAACCCGGCCCCCCAGCCGGGCCAGGGCCAGCACAGCCAGGGAGGCGAAGAAGCCCCCCATGCAGCCCGCCAGCCCCATGGCTCCCCCTCCCAGGCCCAGCCCAAGGGCCAGGGCGGCGCCCAGATACGCCCCGGAGGAAACGCCCAGGATATAGGGATCGGCCAGGGGGTTGCGCACCACCGCCTGCATCACTGCCCCGCACACAGCCAGGGCCATTCCCACCCCCGCCGCCAGCACCACCCGGGGCATCCGGATCAGCCACACCACATCATACAGCGCTCCGCTGTCCCACTGGCCGCCGCTGACCAGCCCCAGCAGGCACCGCAGTGCTGTCCGGTACACATCCACCGCCGGGATGGGGATGGTGCCGATGGCCACCGCCGCCCCCAAGGAGAGGATCAGCACCCCCACAAGTCCCAGGCAGGCGGGCCTCCAAGCCGCCCCGGGGAGCAGGCCGGCCCCTCTCACCAACTCAGCTGGGGGTACATCCCAGCAGCCAGGGTTTTAAGCCCGTCAACGGTGCGGGGGCCGCTGGCATACATGTCCCCCAGCATGATTGGGTAAACCCGGCCCTCCTGCACCGCCTTCAGGCTGGACAGGGCCGGATCGTCCCAAATGAGGGAGAGCTGCGCCTGCCGGACGCTTTCCGGATTGTCCCCGCTGTAAGCCATGTAGACTGCAAATATCACGTCCGGGTCCCCGGCAATCAGGTTCTCCTTGCCAATCTCGCCCACCTGGGGACAGGCCAGCTCACCTCCCAGAGCCATCACCATATCCCCGGCCAGGGAATCCTCCCCGTAGTTGGTGATGGTTCCGCTGATAGGCTCCACCACAGCTACCCGCACCGGCTGCTCCCCGGCCACAGCTGACGTGATTTCCGCCACCTGGCCGCGCATCTCGTCCACCAGGGCCTGGGCCCGTTCCTCCACCCGGAAGATGGCGCCGATATTCAGGAGATCCTGGTACTCGTTCTCCAGGGTTCGGCCCCCTCCTGGCACCGTATTCCCGCTCATATAGGTGCCCACACCCCGTTCATTCCACCAATCCACATCGCCCAGCTTTTTCTCCCCAAACAGGGAGCCCCAGGAAAAGATGAAGTCGGGCTCCAGCAGGGTCATGGTCTCCCTGTCCGGGGCGAATACCTCCTCGTGGTAGTGCATCTTCTCAAATCCCGCCTGCCACTCCTCCTTCACCTGGTTGTCCAGGCCGTAGGAGGCGATAACATGCTCCTCCAACCCCAGGGCGATCATGGTTTCAATGCAGCCCTGATACACCGCCACCACCCGCTGGGGAACGGCGTCATAGGTACAGGTAACAGGCTGCCCCTGGTAATTGTAGTTGATCACCGTCACAGGCCCTTCCGGCTGTCCAGCCCCGGCGGGGTCGGACTGGGCCGGGGGCTTGACGGATGGAGCGCAGGCGCTCAGCCCCAGCGTCAGGGCAATGGCAAGCAGCGCGGCCGTGGGTTTGGATGATCTCATGTGATTTTCCCCTTTCCTCTCCGCAGCAGCACCACCGTGCCTCCCTGTTCCGGAAAGGACGAAAAAAGCCCGCCCTTCCACGGAAAAGGCAGGCATCTGAAAAAGGGCGCAAAAACCCCTTCGGCTCAGATGGATTGCTTTCTGCGGAAGCGTTTCCATCGACCTTCCTCAGCAGGCTTCCTGGCTGACGGTTCTCTGCTTGCCGCGCCTTCTCATCCCCCTCAGGAGACAATGGCATCTTGCGGTTCGCTCCCCGTTCACAGTGACCGGATCGCTCGGGATTTGCACCCGATTTCCTATTATCCTCCCACTCCCGCCAGGGGAGGGGAGGCGCTGAAGAAGTTCCGACGTGCCTTCATTCTACCGTCCACACCCCCGGACTGTCAAGAACAAGGGCAACGCAAAAGGGCCGCAGAAAGGTTTCTTTCTGCGGCCCTTCGGCCCGACGGCTTTCAGCAGAAAGCCGGGGAATTCATTGGATTACACCAGCTGGATGATGGCCATCTCAGCGGCGTCGCCCCGACGGGGCCCGATGCGGACGATGCGGGTGTAGCCGCCGTTGCGGTCGGTGTACTTGGGGCCGATCTCCTGGAACAGCTTCTTGGCCACATCCTCCTTGGTGATGAAGCCCAGAGCCTGGCGGTAAGCGGCCAGGTCGTTCTTCTTGGCCAGGGTGACCATCTTCTCAGCCACGGGAGCAACCTCCTTGGCGCGGGTGACGGTAGTCTTGATCTGGCCGTTCTCCAGCAGGTAGGTAACCATGGCGCGGAGCATAGCCTTACGCTGATCGCTGGTGCGGCCCAGCTTACGATTCTTCAGAGACATGTGAAACACTCCTTCGACCTCGCGTGGCGAGATCCAGATAAATTCGTTCATTGGGCCGTTGCCGGCCCGGGACACTCCCAAGGGAGACCGGATGGTGCGGGAAGCGGAACGTTACATACCTTCCACGCTGCCCCAGCTTGGAAATCTGCCCGATCAGACGTTGTTGTCGTCGCTGGCCAGGGACAGGCCCATCATGGCCAGCTTGTTGATAACCTCTTCCAGGGACTTGCGGCCCAGGTTGCGGACCTTCATCATTTCTTCCTCCGTCTTGGAGATCAGATCCTCCACGGTGTTGATGTTGGCCCGCTTGAGGCAGTTGTAGGAACGGACAGACAGATCCATGTCGTCAATGGTCATTTCCATGACCTTATCCCGCTGGGTCTCCGCCTTCTCCACCACGGTGGACCGGCTGCCCATGGTCTCGGACAGGTCGGTGAACAGGGTGAAGTGGTCGCAGAGGATGCGGGCGCCCAGAGAGACCGCGTCCCGGGCATCAATGGTGCCGTCGGTCCAGATCTCCAGGGTCAGCTTATCATAATCCGTGGCGTCACCCACACGGGTGTTTTCCACGGTGTAGTTGACCTTGCGCACAGGGGTGTAGATGGAGTCCACCGGGATCAGACCGATCACGGTCTGGGCGGGCTTGTTCCGGTCGGCGGGGACATAGCCGCGGCCATGGGACAAGGTCAGCTCCATGCTCAGCGTGGCATCGGGGCCCAGGGTGGCGATGTGCAGGTCGGGGTTGAGGATCTCCACGTCGGCGTCGGCCTTGATGTCGCCGGCGGTGATGACGCACTCACCGGCAGCCTCGATGTGCACGGTCTTGGTCTCCTCACAGTGGAGCTTGGCGATGATGCTCTTGACGTTGAGCACGATCTCCGTCACATCCTCCTTCACGCCGGGGATGGTGGAAAACTCGTGCTGAACGCCGGCGATCTTGATGGCGGTCACCGCGGTGCCGGGCAGGGAGGAGAGCAGGATACGGCGCATAGAGTTGCCCAGGGTCGTACCGTAGCCGCGCTCCAGAGGTTCTACCACGTACTTGCCGTAAGAACTGTCCTCAGGACTCTCCACGCATTCGATGCGGGGCTTTTCGATTTCTACCATATGCTATGATACCCTCCTTTTGTCGACGGTGAAGCACACCGTCTGATTCAGCTCACCAGTATCTGAGGGTTGTCTAAGTTTTTGGTCGCGGGGCGCCCCCATCCACTCCACAGGGAATGGATTATAGACACCCCGGGGCCTCCGGACAAGCCGAAGGCCCACAGGACTTGTTTCTTACTTAGAGTACAGCTCGACGATGAGGTGCTCTTCCACGGGGAAGTCCACGTCCTCCCGGGTGGGCATGGCCACAACCTTGCCCTCCAGGGTGTTCTTGGCGCGCTCCAGCCACTTGGGCACGTTCACCACAATGGCGTCCTCGCCCAGCAGGCGCTTAAACTTCACGGAGGAACGGCTCTTCTCCCGAACCTCGATGACGTCGCCCACCTTCACCAGGAAGGAGGGGATGTCCACCCGCTGGCCGTTGACGGTGAAGTGGCCGTGGGTCACCAGCTGACGGGCCTCGCGGCGGGTCATGGCAAAGCCCATGCGGTACACCACGTTGTCCAGGCGGCGCTCGATGAGGGTCAGCAGATTCTCGCCGGTCTTGCCCTGCATACGGGAAGCCTTCTCATAGTACATATGGAACTGCTTCTCCATGATGCCGTAAACGAACTTGACCTTCTGCTTCTCGGTCAGCTGCATCGCGTACTCAGACTGCTTCTTGCGCATCTGACCCTTGGGGTTGCGGTTGGTGGTCTTCTTAGCATAGCCCATAGCGGCGGGGGACAGGTTCAGAGCCTTGCAACGCTTGGCAATGGGCTGCATATTTCTAGCCATGTGTCAATAACCTCCTTCTTCCGAATCAGACGCGGCGGCGCTTCGGGGGACGGCAGCCGTTGTGGGGGACAGGGGTCACGTCCTTAATCAGGGTGACCTCCAGGCCCACAGCCTGCAGCGCCCGGATAGCGGCCTCACGGCCGGCGCCGGGGCCCTTCACGTAGACCTCAACGGTCTTCAGGCCATACTCCATCGCGGCCTTGGCAGCCGTCTCAGCGGCGGTCTGGGCGGCAAAGGGAGTGCTCTTGCGGGAGCCACGGAAGCCCAGGCCGCCGGAGGAGGCCCAGGACAGGGCGTTGCCCTGCAGATCGGTGACAGTCACCATGGTGTTGTTGAAGGAAGAGCGGATATGCACCTGGCCCTTCTCCACGTTCTTACGCTCGCGGCGCTTACGCACCACTTTCTTGGTCTTGGTATTCGCAGCCATGTGTATCCCTCCTTACTTCTTCTTATTGGCAACGGTACGCTTGGGACCCTTGCGGGTACGGGCGTTGGTCTTGGAGCGCTGTCCACGCACGGGCAGGCCCTTGCGGTGGCGGATGCCGCGGTAGCAGCCGATCTCAGTCAAGCGCTTAATATCCATCGCCACGTTGCGGCGCAGGTCGCCCTCTACCGTGTAGTTGTGGGCGATCACCTCGCGCAGCTTGGCCTCGTCCTCCTCGGTGAGGTCCTTCACGCGGGTGTCAGGGTTAATTCCAGCCTCAGCCAGAATCTTGTTGGCGCTGGTGCGCCCAATGCCGTAGATATAAGTGAGTCCGATCTCGACTCTCTTCTCCTTAGGCAGATCAATGCCGGCAATACGAGCCATTTATTACAGCACCTCCAATTAACCTTGTCTCTGCTTATGCTTGGGGTTTTCGCAAATTACCATGACTTTGCCCTTGCGCTTGATGACTTTGCACTTCTCGCAACGGTCTGACTTTCATTGTTAAAACCTCCTGAATGCCTTGATGGCCCCGGCGGGTGAGGGGGCTGCCCCGTCCGCCGGTCGTGTTTGGGTTCAAATAGTTCTGGCTTACTTGGAACGCCAGGTAATGCGGCCTCTGGTGAGGTCGTAGGGTGACATCTGTACGGTCACCTTGTCGCCGGGCAGGATGCGGATGAAGTTCATCCGCAGCTTTCCGGAAATATGTGCCAGGATGATGTGGCCGTTGCCGATGTCCACGTGGAACGTGGTGTTGGGCAGGGACTCCGTGACGACTCCCTCCAGCTCGATCATATCATCTTTCGCCAAGCTTGATTCCCTCCTTGAAGGCGGCCAGCGCCCTTCTCAGTTCTCGATCAGACAGGGGTTCTCCCAGGCTCAGCCGGGTCAGGACGGGGTGGCGGAAGTCCCCGGTCTCAGGCCAGTCCACATGGGCCGCCTTCTTCCGTTTGGGGGCCGCCAGCCTGCGCCGCTTTCCGTCGGCCAGCAGAAGGTACCCCTTCTCCTGGTCCGCGCCGACGACGCAGTAATAGCCGTCTTTCTCCCGTCCGGCTTTCGCCCGGACGATTCGGCCTACGGGGTTACACATAGGCCCCATCCTCGGTGACCGTCAGAATTTCCGGTTCACCCTCGGTAATGAGAATGGTGTTTTCATAGTGGGCGGTCAGCGACCCGTCCAGGGAGACGGTGGTCCATTTGTCGGCCAGCACCTTGACCTGCCAGCCTCCGGCGCACACCATAGGCTCCACCGCCAGGGTCATGCCAGGCAGAAGCCTGGGCCCATGGCCGGCCGGCCCGTAGTTGCGCACCTCGGGGGGCTCATGGAGCTTGGCGCCCACCCCGTGGCCCACGAAATCGCGCACCACGGAATACCCGTTCTGCTCCACATAGGTCTGCACCGCGTGGCCGATGTCGGACACCCGGCAGCCCTGTCGGGCAAACTTGATGCCCTCCCAAAAGCTCTGCTCCGTCACCCGGATCAGCCGCATGGCCTCCTCGCTCACCTCGCCGCAGGGGTAGGTGCCGGCGCAGTCCCCGTGGAAGCCGCCGATGAAGGCGCCCACGTCCACGCTGACGATGTCCCCCTCCCGCAGCTTGCGGGGGCCGGGGATGCCGTGGATGACCACGTCGTTGACGGAGATGCAGGCCGAACCGGGAAACCCGCCGTAGCCCAGGAAGGACGGCTTGGCCCCATGGCTCTCGATAAAGCGGCGCACCGCAGTATCAATCTCATGGGTGGTCACGCCGGGACGGATCATGGACGCGGCCAGGGCCCGGGCCTGGGCGGTAATCCGCCCCGCCCGGCGCATGGCCTGGACCTCACGATCCGATTTAATGGAGATCATTTCCAGTCCCTTCACCGCTGCAGCGCCTCCATGATCACCTGAGTGGTGGCGGCAATGGTGGGCTGATTGTCCACCAGGGTCAAAATCCCCTTGGCCTTGTAGTAGTCCTTCAGGGGCTCGGTCTGCTGGTGGTACACCTCCAGCCGGCTGAGCACCGTCTCAGGCTTGTCGTCCGCCCGCTGGGTCACGGGGCCGCCGCACAGGTCGCACACGCCCTCCACCTTGGTGGGGCGGGATACGATGTGGAAGGATGCGCCGCACTTGCTGCACACCCGGCGTCCGGACATCCGGGCCTGGATCTCCTGGTCGGAGATTTCCAGGGACAGGACGCAGTCGAACTTCACACCGGACTGGTCCAGCGCCTCGGCCTGGGCAATGGTTCTGGGCATGCCGTCCAGAATAAAGCCCTTGGCACAGTCAGGCTGCTTCAGCCGGTCGGCCACGATGGCGATTACAATCTCGTCAGGAACCAGATTGCCCTGATCCATATAGGCTTTGGCTTTCAGGCCCACCTCGGTACCGGCCTGAATCGCCCCGCGAAGAATGTTTCCGGTGGATATGGTGGGGATTCCCAGCTTCTCGCTGAGAATCTCTGCCTGGGTGCCTTTCCCCGCGCCGGGAGCCCCCAGCAGGATCATTTTCATACCCTCATTCATCTCCTAACGATTACTCCAGGAAGCCCTTGTAGTGACGCATCAGCATCTGGGCCTCCAGCTGCTTGACGGTTTCCAGGGCGACGCCCACCACGATGATGACGGAGGTGCCGCCGATGGCCAGGGAGTTGTAGCCGAAGAGATTACCGGTAATGATAGGCGCGATGGCAATCACGGAGAGGTACAGCGCGCCGAACATGGTGATCTTGTTGAGCACCTTGGTGATGAAGTCGGCGGTGGGCTTGCCCGGACGGAAGCCGGGGATAAAGCCGCCGTTCTTCTTCAGGTTGTTGGCCACCTCAATGGGGTTGAACTGCATGGTGGCATAGAAGTAGCTGAAGCCCACAATCAGCAGGAAGTAAATGATGCTGTAGAAGGGCTTGCTGGTGTCAAACAGCTGCATCAGCAGGCTGTCGTCGGTGGTCCATCCCGCGAAGGCGCCGATGGTGGCGGGCAGGGAGGCGATGGACTGGGCGAAGATGATGGGCATGACGCCGCCCATGTTCACCTTGATGGGGATATGGGTGGACTGGCCGCCGTACATCTTCCGGCCCACAACCCGCTTGGCATACTGCACAGGCAGGCGCCGCTCGGCGTTGCTGATAAAGACGATGAACACCACCAGGGCCAGCATGCCGACGATCACCACGGCCACCATCCAGGGGGCCAGGGCGCTCTTTTCATAGGCCGCGGCAGCGGTCTCGCCCAGCTGCTCCCGCATCTCGTCGGAGAGGGGGTTGAGGTAGCTGTTGACGCCGGTATACACGTCGCGGATCATCTGAGGGAAGCGGGACACGATGCCGGCAAACAGGATCACGGAGATACCGTTGCCCACACCGAACTCCGTAATCTGCTCGCCCAGCCACATCAGGAAGGCGGAGCCGGCAGTGAAGCTCATGATAATCACGATGCCCACCCAGATGGGGCTCATGCCCTCGTTGTCCACCAGGCCGTAGCTGTTAATCAGGCTGTAGTAGCCGAAGCCCTGGATCAGGGCGATGAGCACGGTGGTGTACCGGGTGATGGAGGCAATCTTCTTGCGTCCCTCTTCGCCGCCCTCCTTGGCCAGGCGCTCCAGAGCGGGGATGGCCACGGTAAGCAGCTGGATGATAATGGAGCTGTTGATATAGGGCTGGATGCTCAGGGCAAAGACGGTGGCCATGGAGAAGGCGGAGCCGCTCATGGCGTTCATCAGGCCCAGGATGGTGCCGCTCTGGGCAGCCAGGTAGGTCTCCAGCTCGCCGGAGTTGATATAGGGGACAGGAACAGCGGAGCCCAGGCGGAAGATCAGCAGCGCGAAGATGACAAAGAGCATCTTCTTGCGCAGCTCGGGCACCTTCCATGCGTCCCGGACGGTCTGGATCATGGTCAGACCACCTCCACCTTACCACCTGCAGCTTCGATTTTTTCCTTCGCAGAGGCGGAGAAGGCAGAAGCCTGGACAGTCAGCTTCTTGGAGATGGCGCCGTTACCCAGGATCTTAACGCCGTACTGGCACTTGGAGAGGATACCCTTCTCCAGCAGGGCCTGGGCGTTGACCACAGCCCCGTCCTCGAACTTGGCCTCCAGCACGGAGACGTTCACGGACTCCAGGGGCTTGGCAAAAATGTTGTTGAAGCCGCGCTTGGGCAGGCGGCGGGCCAGAGGCATCTGGCCACCCTCAAAGCCCACGCGCACACCGCCGCCGCTGCGGGCCCACTGGCCCTTCTGGCCACGGCCGGCAGTTTTGCCGTTGCCGGAGCCGACGCCGCGGCCCTTGCGGTAAGCCTTGGTGTTGGAACCGGCAGCGGGAGAGAGTTCATGCAGATTCATTGTCTCACGCCTCCTCTTAGTTTTCCTCGGACACCTGGAGCAGGTAACCGATGTGGGCGATCTTGCCACGGGTGGCAGCGTTGTCAGGCTGCACGGTGGTATCGCCAATCTTGTAAAGGCCCAGGGCCTCGGCGGTCGCCTTGTGCTTGGCGATGCGGCCGTTCAGGCTCTTGACCAGCTTGATGTTCAGATTAGCCATGATGAGCGTCCTCCTTAACCCAAGATCTCTTCCACGCTCTTGCCGCGGATGCGGGCGACCTCCTCAGGGCTCTTCAGGGACTTCAGGCCCTCAAAAGCGGCGGAGACCACGTTCTGCGGATTGTTGGAGCGCAGGCACTTGGTGTAGATGTCCTTGATGCCGACAGCCTCCAGCACGGAGCGGACGGCACCGCCGGCAATAACACCGGTACCGGGAGCGGCGGGCTTCATCAGCACGCGGCCGGCGCCGAACTCACCGATCACCTCGTGGGGGATGGTGGTGCCGGACAGGGACACGGTAATCATGTTCTTCTTGGCGTCCTCGATGCCCTTGCGGATCGCCTCAGGCACCTCGGCGGCCTTGCCCAGGCCGAAGCCCACGCGGCCCTTCTCGTCGCCCACCACCATCAGAGCGGCAAACTTGAAGATGCGGCCGCCCTTGACGGTCTTAGAAACACGGTTCAGGGAGACGAGCTTCTCCACGAACTCGCTGGGTTCCTTTTCAAATCTAGCCATTAGTCGTTTCCTCCTCCCTTAGAACTGCAGGCCGCCCTCACGGGCGCCCTCGGCCAGAGCCTTCACCCGGCCGTGGTAGACATAGCCGCCGCGGTCAAACACCACGGTGTCGATGCCCTTGGCCTTCGCCCGCTGGGCGACGTTGATGCCCACCTGCTTGGCGGCGTCGCTCTTGGTGCCCTCACAGGCAAAGTCCTTCTCCAGGGAAGAAGCAGCCACCAGGGTCTTGCCGGTCACATCGTCGATGATCTGGGCATAGATGTTGGTAGCGCTGCGGAAAACATTCAGACGGGGACACTCGGGCGTGCCGGAAATCTTAGCACGGACACGCTTATGACGCTTCAGCCGCTGAGAACGAGTATCGGGTCGATTGATCATTGTGGCACACCTCCTTCTTACTTCTTAGCGCCGGTCTTACCAGCCTTGCGGCGGACGACCTCGTCGCTGTACTTGATGCCCTTGCCCTTATAAGGCTCGGGAGGACGCTTCTCCCGCACCTCGGCGGCAAACTGGCCCACCTGCTGCTTGTCGCAGCCCAGGATCACGATCTTGTTGGGGCCGGGCACCTCGATGCTGATGCCGGGGATCTCCTCCACAGTCACCTGATGGGAGAAGCCCAGGTTCATCACCAGCTTATTGCCTTCTTTGGATACACGGTAGCCTACGCCGTTGACGTCCAGTTCCTTCTTGTAGCCCTCGGTCACGCCCACGATCATGTTGTGGATCAGGGTGCGGGTCAGGCCGTGGAGAGAACGGTTCTCCTTGGCGTCGTTGGGACGGCTGACGGTAATCACGTCGCCCTCCTGAACGATCTGCATGTTGGGGTGGAACTTCTGGGTCAGGGTACCCTTGGCGCCCTTGACGGTCACAGTGTTGTCCGCCTCGATCTTAATCTCCACGCCGGCAGGGACGGCGATAGGAGCTCTACCAATTCTAGACATTCCTATACCCTCCTTACCAGACAAATGCCAGGACCTCGCCGCCGACATGAGCCGCGCGAGCAGCCTTGTCGGTCATGACGCCCTTGGAAGTGGAAACAATGGCGATACCCAGGCCGCGCAGGACCTTGGGCAGCTCGTCCGCGCCGGCATACACCCGCAGGCCGGGCTTGGACACGCGGCGCAGACCGGAGATGACCTTCTCCTTACCGGCGCCGTACTTCAGAGTAATGCGAATCACGCCCTGAGTGCCGTCGTCGATCAGCTGGAAGTTCTTAATGAACCCCTCGTCCAGCAGGATCTGAGCGATGGACTTCTTCATGTTGGACGCAGGCACGTCCACGGTGTCATGCTTGGCGTTGTTCGCGTTGCGGATGCGGGTGAGCATATCCGCAATGGGATCCGTGATATGCATGAGTTTTTACCTCCTATTTAGATTACCGGCTGTTACGCCGGTACAGACGGTAAGGTATCGAGGGGTAGGCAACCGCCCCGACCTGTTGACCGCCTTGTGCCTTTGGCACGATTTATCAAAACCGCCGGATCAGGCGGGATTGACCCAAAAAGGGGCCTGCAAACCAAAATCCCGCAGCGGCGGAGAAGCTCCGCAGATACGGGTTGGGGGGACACAACGGTGTCTGGTGTGTCATTTTTTATCCCCTACGGGCACAAGCAATTCATTTTACCCCATTGATTTCAAAAAATCAAGAGTTTTTTCTGCCTGCACACACGGCAGCGTGGTAGCCTTTTATTTGGAAGGAACCGGCTGTAGCCTACAGCCGGTTCCTGTTGCTCCTATTTACGCCGTGCCCGCCCTCGCCGGGCGGCACAGGGGAGTGGTGAGATCCGCCCTTACCAGGAGGCCTTCTTCACGCCGGGGATCTGGCCCTTGTAGGCCAGCTCGCGGAAGCAGATACGGCAGATGCCGTAGTCCCGCAGGTAGGCGTGGGGACGGCCGCACAGCTTGCAGCGGTTGTAGCGGCGGCTGGAGAACTTGGGCTCCCGCTGCTGCTTCAGGATCATAGATTTCTTAGCCATAGCTCTTCTCCTCCTTAGCGGCCGGTGAAGGGAGCGCCGATGAGCTTGAGCAGCTCCCGGGCCTCCTCGTCGGTCTGAGCGGTGGTGCACATCACGATGTCCATGCCACGGATCTTGTCGATCTTGTCGTACTCGATCTCGGGGAAGATCAGCTGCTCCTTGATGCCCAGAGCGTAGTTGCCCCGGCCGTCAAAGGCGTCGGGGGAGATGCCGCGGAAGTCACGCACACGGGGCAGGGCCACGTTGAACAGACGGTCCAGGAACTCCCACATCTTGTTGCCCCGCAGGGTAACCTTAGCGCCGATGGGCATGCCCTCACGGAGCTTGAAGTTAGCCACGGACTTCTTAGCCTTGGTCACGATAGCCTTCTGGCCGGTGATAGCGGTCAGGTCGGCCACCACGGCGTCCAGCACCTTGGCGTTCTCACGGGCCTCGCTGCAGCCCACGTTGACAACGATCTTGTCCAGACGGGGGATCTGCATGGTGGACTTATAGCCGAACTTCTGCATCAGAGCAGGAGCGACTTCGTCCTGGTACAGCTTCTTCAGGTTAGGGGTGTTAGCCATTTCGATTCACTCCTCCTCTCTCAGATCTCGGCGCCGCACTTCTTGCAGATGCGGACCTTCTTGTCACCCTCGACCTTGTGGCCGATGCGGGTGGGCTTGTTGCAGTGGGGGCAGACCTTCTGCACCTTGCAGGCGTAGATGGGGGCCTCCTTCTTCAGGATGCCGCCCTGGTCACCCTGCTTGCGGGGCTTGGTGTGGCGGGACACCACGTTCACGCCCTCCACGATGACCTTGCTGGCCTTGGGCATGACCTCCAGGATCTTGCCCTGCTTGCCCTTGTCCTTGCCGGACAGAACGACGACCAGGTCGTCCTTCTTGATGCTCATTTTATTCATGCTCGTTACCCTCCCTTACAGCACTTCGGGAGCCAGGGACAGGATCTTCATATAATCCTTGTCGCGCAGCTCGCGGGCCACCGGGCCAAAGATACGGGTGCCGCGGGGGTTCTTGTCCTCCTTGATGAGGACGGCGGCGTTGTCGTCGAACCGGACATAGGAGCCGTCGGGACGGCGCACACCACGAGAGGTACGGACGATGACGGCCTTGACGACCTCGCCCTTCTTCACGGTTCCGCCGGGCTGAGCCTTACGCACGGAAGCCACAACCACATCACCGATGTTGCCGAACTTACGCTTGGAACCGCCCAGCACGCGGATGGTCTTGATCTCCTTGGCACCGGTGTTATCGGCGACCTTCAGATAGCTTTCTTCCTGAATCATGCCGGCACCTCCTTATTTCGCCTTCTCGATGATCTCAACCACACGCCAGCGCTTATCCTTGGACAGGGGGCGGGTCTCCATGACACGGACGCGGTCGCCGATGCCACACTGGTTGAGCTCGTCGTGAGCCTTCAGCTTATAGGTTCTCTTTACGATCTTCTTGTACAGAGGATGGGCCACGCGGTCGGCGATGGCGACCACGACGGTCTTGTCCATCTTGTCCGAAACCACCAGGCCGACTCTGGTCTTACGGGAAGAAGTTCTGTTTTCCATGGTAGTTCCTCCTCTTAGCGGCCGGCGAGCTGCTGCTCGCGGATGATGGTCTTGACCCGGGCGATATCCTTCTTGACCTCGGCAATACGCACAGGGTTATCCAGCTGATTGGTGGCGTGCTGAAGGCGCAGGTTGAACAGGTCCTTCTTCAGGTCCATCAGCTTGGTCTCCAGCTCGGCGCCGGACATCTTGCGGATTTCATTGGCCTTCATTACGCTTCACCACCCTTCTCGGTCTCTTCACGCTTGACAATCTTGCACTTGACGGGCAGCTTGTGGCTGGCCAGGCGCAGAGCCTCCCGGGCCACGTCCTCGCTGACGCCGGCGATCTCGAACATCACGCGGCCGGGCTTCACCACGGCCACCCAGTATTCGGGGGAGCCCTTACCGGAACCCATGCGGGTCTCAGCAGGCTTCTCAGTGATGGGCTTATCGGGGAAGATCTTGATCCACACCTTACCGCCACGCTTGGTGTAACGGGTCATGGCGATACGGGCAGCCTCAATCTGATTGCTGGTGATCCAGCTGGGCTCGGTGGCAACCAGGCCAAACTCACCGTAGGTCACGGTGTTGCCGCGGGTAGCCTTGCCCTTCATGCGACCGCGGTGGACGCGGCGATACTTTACGCGCTTAGGCAGCAGCATTACTGAGCGCCTCCTTCCTTAGGAGTATTGGCCTGACCGGCGGGGCGGGGGCCACGGTTGTTGTTGAAACCACCCTGACGGCGGTCACGGTTGAAGCCGCCCTGGCGGCGGTCGCCGTCCCGACGGTCACGGCGGGGACGGTCGCGGCGCTCCTGGTAGGGCTTGCTGGTGTCCAGGGTGCGGGGGGTGGTGCGCAGGGCCTGAGTCAGCACCTCGCCCTTGTAAATCCACACCTTCACGCCGATGCGGCCGTAGGTGGTGGCAGCCTCAGCGAAGCCGTAGTCGATGTCGGCGCGCAGGGTCTGCAGGGGGATGGTGCCGTCGTGATAGTGCTCGGTGCGGGCGATCTCAGCGCCGCCCAGACGGCCGGACACACAGGTCTTGATGCCCCGGGCGCCGGCGCGCATGGCGCGGCCCATGGCATTCTTCATGGCGCGGCGGAAGCCGATGCGCTTCTCCAGCTGCTGGGCGATGCTCTCGGCCACCAGCTGAGCGTCCATATCGGCGTTCTTGACCTCGACAATCTTCAGATCCACAGGCTTGCCGATCATCTTCACCAGCTGAGCCTCGATCTTCTTGATCTCCTCGCCGCCCTTGCCGATGACAACACCGGGACGGGCGCAGTGGAGGTAAATGCGGACCTTGGCGCTGTCCCGCTCGATCTCGATCTTGGGGATGCCGGCGCCGTACAGGGTCTTCTTCAGGTACTCGCGGATCTTCTTGTCCTCGACCAGCAGGTCGCCCACCAGCTCGTTCTTGGCGTACCAACGGGAGTCCCAATCCTTGATGACACCCACGCGAAGGCCGTGGGGATTAACTTTCTGTCCCATATTGTTCCTCCTCCCTTAGCGCTCGCTCACAGCGATGGTGACGTGAGAAGTGCGCTTGTTGATCCGGTAGGCACGACCCTGGGCCCGGGGCATGATGCGCTTGATGATGGGGCCGGGGTTGGCGTAGCAGGCGCTGACATACAGCTTCTCAGGGTCCATCTGATGGTTGTTCTCAGCGTTAGCGGCAGCGCTCTTCAGCAGCTTGAGCACAGGCTCGGAAGCAGCCTTGGGGGTCTGCATCAGGATGGCGGTGGCGGTAGCCACGTCCTTACCACGGATCAGGTCCAGGACGATCTTCACCTTACGGGGAGAGATCCGCAGATATCTCAGGTTAGCAACAGCTTGCATCGTCTCTCTCCTCCTTACTTACCAGTCTTGGCACCCGCGTGACCCTTGAAGGTACGGGTGGGGACAAACTCGCCCAGCTTGTGGCCGACCATATCCTCGGTCACATAGACGGGCACGTGCTTGCGGCCGTCATGCACCGCAAAGGTGTGGCCAACGAAGGAGGGGAAGATGGTGGAGGCGCGGCTCCAGGTCTTGAGCACCTTCTTCTCGCCGGTCTGGTTCATTTCGTCGACCCGCTTCAGCAGCTCGGGGGCGCAAAAGGGGCCTTTCTTGATACTTCTGCTCATCTTTTACTCCCTCCTTACTTCGCGTTGCGGCGCTTGACAATGAACTTGTCGGTGCGGTTCTTGGTCTTGCGGGTCTTGTAACCCAGAGCGGGCTTGCCCCAGGGGGTAACAGGGCCGGGACGGCCCACAGGGCTCTTGCCCTCGCCGCCGCCGTGGGGGTGGTCATTGGGGTTCATGACGGAGCCGCGGACGGTGGGACGCCAGCCCATGTGACGCTTGCGGCCGGCCTTACCGATCTGGATGTTGGCCCAGTCGGTGTTGCCAACCTGGCCAATGGTGGCCTTGCAGTTCTCACGGATATAGCGGACCTCGCCGGAGGGCAGACGCACCTGGGCCATGCCGTTCTCCTTGGCCATCAGCTGAGCGGCCACGCCGGCGGCGCGGACCAGCTGAGCGCCCTTGCCGGGGTACAGCTCGATGTTGTGGATCATCTCGCCCACGGGGATGTTGGCGATGGGCAGGCAGTTGCCGGGCAGGATGTCAGCGTCGGGGCCGGTCATGATGATGTGGCCGGCCTTCAGGCCGTTGGGGGCCAGGATATAGCGGCGCTCGCCGTCCTCGTACTCGATCAGGGCGATGTTGGCGCTGCGGTTGGGGTCGTACTGCAGGTTGACCACAGTGGCCTTGCCTTCCTTATCGCGCTTGAAGTCGATGATGCGGTACTTCTGCTTGTTGCCGCCGCCATGATGACGGACGGTGATGCGGCCATAGCTGTTGCGGCCGGCGTGCTTCTTCAGCACCTCAGTCAGGGCGCGCTCAGGCTTGGCCTTCTTGTCAATGCCCTCGAAGGCGGACACAGTCATGTGACGGCGGGAGGGCGTTGTGGGCTTATAAGTCTTAATAGCCATTGTTCAATCTCCTCCTTACACCATGCCTTCGAAGAATTCGATGGTCTTGGAATCGGCGGTCAGGGTGACCATGGCCTTCTTCCAGCTGGGACGGCGGCCAGCGGGCCGGGCGCCCATGCGCTTCATCTTACCCTGCATGTTCAGGGTGTTCACCTTGGCAACCTTCACGCCGAAGATCTCCTCCACCGCCTTGGCGATCTCGATCTTGTTGGCGTCCTTGGCTACCTCGAAGGTGTAGCGCTTCATCTCAGTACCGGACATGGACTGCTCGGTGATGATGGGGCGCTTAATGATATCATAAGCGGTCATTACGCGAACACCTCCTCGATGATGGCCAGGGCAGCCTTGTCGACCACCAGGCGCTTGGCGTTGACGATGTCATACACGCTGAGGACCTTGGCGGTGGTGGTGACCACGCCGGGGATGTTCCGGGCGGACTTGACCACGATCTCGTCGACCTCAGGGGTAATCACCACGGACTTGCCGGCCTCAACAGCGTTGAGGAAATTCCGCATGTCCTTGGTCTTGATGGCGTCCAGCTTCAGGCCGTCCACCACCAGGATGTCGCCGGAGGCGGCCTTGGCGGACAGGGCGGACTTCAGGGCCAGGCGCTTCACCTTCTTGTTGAGGGTGTAGCTGTAATCCCGGGGCTTGGGGGCGAACACAATGCCGCCGTGGGTCCACTGGGGAGCCCGGGTGGAACCCTGACGGGCGTGACCGGTGCCCTTCTGACGCCAGGGCTTCTTGCCGCCGCCGGAAACCTCGGCGCGGGTCAGAGCGCTCTGGGTGCCCTGACGGCAGTTAGCCAGGTGATTCTTGACCACCTCGTGAACCACAGCCTGGTTGGGCTCGATGCCGAAAACAGCCTCGGAGAGCTCGATCTCGCCGACCTGCTGGCCGGCCATGTTATACACATTTGCTTTTGCCATGATTTACACTCTCCTTTCCTTACTTGCTGCGGGCGGAAGCCTTCTGCGGGTTGCGGCCGGAAGCCTTCTGCGGGTTGCTGGAGATGCCGGCAGCGCCCTTGGGCTCGAAGAACTTCTTCACGCTGTTGCGCAGGTACACCACGCCGCCCTTGGGGCCGGGGATGGCGCCGCGCACGGCGATGATGCCCAGCTCGGTGTCGACCTTGATGACGTCCAGGTTCATCACAGTAACCTGCTCGTTGCCCATCTGGCCGGCGCCAATCTTGCCCTTGAAGATCCGGCTGGGATCGGTGCCGGAGCCCATAGAGCCCGCGTGGCGGTGAACAGGGCCGGTACCGTGGGTTTCCTTCAGGCGGGAGGCGCCGTGGCGCTTCACAACGCCCTGGTAGCCGTGGCCCTTGCTGATGCCGGTCACGTCCACACGGTCGCCGGCGGCAAAGACCTCAGCGGTCAGCTCGTCGCCCACCTCGTACTTGGAGCAGTCCTCCAGAGCGAACTCCTTGAGAACCTTCTTCAGCTCGGTGATGCCGGCCTTCTTCTGGTGGCCGATCTCGGGCTTGGTGAGCTTGCGCTCAGCAACGGTCTGGTAACCCAGCTGAATGGCGTCGTAGCCATCCTTCTCGGCGGTCTTCTTCTGCACCACGGTGCAGGGGCCGGCCTCAATCACGGTCACGGGGACCACGTGGCCAGCTTCATCGAAGATCTGGGTCATGCCGATCTTTTTGCCGATGATCGCTTTCTCCATGTTGGATTTTCCTCCTATAAATAGGTTATTGGTCGGGAGAGTTACCCATTGAGCTGGTATTGCTCTCGCGACTTGACCCGTCTGCCTCAATAAGCGGCAAACAGCGGGTACACAAAGTTGTGTGCGGAACCTGTGCAGGCTCCTCGCCGGTAATCAGTCGGATTTTTTTGCCAGACAAGGCAGGCCGCCGCCGGCAGTACTCTTTGTACGGCCAGGTGGCCTAACGCAGTATGGCGGAAAAAGGCGGCTGATTACAGCTTAATCTCGATCTCCACGCCGGCAGGAAGCTCCAGGCTCATCAGGGCCTCCACAGTCTTGGGGGAGGGCTTGATCACGTCGATCAGGCGCTTGTGGGTGCGGCGCTCAAACTGCTCGCGGCTGTCCTTGTACTTGTGGACGGCCCGCAGGATGGTGACGACTTCCTTCTTGGTGGGCAGGGGGATGGGGCCGGAGACGGTAGCGCCGGTGCGCTTGGCGGTCTCCACGATCTTCTCAGCGCTCTGGTCGATGAGCTGATGATCGTAAGCCTTCAGACGGATGCGGATCATTTCTTTCTGAGCTGCCATGGGTTGTTTCCTCCTTAAATACATACGAAGTGAATTTCGTTGTCCTGCCACGCCCCGTTGCCCAGGGCGCTTCGCTTCGTACGGTGAAGTTCCTGTCCACGTTCTCGTGCGTATCATTCCGTGGCATGAAAGAAACCGGCGCGCAAGCAGGCCGGTTCCACCCAAGTCCCGGCGATATACGCCGTGCCCAGGTCCTTCAGCCGCCCGATTTTACGGACATACTCCGCGGAAGTTACCTCATTTCTGAGCAATCTCCCGCATCATCGCAGGTGCCCCACACAGGGACTTCGGTATCATACATCAACACCCCCGCGTGTGTCAAGGGAATTTGAAAAAAATTTTCTCCAATTTCCCCCTGGCATCCCGGGGGTTTTTGCCCATTTCCACCATGGGGGCTCCACTGCCCCGTTTGGGGTGGGCGGGAGCCCCTATTCCTCCAGAAGCGGGAGGCGGAACATCTCCTCCACCGCCGACTGGTAGGCGGCCCCATCCGCCGCCTTGCGCAGCTTTTTCCAGGGGCGCTCCCCTCCGTCAAACCGGGGGTAGAGGTAGCTCCACAGCTCCTTCATGTGGAATGCGGCGTTGCGCTGGCTGGCAAAGGCATCCACATAGCCGTAATAAAGGGTGTCCAGAAAGGCCCGGAGGGTCTCCTTGTCCAGGCCGGGCCCGCCCTTGGCCTGACGGATCAGGGCGGGGTTGGCCAGCAGGCCCTGGCCCAGCATGACCCGCTCCACCTGGGGGAACGCCTCCTGAAAGGCCCGGCAGTCGGCTACAGTCCTCAGCCCGCCGTTGAAGCACAGCGTGCCCCGGTACGCCGCCGCGGCCTGGTGGAAATACTCCATCCGCACCGGATGGCGGTAAAAGTCCTCCCGCACCCGGGGATGGACGATGAGCAGGGAGATGGGGTAGCGGCCAAAGATCTCCAGCAGGGGTCCGAATTCCTCCGGGTCAGCCATGCCCAGCCGGGTTTTCACCGATATCGCCACCGGGGTGCGGGAAAAGATCTGATCCAGCAGCCGGTCCAGCCCCTCCGGATCGGCCAGCAGGCCGGCCCCCTTCCCCTTGGCGGTCACCGTGCCGGAGGGGCAGCCAAGGTTCCAGTTGACCTCGTCATACCCCATGGCGGCCAGCTCCCCGGCAGCCCATAGGAAATCATCCCCGTTTTTGGTCAGCAGCTGGGGCACCGCCCGGAAGCCCCGGTTGTGCTCCGGCAGCACATTCCGCAGCTCCCGCTGGGTGAACACATGATCCTGGGTGGGGGTGAGGAAGGGCATATAATAGGTATCCACCCCGGGGAAAAACCGGTGGTGGGCCCGGCGGAATTCCCCGCCCGTCACCCCCTCCATGGGGGCAAAGTAGTAGTACACGGCTGGCGCTCCTTTCCCGGCCTGGCGGCGAGAGTTATCCACAATTCTACCCCATTCTGTGGAAAATGGCAACCACCTGCCCCGCATTGACGAAGCATCCGCCCCGTGATACAATGGGCCAAACGACGCCCGCCGCTGTGCGGGCAAAAAGGAGCGAGAGATTATGAAGCAGGTTATCCACACCGACAGCGCCCCCGCTGCCATCGGCCCCTATTCCCAGGCCATCCAGATCGGCTCTCTGCTGTTCACCTCCGGCCAGGTCCCCCTGGACCCCGCCACCGGCGCTGTGGTGGAGGGCGGCATTGAGGAGCAGGCCGCCCAGGCGCTGAACAATATCAAGGCCATTCTCAACCAGGCGGGCACCAATATGGGCGCCGTGGTCAAGACCACCGTGTTTCTCAAGGACATGGATGATTTCGCCGCCATGAACCAGGTCTACGCCCAGTTCTTCCAGGAGCCCTATCCCGCCCGCTCCGCTGTCCAGGTGGCCCGGCTGCCCAAGGATGTGCTGGTGGAGATCGAGGCCGTGGCCCAGCTGTAAGATTTCCCCGTCTTTTTCAGGGCTTTTCCCAAAAAGCCCTTGCAATTCCGGCACTCTTATGCTATAATCGCCGTTGCGCTTGATGTATGCGGCGCAAATCTGACGATTCGCCCTTGGAACACAGGGCTTGAAAGGAACGAGAACGATGAAACTGGCTATTACCATCATTCAGGTTCTGGTCGGGGTCGCCCTTGTGGCCGTTGTCATGCTCCAGTCCGGCAAGAGCGCCGGCCTGTCCGGGGCTATTTCCGGCGGTATGGACACCTTCCTCTCCCGGAACAAGGCCAAGACCTGGGACTCCAAGCTGGCCAAGATGACCAAGTGGGTGGCCATCCTGTTTATGGTGCTCACCCTGGTGCTCTGCCTCATTTGACCGAAACCCATACATGACCCCGGATGTCCGCATCCGGGGTCATTTGTTGTTTCTCCGCCTTGACAGGCGGGGCGGCGGGAGTATAAAATTATCCCAATATCCCCGGTGTTTTGCCGGGCATTTTACGGAGAATCGAGGTATTTCCTTGGGAAAATTTGACGGTCTGCTGCTGGTCAGCGACTTTGACGACACCTTGTACGCCCCGGACTGCCGGATTCCCCAGGCCAACCTGGACGCCCTGCGCTATTGGATCGGGGAGGGGGGGCGCTTTACCGTAGCCACGGGGCGGGCCCACCGCACCTTCGCCGCCTACGCCCACCTGGCCCCTATCAACGCGCCGGTGGTGCTGTCCAACGGGGCGGCTATTTATGATTTCCAGGCCGACCGGATGCTGGTGCAGACCCTGCTGGACCAGCGGGCCCCCCGGGATTTCGCCCGCCTGATGGAGGCTATGCCCGCCCTTGCCCTGGAGGCCTACCATGGGGAGGACATCTATGTATACCGCCCCAATCCCATTACCGACGCCCACATGAAGAAGGTGGGCACCGGCTATACCCAGTGCTCCATCCCGGAGATTCCCACCCCCTGGTCCAAGGCCATCGTCCAGCAGGAGTATGACGTGCTCCTCCAGGCCCGGGCCTGGCTGGAGGCCAACTGCCCCGGACGGTACGAGGCCATTTTTTCCAACCGGTACTATTTGGAGATCACCCATCTGGGCTGCACCAAGGGAGGGATGGTCCGCCGGCTGTGCCAGATGCTGAACATCCGGCCCGGCGGCCTGTACTGCGTGGGGGATAACCAGAACGACATCCCCATGCTGGCCCTGTCCGCCATCCCCTTCGCCCCCTCCAACTGCGCCCAGGAGGTCAGGGACGCCGGCGCCGAGATTCTGTGCCACTGCACCGAAGGGGTCATCGCCCCCATTGTGGAGCGGCTGGACAAGCTGTATTGAGGAGGATGCCCCATGTCCTGCAAAGAGGAATTCATCGAGATTTTCAAAGAGAAGATCACCCGCCAGGGCGCCGACGCCCTGCTGAACTATCTGGAGAACAAAAGCGACTTCTTCACCGCCCCCGCCTCCGCCCGGTACCACCTGGCCTGCCCCGGCGGGCTGTGCGAGCACAGCCTGAACGTGTACCACTGCCTGGTCGATTATCTCCAGCGGGAGCGGGTACAGGAGCTGTACGGCCTGGAATACAGCGAGGAGACGGTGGCCATCGTGGCCCTGCTCCACGACGTATGCAAAATCGGCTGCTACAAGCCGGGCACCCGGAACGTGAAGGACGAGCAGGGCAAGTGGCAGTCGGTGCCCACCTACACCTTCGACGACCCCCTGCCCTACGGCCACGGGGAGAAGTCGGTATACATCGTCAACGGCTTCATCCGCCTGACCCGGGAGGAGGCCATGGCCATCCGCTGGCACATGGGCTTCTCCGGTACCGAGGACAACCGCACCGTGGGCCAGGCCCTGCAGAAGTACCCCCTGGCCTTCGCCCTGGCCACCGCCGACATGGAGGCCAGCTACTTCCTGGAGGGGGAGGAATAACCCCCCCTCTTTCCCGGGAAATCCTTCCGCTATCTTGTATTTTCCGGGAAAATTAGGTATAATGAACAGGATAAATACGGGGCTGGCCCCCGTTTAAGGAGGCGTTCCCAGGGATGAAAGAGAAAACCAACCTGACCATGCTCTGCGACTTTTACGAGCTGACCATGGGCAACGGCTATTTCCAGACAGGCCTGTCCGACCGCATCTGCTACTTCGACGTGTTTTACCGCTCCGTCCCCGACCGGGGCGGCTTCGCCATCGCCGCCGGCCTGGCCCAGGTGGTGGACTACATCCAAAACCTGCACTTTGACGAGGAAGATCTGGACTACCTGCGGGGGAAAGCCTGCTTCTCCCCGGAGTTTTTGGATTATCTGCGGGACTTCACCTTTACCGGCGATATCTGGGCCGTGCCGGAGGGCACCCCCATCTTCCCCGGAGAGCCCATTCTCACCGTCCGGGCCCCCGCTGTCCAGGCCCAGTTCATTGAGACCTTCGTCCTGCTGTGCCTGAACCACCAGTGCCTCATCGCCACCAAGTCCAACCGCATCGTCCGTGCCGCCGAGGGCCGCCCTGTGGCGGAGTTCGGCTCCCGCCGGGCCCATGGCCCCGACGGCGCCCTGCTGGGCGCCCGGGCCAGCTACATCGCCGGCTGTTCCGCCACCGCCTGCACTATGGCCGACCAGCACTATGGCTCCCCCGCCACCGGCACCATGGCCCACTCCTGGGTGCAGATGTTCCCCGACGAGTACACCGCCTTCAAGACCTACTGCCAGCTGTACCCCAACAACGCCATTCTGCTGGTGGACACCTACAACGTACTGAAATCCGGCGTGCCCAACGCCATCCGGGTGTTCCAGGAGGAGCTGCTGCCCAAGGGGATCACCAAGTGCGGCATCCGCCTGGATTCCGGCGATTTGACCTACCTGTCCCGGAAGGCCCGGGAGATGCTGGACGAGGCCGGGCTCACCGACTGCAAGATCTTTGCCTCCAACGCCCTGGACGAGTACATCATCCGGGACCTGGTGCGCCAGGGCGCCCGGATTGACTCCTTCGGCGTGGGCGAGCGGCTGATTACCTCCCGCAGCGAGCCGGTGTTCGGCGGGGTGTATAAGCTGGTGGCCATCGAGGATGAAAACGGGAATATCATCCCTAAAATCAAGATCAGCGAAAACGCCGCCAAAATTACCACCCCCCATTTCAAAAAGGTGTACCGCATCTTCTCCAAGGCCACCGGTAAGGCGGAGGCCGATTTGATCTGCCTGCGGGACGAGGAGATTGACTTCACCCAGCCTCTGGAGCTGTTCGACCCCGACGCCACCTGGAAGCGGAAAACCTACACCGACTTTGAGGCCAGGGAGCTGATGGTGCCCGTGTTCCTCCAGGGCAAGCTGGTGTATGAGGTGCCCTCCCTCCAGGCCAGCCGCGCCTACTGCCAGCGGCAGGTGGACGCCCTGTGGGACGAGGTAAAGCGGTTTGAAAACCCCCACAACTACTATGTGGACCTCTCCCAGACCTTGTGGGACATTAAGCAGGACCTGCTCAATCACCACGACATGAAGAAATAACCTGATGGAAAGCGGCCGTTTCCCCGGCCGCTTTCTTCTGGTTGTGGAGAAATTTGAACATTTCTTAAATGTTTTTTCGTTTCCTTTCCGGCGGCAATATGTTATACTAAAGCTGCGTGCATGGGGAATTCCCCCATTGAATGAAAGGGTGGGATGCTATTTGACACATCCATACGATATTGTGGTGGTGGGCGCCGGCTACGCCGGCAGCGTGGCCGCCAGGGAGCTGGCCCAGCGGGGAAACAAGCGGGTTCTGGTACTGGAGCGCCGCCCCCACGTGGGCGGGAACGCCTATGACTGCCTGGATCAGGCTGGGGTTCTGATCCACCAGTACGGCCCCCACATTTTCCACACCAACAACCGGCAGGTTTTTGACTGGCTGTCCCAGTTCACCGCCTGGCGGGACTACCAGCACCGGGTTATCGCCGACATCCCCGGGGAGGACGGCGGGCGGATGACCTTCCCCGTCCCCTTTAACCTCACCTCCCTGGAAACCGCCTTCGGTTTGGAGGAGGGGAAGCGGCTGGGGGAGAAGCTGCTGGCCGCCTATGGCCCGGAGCGGAAGGTAACCATCCTGGAGCTGCGGCAAAACACCGATCCGGAAATCGCCGCCCTGGCCGACTATGTCTATGAGCATGTGTTTGTCCGCTACACCATGAAGCAGTGGGGGCAGACGCCGGAGGAAATTGACCCCAACACCACCGCCCGGGTGCCTGTGTTCCTCTCCCGGGACGACCGGTATTTCCAGGACGCCTGCCAGGGGATGCCTTTGGAGGGCTACACCCCCATGTTCCAGCGGATGCTGGATCACCCCAATATCACCGTGGAGCTTGGGGTGGAGGCGCTCAGCCGCCTGGACGTCTCCGGCTCCGCTGTGCTGCTGGACGGCCAGCCCTTTGCCGGCCCTGTGATTTATACCGGCCAGGCGGACGAGCTGTTCGGCTTCCGGTTCGGGCCGCTGCCCTACCGCACCCTGGACTTCCGGTTCGAGACCCTTGAACAGGACGACTTCCAGGGCTACGGCACGGTGAACTACACCGTGGATCAGGACTATACCCGCATCACCGAGTTCAAGCACATGACCGGCCAGGTCAAGCCCGGCGTGACCACCATTGTCAAGGAGTATTCCCGGGCCTTCACCGGCGGGGCAGGGGAGACCCCCTATTACGCCATCATCAACCCGGAAAACAACGCCCTCTACGGCAAATACCGGGCTTTGGCCGACACCTTCCCCAACCTGTACCTGCTGGGCCGGCTGGCGGAATACAAATACTACAATATGGACGCCATCGCGGCCAGGGCGCTGGAGCTGGCAGAGGAGCTGCTTCAGCGGCACTGAGAGGGCTCCCATAGAGAGGAGAGATAACCTATGGACAAATTGATTACCTTCGCGGTTCCCTGTTATAACTCCGCTGACTACATGGAGCACTGCGTGGAGACCCTGCTCCAGGGCGGCGACGACATTGAGATTATCCTGGTGGACGACGGCTCCACCAAGGACGCCACTCCGGAAATCTGCGACCGGTATCAGGAGCAGTACCCGGACATTATCCGGGCCATCCACCAGCCCAACGGCGGCCACGGCGAGGGCGTCAACCAGGGCATCCGCAACGCCCGGGGCATCTATTACAAGGTGGTGGATTCCGACGACTGGGTGGACGTCCCCTCTCTCCACAAGGCCCTGGACAAGCTGCGTCAGTTCGTCCGGGACGAGAAGCTGGTGGACATGATGGTGTGCAACTATGTCTACGAGCACGCGGAGACCAATACCCAGCGGGTGATGCATTACCGCAACGTGTTCCCCCGGAACAGGGTCTTTGGCTGGGACCAGATCGGCCGCTTCCGCCCGTCCCAGTACCTGCTGATGCATTCCGTCATCTACCGCACCCAGCTGCTGCGGGACTGCAATCTGGAGCTGCCCAAGCACACCTTCTACGTGGACAACATCTTCGTCTACCAGCCCCTGCCCTATGTAAAAAACATCTATTACCTTGACGTGGATCTGTACCGCTACTTCATCGGCCGCGCCGATCAGAGCGTAAACGAGAAGGTCATGGTCACCCGGGTGGATCAGCAGCTGCGGGTCACCTATCACATGATCGGCAGCCACGACCTGCGCCAGGTATCCGCCGAGCACAAGAAGCTGGGCCGGTACATGTTCAACTACCTGGCTATGATGATGGCCATATCCTCCATCTTCCTAATCATTGACAACAGCCCTGAGGCCCTGGGCAAACGCACCCAGCTGTGGGAGTATCTGCGTACCGTGGATTCCGGCATCTATCACAAGATGAAATACCGGGCTGTATCCGCCTTTACCGCCTTCCCCGGCTACCAGGGCAGAAAGCTGTCCGTGGGCCTGTACCGCCTGGTTCGGAAAATCTACAAGTTTAATTAAGCCACCCAACCGGGAAAGCATCGCGGGCCACGGCAGATCTGCCGTGGCCCGCGTTTGCGCCGCCCCATCTTCGATGGGGGTGGAGGTCTCCTCCATGGCCGCAAAAAAGAAGCACCCCGCGGGGTGCTTGAGACTGTCGAAAAAGTGGCACAGCCGCTTTTTCGACGAGGATTGCACGCAAGGCAGGCCTCGATTCCTTACAGAAAAGTCGGCCCGCCTTGCGTGAGAAGTGTTATTTCCGACGCACATGTCGCCGGAAATAACGCAATTTAAATTGATTCCGTCGCCTGCGGGCGCCGGAACTCCTTGCAGGAGGGCTTTTTAATAAGAAGAAGCACCCCGGGGGGTGCTTCTTCTTATTTTGCTGAAGTTACGCCAGGGCGGCGGTGATGATAGCCATGGAGTAGACCCACGGAATGTTCCCATTCCGTGGGTTCCCGTCTTTTCCCCCTTGGGCGAAGTGAATTCGCCCTGCGGAAATTCCTCGGCCACGGGCCTGCGAATTTACGGCGCAAAGCGCCGCCCCATCTTCGATGGGGGTGGAGGTCTCCTCCATGGCCGCAAAAAAGAAGCACCCCGCGGG
>CASFCW010000029.1 GCA_949293165.1 uncultured bacterium
AACGGACGCGGAAAAGGCGCAGGCGGAAATTCAAGGCTATGTCAACCAACTGTACCAAGTGGAAGATAAGTTCCTTGCCCGGCTGGACGAGATTATTGCCCAAACCAAGCAGGAGTACAAGGATTTGCCTGCTGCTCAGCGTACCCAGAAAAAGAAAATTTCCCTTGTCCAGTCCAAAATGAGCATTCTGTTGGCAGAGGAAAGCAAGTGCGACGCAGAGGTCGAGGCTATTCTGGCCAATATCCAGGCGACGCAGAAGAAGTATGGGCAAAGCAACGATCTGGTCAGCCAGATTCGGGCTTACTATGAGGACAGCAAGGCCAATTGGAAGGCCGCAAAAATGACGGAACTATACAGCTGATCGTGAATCGGTCACCGTGTAGTACATAAAAACGAAGCTTCAAATAAACGATAGTGAGGAGTAATGAACGTGAAGAAGAACGCATTTTCCCTGTGCCTGGCGGGCACCGTGCTGTTCGGGACAGTGACTACTCCGGCGGTGACTACTCCGGCGCTGGCGCTGAGCGTAGATAAGCTGACCGACGTTTCCAAGAACGACTGGTTCTATCCCTATGTCCAGTACGTGGCGGAGAAGGAGTACATGGTGGGCGTGGCGGAGAACACCTTTGCACCCAATATGCAGGTGACCCGCGCCATGTTCGTCACCACCCTGGCCGCCCTGGACGGCGCCGCTGTCAGCACTGCCCAGACTCCCTTTACCGATGTGAGTGCCGACGCCTGGTACGCCAACGCGGTGAAGTGGGCGTATGCCAACGGCATTGTGGCCGGCATCAGCCCCACCGAGTTTGGCCCCAACGCTGTCATCTCCCGCGAGCAGATGTGCGTCATGATGTCCGCCTTCCTCCGTTACCGCGCGGACAAGGATAACAAGCTCTACAAGACCACCCAGGAGGAGAAGGCCTTCCCTGACGCCCTCTCCATCAGCTCCTGGGCCCAGTCTGCGGTGAAGAACTGCCAGATGTGGGGCCTGGTGGCCGGCGATGAGAACGGCTACATGAATCCCCAGAAGGCCGCTACCCGTGCTGAGGCTGCCGTGGTGCTGAAGCAGCTGGATGCCATCCTGGCTGCCGGCGTGGATGCCGGCACGCCCTCCGGCGGCGGTTCCTCCAGCGGCGGCGGCAGTGTGGGCGCCAGCTACAGCGTCAAAATGACCATCAATGCGCCCAACCTGAGCAGAAGCGGCCTGGAGCTGACTGCCTACTACAACGGGGTTAAGGCCAGCAACGACAAGAAGCTCAGCGTGGTTGCCCAGGATCTGATCTCCGGCGCGAATGTCAACAAGATTAACAATGCTGTGAAACAGGCAATCCAAAAGGCCACCAACAATGGCGCAGGCCGCACCAAGACTGTCACTATGGATGGCCAGAAGGCTACCATTACCATTGACGGCAACGGCAAAGTTTCCGCTACCGTGGAGGTGAAGGTTACCGATCTGCTTGGGGACAACGGCGGAGCGTCCACTCTGACGCTGCTGCCTGAGGACGTCACCGTTGAGCAAATGCAGGAGCTGCTGGAGCGGCTGCAGGCAAGCAACGGCTCCTATGTTGTCAAGGAGGACGACGGCGCGGTGATTGAAGCCCTGGTGAACAAGGCGACGGACCTGGCCGCAAAGGACCCCGGGTATCTTGAGGACCAGAAGCAGCAGCTTATCGACAAGAACCCCAGCCTGGAGCAGGCCCTGTCCGGTATGACGGGCAAGCAGATCAAGGAAGCGCTTGTGGAGTACCAGGGTACTCTGGAGGAGGTTAAGACCACCATCCAGAATACCCAGGTGGGCGAAACTGCTCCCGTTCCCGTCGAGTCTACCACCATGACTGTGGCTCTGGACCTGCGGGAGTATATGAGCGATGTCATGGGCAACTATGACTCCAATAGAGCCTCTGTCATCTCCCGGGTAGAGGGACGGCTGGGCGTTGCGCTGGATAGCGACGAGGAGGAAAAGCTGCTCGCCCTGTATGATCTGGCCAAGCCTGAGGATTATGTGAAGGACAATGGCGACGGTACCTTCTCCCTGAAGGAGAGAAGTGACTATGTCCAGAAGGTGAATGACTATGTACTGGCCACCTGTGAGTTCTATGAGAGCCTGGGCGACCGGAGTGAGGAGGCCTACCTTGAACTGCTGAACAGCGTGGAGGATGCGTATGGCTCCGACTATGGTGTTGCCTTTGCCAACAAGGAAGACTTCGCTGACCTGATGGCTGACGAGGATGGCATTTTTGTGGATGAAAACGGCGACTACCGCGAGGCAACGATGGGTGTGACCGTTACCGCCGATAATGATGCCTACCAGTCCTGGGTCAACCTGATCACTGGCCGCTTCGACCAGGCCCAGAGCGTCCTGCCCATTGACATTCCTGCCCAGTTGATCGGCAGCTACTCTGTCACGCTGGTTATTGATAAGCTCTAAAACAGAACTAGCACAACGGAAACAGCGCGGGATGTGCGTTTGCAGATCCCGCGCTTGTTTCAGAAAGGATTCTTACATGAAGCGCTTTACCTGTGGGCTGCTGACCGCCGCCCTCACTGCCGGGCTGCTGGCTATGCCCGCCGCCGCCAAGGATTTTTCCGACATCCAGGGGCACTGGGGACAGTCGGCGATCCAGCAGGTCACCGACTGGGGCCTGTTTTCCGGCACGGGAGAGGATACCTTCTCCCCTGACCTTACCATGACCCGGGGCATGTTTGTCACCGTCATGGCCCAGACGGCCCGTATGCTCCAGGTTTACCAGGAGCCCGCCCAGGAGGCCGGATTTGAGGATGTGTCCGACGCCGATTATTATGCCGACGCGGCGGCTTGGGCCAAGGAAAACGGCCTGGTGGCCGGGGTGGACGCCACCCATTTCGGCCCCAATAGCCCCATCAGCCGGGAGCAGATGTGCGTTATTATGGGCCAGTTTTTGAAGAAGTTCACGGAGTATGACCTGACTGCCTACCAGCAGCGGGAAAATGCCTTCCTGGACAAAGCGGAGATTGCCGACTATGCCAGGGAGAGCGTCAACCTGTGTGTCTCCCTGGGGCTGGTCAGCGGCGTGCCTGCTGACGGGGGGGTGGATTTCCAGCCCCGGATGCCTGCTACCCGTGCCGCTGTGGCCGTGGTGCTGGGCAATCTGGTGGCTGTGACAGAAAAGCTGCCTGAGCTGCCCCCGGAGCCGGAACAGCCGGAGCAGCCCGGCGGTGGACCGGGCGGCGGAACGGGTGAGGTGCCCGGCGGCGAGCCTACTGAGGAGGAAAAGGCGGAGGAAGCCAAGGTGGCTGAGTACCTTCAGGTAATAGTGGAGAGCTACAGCAATTCTCAGGATGTTGCCTATGCGGAGCCGGTTGTGAAGGATGCACTGAAAATCCTCATGGGATGTATTGAGGATGCCCTGGCCCGGAGGGATAAGGGGCAGTTTCTGGACCGCGCCTTTGTCCAGCAACAATATGCGGGGGAAATCAGCCGTCTGAAAAGCGTCTACGACAGCATGACAGATGAGCAGTTTACCAGCGCCAACAGCATTGTCCTCGGATTGGCGAGTTCCGAGCAGCTCTATTTCGTCTTGGAATACTTTGGTGTGGACTATTTTGCCTGAGTCTGCGGCGCGCAAAACGCGGAAGATCAGGATGAGCTTAAATGGGATATGAGACACCGGAGGGGATAATTTGGAACAGTATGAGGAGACCATAGATCTGCGCGAGATCATGGTCCTTTTAAAGAAAAATATCATTATTATTGCAGCGGCGGCCATTGTATTTGGCCTGGTAGGTTTCCTGGTCAGCACCTTTGCCATGACGCCTCAGTACCGGGCCAGCGCCATGCTGATTGTCAACTCCCGCCAGATTGACGGTACCCAATCCAGCGTGACCAGCGACCAGTTGAATTCCGCCAGCAAGCTGGTGGATACCTACGCCGTTATCCTTACCAGCGACACGGTGCTGGAAAAGACCATTGACCAGCTGGATCTGGATATGACCTACAGCCAGCTGGCCAATAAGGTGAGCATCTCCGCGGTGGATTCCACCCAGGTGATGCGGGTTTCCGTGCAGGATGCTGATCCCGAACTGGCCCGGGAGATCGTGGCCAATATTGTGGAGCAGGCGCCGGAGGTGATTATCAACACCGTGAAGGCGGGCAGCGTGGAAATCATTTCCGAGGCCAAGGCCGGGACTGCTCCCGTCTCCCCCAACATCACCCGCAACACCGCTCTGGCGGCCATGGTGGGTCTGGTGCTGGCGGTGGGCGTGGTATTCCTGCGCTACATGCTGAACAACAAGTTCAGAACGGACTCTGACATCAATAACCGTCTGGGGCTGACGGTGCTGGGCGTGATTCCCCAGATAGATACCAAGGAGAAGGGGGCATAACACATGGCAAAGAAGACACAGCGCAGCAAACGTGAGTTTGTCATGGTGGGCAAGGACACCCCTTTCCAGTATCAGGAGGCCTTCAAAAGCCTGCGTACCAATCTGAAATTCCTGGCGCTGGGTAAATCCTGCAAGACGATTCTGATGACCAGCGCCATTCCCGGCGAGGGAAAGAGCAGCGTCACCATTAACCTGGCCATTTCCCTGGCGGAGGCCGGCAGCAAGGTGCTGCTTATTGACTGCGACCTGCGCAAGCCCATCATCCACCGGTATCTGAAAATCAAGCGGTCCGGTCTGTCCGGCATCACCGGCGTGCTGGCCGGTGCGCCCCTGGCCGACGCCATTACCAGGCTGGAAGATACAGGGTTGGATGTGATTGTGGCCGACGCTATCCCCCCCAACCCCGCCGAGCTGCTGGGCTCAAAGCGGATGGGAGAGATCCTGGAGGAGCTGAGCGGTCAGTACGAATACATTCTGATTGATACGCCTCCCGTGTCCGTGGTGACGGACGCTGCGGTACTCAGCCAGTATGCCGACGGCGTGATCCTGATTGTGCGGCAGAACTTTGCCACCTTCGAGGAGGTGGAGTTGGCCAAGCGCAACCTGGAGGCGGTGCAGGCCAATATCCTGGGGGCCGTGCTCAACGACTTCAACACCAAATCCACGGAAAAAGAGAGCGGCTATTACTATAGCTACAACTACGACTACCAGAACAATTGAGTATGACGGATTTGCATACCCACATTCTGCCCGGGATGGATGACGGGGCGGAGACGGTGGAAGTCAGCCTGGGCCTGCTGGATCGGCAGCGGGCCGACGGGGTGATGCAGATTGCCATGACCCCACATTTCCACTTCCGAAAAGAAAACATTGGGGAATTCCTGGCCCGCCGGGAGTCGGCTTTTCAGACGCTGCGGCAGAGCTGGAATCCGGATGACAGGCTGCCCGAGGTTAAGCTGGGGGCGGAGGTATTCTACTCCCAGGACCTGGATGAGGTGGATGTAAGGCCGCTGTGCCTGGAGGGCACCGACTACCTGCTGGTGGAGTTCCATCCGGCCTATTACCCCCAGGGGGCGGCAGACGTGCTGTACCAGCTGACCAGGGAAGGGATCACGCCGCTGATTGCCCACGTGGAGCGGTACGCCTTTGTGCAGGAGAACCCCAATTTCCTCAGCGAATGGATTGACGCCGGCGCTTGTACCCAGATGAATGCCACCAGCCTGCTGATGCACCCCAAGCGGCAGAAGCAGCTGCTGAGTATGATTGACCATGGGCTGATCCATGTGCTGTCCACCGACACCCATTCCCTCCATAAAAGACCCCCCATGCTGCGGGAGGCTTTGGAGCTGGTGGAGAAAAAATGTGGAGAGGACCGGGCGGAGCTGCTGAGACACCAGGCCACCCAGGTATTCCTGGGGGAGAAGCTCCAGGTGGAGGAGCCCCGCTCTATGAAAAAGCTACTGGGAAAATGGTGGTAAACCATAAAAAAGATCCCCGGCTTGTGCCGGGGATCTTTTTTCAGTTTGATAAGGGCTCAGAAGGGCAGGCCCAGCCCGCCGGTGAGCTTCTGCATGGTACTGGCGGCGTCGCCCTCAGCGGCACGCATGGCCTCGTTGACGGCGGCGACAATGAGATCCTGCAGCATCTCCACGTCGTCAGGGTCCACCGCGTCAGGGTCGATCTCCAGGGTTTTCAGCTCCCGCTTGCCGGAAACGGTGGCGGTGACTACGCCGCCGCCGGCGCTGGCCTGATAGGTCTTTTCCTCCAGCTCCTGCTGCATTTTCAGCATATCCTGCTGCATCTTCTGGGCTTGCTTAATCATGTTCATATTCATGCCGCCGCCCATGCCGCCCATGCCGCGGCTGTTAAATCCTTTTGCCATATGGAAACACTCCTTTTTCCTTACTGGATTTTAATATTGTCAAACTTCTCGCCAAAGGACAGCAGGGCGTCCATGGCGTCAGGCGAATGGTTTGTTTGGCTGGGAGGGGTTTCGGCCCGCTGCTGGGGCGGCTGGCCCACCACCACCGCCACCGGGACCTGGTTCAGGCCCAGGGCTGCGGCGGCTGCCTGGCCCACGCCGTTGAGCACCGATGGCTTGTTCAGCATGGCCCGGGTAAATTCACTGTCTGCCCAAAGGGTCAGGGCCCCGTTTTGCATCACACCCTGGACCTTGGCGCTGTTGTGCAGATAGGGCAGGATGGAGGGGGGCACCTTTCCCCGCAGGCCGGCCACCAGGGATGGCCAGAAGGAGGGGCCGGGGGCCGCCTGGCCGGCGGGCGGAACGGGGGAAGAAGCGGGCTCCGGCTCCGCGGGAACCGAGACGGGCTCCGGCGGGGCCTGGACGGAGGGCGTCTCCTCCGGCTCCGGTGGGAGGGGGGGACGTTCCTCCTCCCACGGGGGGGTGTCCTCCGCAGCTGTCTCTTCTTGGGGGGGAGCTGCAGGCTGAGGGGGTGCCTCCCGGCGGGAGAGCTGAGAAACGGGGGTGAAGCTGCCGGAGGCCAGCTGCTCCTCCAGCCTGGACACCCGTGCAGCCAGGCCGGAGAAGGAGTCGTCCAGACGCTCGTCGCACAGGCGAATCAGGCAAAGCTCGCCGTCGGTGCGGCGGTTGCGGCTGCGGGCCATCCCGGCCAGGGCATCCTGCAGCACCCGGAGCATTTGCAGCAGCCTGGAGGGAGGCAGCTGCTCCCCCAGCCGCCGCATGGTGGCGTCATCATAGCCCCCGGTAAGCAGGGCTGTGCCCCCCTGAGGGGCGGTTTTCCGTACCAGCAGGTCACGGGCCAGGCCGGACAGCTCATCCAAAACGGCGGCCACATCCTTGCCGCCCCGGTATAGCCGGGCCAACGTCTCCAAAGCGTCGGCGGTGCGGCGGGCGGCGATGTGGTCCATCAGGGCGGCGGTTTCCAGGTTGCCTGCCAGCCCCAGGGTGTCCAAAATGACTTGGTCATCCACCGGGCCGCCGCCGCCGGAGCACTGGTCCAGCAGGGATAGGGCGTCCCGCAGGCCGCCGTCTGCCAGCCGGGCCAGCAGGGCGGCGCCGGAATCGGTGAGGGTCATGCCCTCCTCCTGGGCGATGTAGCGCAGCCGGCCGGCAATCTGCTCCGGCAGAATCCGCTTAAAGGCGAACTGCTGGCAGCGGGAGCGGATGGTGGCGGGCACCTTGTGGAGCTCCGTAGTGGCCAGAATGAACATCAGATGGGCGGGCGGCTCCTCCAGAATCTTCAGCAGGGCGTTGAAGGCGGGGGTGGACAGCATGTGGACCTCGTCCACAATGTAGACCCGCTTGCGCACCGCGGCGGGGGAATACACCGCCTCGTCCCGGAGGGCGCGCACCTGGTCCACGCCGTTGTTGGAGGCGGCGTCCAGCTCCAGTACATCCAGGATGGAGCCGTTTTCAATACCCAGGCAGGCGGCGCACTGGTTGCACGGGTTCCCATCCACCGGGTTGAGGCAGTTGACAGCCCGGGAAAGGATTTTGGCGCAGGTGGTTTTCCCCGTGCCTCTGGTGCCTGTGAACAGGTAGGCGTGGGAGGTGCGGCCGCCTGCCACCTGCTGCTTCAGGGTGTCGGTGATGTGGCCCTGACCCACTACGTCGTCAAAGGTGCGGGGCCGCCACTTGCGGTACAAAGCCTGGTACATGGTGAAACCTCCCTCCCCTGGAAATCAAAAGGCTTCGGCGAAAAGCAAGGCCGCACACCGGCCTTTGAAGGGTGCGATATGTCCGTTACCGAGACAGCCGGCTCAAGAACAGTAACCCCGCGGCACACGCGGCGGGCCGCTTAGTGCTGCTCGGTTCCCCGCCTGACACGGTTCACGGAGCCGCGTTGCGCGGGACCGGTCTATCATCACTGCTTATCTCAGTCAGACGACACACCACACCTCCGGGGGCCGGGATTCATCCCTGCTGCAGCGGGTTGCAGGTACAGGGCACCGCTATCTCCCCGACTAGTGCGGCCTTGCTTTGGGCCGAAGCTCAAGCAAAGGTAAATGTATTATACTATTATTCCAAACAATTGGCAACTTATTTTTTGCCGGTAAACGCGGAGGAATGGGGCCGCCCGGGCCGGGGAAATGGCCTGCCGCAGAAAAGCCAGCCACCGGGACTGCCGTCCCGGTGGCTGGAGAGGGGAAATGGCCGCTAAACAAATTTGGGCACCAGGAGCCTGGGAAGCCACAGGATCAGATCCGGCAGGAACAGGATGACAACCAAGGTTACCAAGACCGCGCCCAGCATGACAAACAGGTCCCGGAACGTCTTCTGTGGTTCGATATCAGAGATCTGGCAGGCGATCAGCAGGCACAATCCGTAGGGAGGCGTAACCATGCCGATGGCCAGAAGCAGGCAGATAATCATACCCAGATGGGTGGCGTTCAGGCCGAGATCCAGGCCGACGGGCGCCACAATGGGGACAAAGATACAGATGGCGGGGGTGGCGTCCATAAAGCAGCCCAGCAGGAAAAAGAGGATGATGCAAAACAGGATATAGCCGTTTTTCCCCACGTTCATGCTGAGAAGCAGATCCTCCACGTATTTGCTGACCCGGAAGTAGGCCATCAGGTATCCGAAGGCCCCGGCGCCGGCAATGCAGAAAAGGCTGGTGGCGGTGCTTTTTGCCGTTTGGACAAAGATGGGGACCAGGTCCCGGAAGGTCAGGGTTTTGTCCACAAACAAAGTGATAATCAGGCTGTAGACCACCGCGATGACCGCGCTCTCTGTGGCGGTACAGACGCCTGTCAGCACGCCGCCAATGATAATCAGCGGCATGATAAGGACCAGAATACTCTCCCGCAGGGCGTGGAGAAAGTCACGGAAGCTCTTGCGCTCCTCTCTGGGGAAATCGCATTTCACCGCGTATACATAGGACACCGCCATCATGGACAGCGCCAGCAGGATGCCGGGGACGATGCCCGCGATGAACAGGGCCTGGACGCTTGCCCCGGAGGAGGAAGCATAGATAATCATAATCAGGCTGGGAGGAATAATCTGGCCCAGTACGGAGGAGCACGCCGTAACGACCACGGTAAACGATTTGCTGTACCCCTTCTTCTCCATGGCGGGGATGAGAATGGAACCGATTCCGGAGGTGTCCGCCACCGCGGATCCGGAAACGCCGCCGAACAGCAGGCTTACCAACACGTTGATGTGTGCCAGCCCGCCCCGCATGTGCCCTACCACGGTGGAGGCCAGATTGATCAGTTTGTCCGTTATCTGGCCGGAATTCATCAGGTTGCCCGCCAGGAGGAAAAAGGGGATGGCCGTCAGCACAAAGCTGTTTACGCCGGAGAACATTTTCTGGATCATCTGCCACAGAGGCAGGTCGGTGAACAGTACCATGACGCTTACGGAAGTGGCGAACAGGGAGAAGGCCAAGGGCAGCCCCAGCAGCATCAGCACGACCATGCCCACAAATAAGATTAAAATGGGTAATCCGTCCATGAAGTCACTTCTCCCCCTTCCTGCCGCTTCGCAGTTCCTCAATCAATCTTTGCAAATCAAACCACATCATCAGGATGGATGACAATGGTGCGGAGATGTTGAGGCACCAGGCCGGCAGCGGCATATTGACCATGCTCTTGTCCCAGGTACGGATGCAGTAGTCTATCCCGCCGTACAGAAGCACGGCGGCGCAGATAAAGATAACAAGCAGGACCAGAATCCGCAGTGCTTTCTGAGCTGCGGGGGGCAAATGGCTGGTCAGCATATCCAGCATCAGGTGGGTGTTCTCCCGCACAGCCACCGCCGCGCCCAGGAATATGATCCAGACGAAGCAGAACCGCACGGTTTCCTCACTCCAACTGGTGGGAATTTTGATGACGAAACGGCATACTACCTGCAGAAATGTAACCGCAACCAACAGAATGGTCAGGATCAACAGCAGCTTCTCGATGCCGCGAATGATTGCATTAGAAATTTTGTTCATTTCCTTCACATCCATTTCCGTGCCGCGGGTCGGGACGGCAGTGTCAGCTGGCCTGAATCTGTGCGATCAGGTCGGACAGGCCGTTTTCCTCACCAAACTGATTCAGTACGGGCACAACGGATTCCATGATGGGCTGCTTGTCAATGGGATAGATCTGGAGCCCGAAGTCATTGACCATGGTATCCTCGGCCTGCTGACCGTAGTCCGCTTCCAGCTGGCGGGCCACAGGGGTGATTTCATCCACCGCCTTCAGCAGCGCCTCCTGGAGATCGGGAGCGAGAGAATCGAAAACCTCGCCGTTCATGAACATGGGCCGTACCGTGATCTCGTGCTCTGTGCGGGTCAAATAGGGGGCGACCTCATAGAACTTGGAGGACAGGATGGAAGGCATCTCGTTCTCCATGCCGTCGCACAGACCGGAGGACATGGCGGAGTAGGTCTCGCCGAAGGCGATCTCAATGGGCAGGCAGCCCACAGCCTGCCATACGTTGAATTTCAGCTCCGAAGCGGCAAGGCGCAGCTTGAAGCCCTTCAAGTCGTCAATACTCTCCACGGGATGCTTGACGGCCAGGACGTTGCGGGTGGAGCCGCCCCAATAGGAGAGGATTTTGATGCCCGTCTCCTCCTCAATCATCTGGGCATAGGCATCTCCCGGCTCACCGTCCAGGGCGGCCTCCCACTGCGCCTTGTCCTGGAACAGGAAGGGGAGGGCAAACAGCTCCAGCTTTTTGCAGAAGGTGGTACCCACAGAGGGGTCGCCCACAAAAATGTCCAGCGTACCCTCTTTGACCTGCTCCAGCAGCTCCGCCTCCGTTCCCAGGGTGGCGTCCGAGTAGTTGACCAGCTCCAGCTTGCCGTCGGAGTATTCGCTGACCAGGTCGCACAGCTGGTCGATGGCGGTGTTCCAGGGATGGTCGCTGGTCATGGCGTTTCCGATTTTCAGGGTGACCGTTTTGCTGTCACCGCCCGTTCCGGAGCCCTGGCCGGCGGAACTCGAGCCGCCGGGGTTGCTGCATGCCGCAAGACTCAAGGTCATGGCGGAGGCCAGTGCAAACGCTGCAATCTTTTTCATGGTTCTGTCTCCTTTCTGGTTTAACGGTTGATACAGTATTTTTGCAGGATATCCCTGTTTACATCCACACCGATGCCGGCCTTTTGCGGCACGTACACATAACCGTCTTCAAAACGGATTCCGTCATAGATCAGGTCCAGGCGGAAGGGATGGCTGGATTGATCGTATTCCAGCAGAGGCTCCTTGGGGCAGCTGCACAGCGGCGCGGGGGGAAGGGTGGCAATAAACTGCAGGGAGGCGGCCAGCCCCACCCCGCTTCCCCATACATGGGGGATCAGCATGGTGTTGTATGCCTGGCACAGCGCCGCAATTTTTTTGCATTCGGTAAAGCCGCCGCAGGAGCACAGGTCCGGCTGATAGATGTCCAGCGCCCCCCGCTCCAGCCAGGACTTGAAGGCAATCTTCCCGAAAATCTCCTCCCCCGCCGCGATGTAGGAGCCGGTGAGGTTTCGCAGTGCGGCGTACCCTTCTATGTCCTCAGGCGCCAGCAGCTCTTCAAAGAATTCAAGACGGCTGTCCTCCAGCTCCAAAAGCAGGCGCCTGGCCAGGGCCTGATTGTAGGCGCTGTTAAAATCGCACATCAGCAGAACGTCATAGCCCACGGCCTCCCGGACCGCCCGGATATAGGGGATGTCCGCCTCCACGCCGAACCCGGCTTTGAGCTTCATTCCGCGGAACCCCTTGTCCAGGTATCCCTGGGCCTCCTCCACGGCGTCCTGAGGGTATACGCCGTTTTCCTTGCGGTAGAAGCCGGTGG
Organism: uncultured bacterium; assembly: GCA_949293165.1. Classification (GTDB taxonomy): domain Bacteria; phylum Bacillota; class Clostridia; order Oscillospirales; family Oscillospiraceae; genus Lawsonibacter. The sequence continues at coordinate 12,113 of CASFCW010000029.1, forward strand.
CATACGCCTGAACCCGCGTGCGGAACTTGCCGCCCAAAAGGTTGCATACAGGCTGGCCCAGATGCCGGCCGATGGCGTCCCACAGGGCGATGTCCAGGCCGCTGAGGGCGTTGACGGCGGCCCCCTGCTGGCCGAAGGGACGGCACAGGTTGTAAAGCTCCTCCCACAGGACCTCCACGTCAAAGATATCCCGTCCCACTACCCGGGGCGCGAAGCAGTGCTCCACGAAGGCGGCCGCCGCCTGAGGCGGCTGCATCCCATGGCACATACACTCCCCAAACCCGCTTTCCCCGTCGGAACAAACCACCTCCACAATGACGGAGCTGCGGTTATGCACCCACCCCTGGGAAAAGGCAAAGGGCTGCTGCAAGGGGGCCTGAATGATGTACGTCTTGACTTCCTGAATCTTCATATGCACACCTCTCTCAATCCAACATATAAGATATGATATATGTTATAAGTTAAATCGTACCGCAGGCATCCGGGGAAACAGGGCCATCAACCGCGGCCCTGATTTTTCTCCGTCGCCTGCAGGTGATGCTGCATAGCAGCCACTGCGCCCTGGGAATCACGGCGCAGGATGCAGTCATATATGGCACGGTGGTAATGATGCCGCTTTTCGATGCAGTAGTCCACCCGGGAAGCCAGGAGGATGCTGTCCCGCAGCAGGGGGGTATAAGCGTCCACAATAATGGCCAGCAAGGGGTTCTTCGAGGCCTTGGCCAGCTGCACATGGAAGAGCTGGTCATTGGCAAAGTAGGCCCCGTCCATTTCACTGGCGTTTTCCATGTTTTTGCAGGATTGATCCAGGATCTCCAGATCCTCCTCCGTAGCCCGCTGGGCAGCCAGATCCGCGCAGGCCTGCTCCATAATGGTGCGTACCTCCATCAGGTTTTCCAGGCTGCAGTCGCCCCGGTTGATGACATCCGTAATAGAGCGGGACAGCACGTGCATGCTGTTATCCAGCACCAGCAGCCCCTTTCCGTGGATGCGCTTCAAAAATCCGCGGGTTTCAAGGGAACGGACAGCATCCCGAACCGTAACCCGGCTGACGGAGAACTTTTTGCACAGCTCCCCCTCGCTGGGGAGATAGTTGTCCGCGTCATATTCCTTGTTCAGAATCATCTGCTCGATTTGGCGCTGCGTGCGCTCTGCCAAAGTCACATTGAAACCCACCCTGCATATAAGAATCAGCTTTTTCGATGGATATAAGATATCATATAACTTGACTGGATGCAATGCCTGTTTTCTACATAAATAAAGCTGGGATTCTGTGCATATCAATCAAAACCAAGCGAAACTGGCCGGAAAGAGCCGCTGAAAGGACGGGGCTGCTTTGACAGGAGGTGCTTTCTGTGATACCATACGGAAAAAGAAAAGGAGTGACGGATATGGAGCTGGAACAGGCGATTCGGGAGCGGCGCAGCGTGAGAAAATATGCACAGCGGGAGGTTTCCCAGGCGGTGCTGGAGGAGATCGTGGAGCTGGCGCGGTTTGCTCCCTCCTGGAAGAACACCCAGGTGCCCCGTTACCATGTGGTGACCAACGCTGAGATGAAGCAGGCGGTGGCTGACCACTGCGTGCTGGGCTTTGCCTTCAATGCCAAGACCATCAGCCGGTGTCCCGCCCTGGCGGTGGTCACGGCGGTAAAGGGGCTGAGCGGGTATGAGCCGGACGGGAGCTTTTCCACTACCCAGGAGGACCGGTGGGAGATTTTTGACACCGGTGTAGCGGTTCAGACCTTCTGCCTGGCGGCCCACGCCAAGGGGGTGGGCACCGTGATCCTGGGGGTATTTGATGAGGAAAAGATCCGGCAGTACGTCCCCATCCCCCAGGAGGAGCGGGTGGTCTGCCTGGTGGCTATGGGCTATCCCCTGGAGGCGCCCAAGGCTGCGCCGCCCAGGAAAGAGGTGGGCCAGCTGCTGACCATCCTGCCTTGAGAGAAAGAGCAAAAACGGGCCGGGGAGCTGCTGCGTGCGGCTCCCCGGCCCGTTATCCGGTTTGTAAATTCCACCGTCAGCAGCTGGCGCCGCCGGTCTGGTGCAGGTTGGCGCTGAGGATTTCCTCCTTGCGGGCCATGACATCGCCGGATTTCAGCTGGCTGATAAAGTTGTCCACGCCGATGCGCTCGATGAACATGCCGAACCGCTCGCCGGTGATGCCCTGCTCCCGGTACAGCAGCAGGGAGCGCTCGATCATCTCGATGACCTGCTCCTTGGTGTAGATCTCGTCGATCATGGTGCCCAGGCGCTGGCGTTTGCCCCAGATGCCGCCCACCATAATCTTGTAGCCGGCCTTCTTCTCGGTGACGCAGTCGAAATGGCAGGTGTCGATGCACTTGCCGCAGTTGTTGCACACGTCCCGGTCGATCTGCATGATGCCGTCCTCATCCAGGGTGGCGGCCTTCATGGGGCACTTGTCCGCCACGGAGCACTTTTTGCAGCCGTTGCAGTCGTCGGGATCATACTCGGGCACCCGCTGGCCCATGATGCCGAAGTCGTTGAGGGCGGGCTTGATGCAGTTGTTGGGGCAGCCGCCGATGCCGATTTTGAATTTGTGGGGCAGCTTCACATCGTACCAGCCCTTGTAGAAGATCTCGTGCAGCTCCCGGGCCAGGGCCTGGGTGTCGATAAGGCCATGGACGCACACGGTGCCCTTGCAGGGGACGATGGGGCGGACGCGGGAGCCGGTGCCGCCGGTGTACAGACCGGCCTGGGCGATATAGTCGTTGAAGGGCTCGATGGTGTCATGGGTCAGGCCCTGCACCTCCACGGTCATGCGGGAGGTCATGGCAATCTGTCCGTTGCCGAACTTCTTGGCGGCCTCCGCCACCACGGCCAGCTCGTCGCCGGTCAGCACGCCGTCCACGGTGATGATACGGCCGATAAAATGCTCGTTATCCCGGGTAATGATGTAGCCCCGTCCCTTCAGGGCCTTTTTTTCCAGGTCGGTGATATTCTCCATTCTTCATTCCTCGTTTCTGATCAGGTGAATTTAATCCAGCACACTGGTGTTGAATTGGGTGCCGCCTTCCAGCACACGGGTGTTGGTATAGCCATAAAATTTCAGCCGGTTTTGCAGCAGGTACGCCTGCCGGCCCCGGGTGCAGACCAGCAGGAGCATCTCCTCCTGGCCCAGCCCCTCCACGGGGCCCTGGACGGAGGTCTGGTTCAGGTACATGACGCCGGGGATGTGGGGCTTTGTGGCGCAGTCCACCACCCGGTATCCCTCCGCCTCGCCCTGGGCGTACTGGGCGGGGGTCATGGTCTCAAAGGCCCCGGACAGCTTGTTCAGCAGCACATTCACCGTTACGGAGAAGGGATGGATGGCGGTGGAGAAGGGGGGCGTGTAGGCGAAGTCACAGGACTGGAGATCCTCCAGCCTGGCGCCCAGGGAGATGGCGGTAACAGCAATGTCCACCATCTTGTCCACCGCGCCCTTGCCTGCTACCTGGATGCCCAGCAGGCGGTGGGTCTGGCGGTCGCAGATCATTTTGGTGTAGAAGTTGCTGGCGCCGGGATAATAGCCGGCCTTGTCCTCCCCCACGGTGACCACGGTTTCCACGTCATAGCCCGCCGCCCGGGCGGCCTTTTCCGTCAGGCCGGTGCGGCCCATGTTGATGCCGGGCAGCTTGGCTACGCCGGTGCCCAGCACGCCGGGATAGGCTGCGGCCTGGCCGTCCCCGGCCATATACATGGCGGCCAGACGGCCGGTGATGTTGGCGGTGGAGCCCATGGCGGACCACTGGCGCTGGCCGGTGATCCGGTTGGTGACCAGGGCGCAGTCCCCGGCGGCGTAGATATCCGGGTCGTTGGTCTGCATGTGCTCGTTGACCAGCAGGGTGCCCTTGAACATCTCCAGGCCGCTGTCGGCCAAAAAGGCGGTGTTGGGGCGGAAGCCCAGGCCCAGCACCACGGCGTCCGCCTTCATGGGCCGGCGGCTGGTGAGCACCTTTTCCACCTTGCCCTCGCCGGTGATGCCCTCCAGGGCTACGTTGGTAAAGGGCATGACGCCGGCATCTGCCATGGCATTTTCCAGGTACTCGGACATCTCGCCGTCCAGCAGCTCCGACAGGATGTGGGGGGCGAAGTCGATAACAGTGGTTTTGACCCCGCGGGCGGACAGGTTTTCAGCCACCTCCAGCCCGATAAAGCCGGCGCCGGCGATGACGGCCCGTTTGATTTCGCCGCTGTCCACCTTCTGCTTGAGGGCGTCGGCATCGTCCGGCGTGCGCATCACAAACACGTTTTCCAGATCGGTGCCGGGGCAGTCGGGGATAAAGGGGCTGGCGCCGGTGGCAATGACCAGCTTGTCATAGGTATATGCCTGGCTTTGGCCGGTGGCCAGGTCCTTGGCAGTCACGGTTTTGGAGGCCCGGTCCACGCCGGTGACCTCCACCCCGGTGCGGACCTCCGCGCCCGTCAGGGCGGAGAAGGATTCCGGCGTGTTAATCACCAGATCGGCCCGGTTCTTGATGACGTCGCCCACGTAGTAGGGCAGGCCGCAGCCTGCGTAGGAGATGTCGGCGCCCTTGGTCAGGATCAGCACCTCCGCGTCACGCTGTTCCCGCTTCAGCTTGGCGGCTACCTTGGTGCCCGCGGCCACGCCGCCGGCGATTAAAATTTTCATACCATCACCCTTCCCTGTTTTACAGAATCTTTACGGCCCATTGTACCATGAAGCGGGCATGGATTCAACTGAAATGTGCCGCTCCAGGGGACCAAAGCGAAATATATTGTCCCGGGGGATGGGAGGTTGCTTTTTGCGCGGGAAGGGATTATAATAACTGCGAATGTCCCTGACGGCAGGGACGCGGGGAGGTATCCATGAATCAGGAATTTGAATCCCGGAACAGCCCGGAGGAACAGCCGCAGCCTGCGGCCAAGGGGGAGGAAAAGCCCTCTGACGATTTGTTCTACTGGCTCAGCGCGGTGACCACGGCGCTGGTCTGCCTGGTGCTGGTGTTCACCTTTTTGGGCAGGCTGACCAGGGTGGACGGGGAGTCTATGGAGAACACCCTGGTGGACGGGCAGCTGCTGCTGGTGTGGTCCCTGGGCTATGAGCCGCGGCAGGGCGACATCGTGGTGCTGAACAAGACCACAGCGGAGCACCTGAACGGGGTGGCCATCGTCAAGCGCGTAATCGCCACCGGCGGGCAGACTGTGGATATTGATTATGCCACAAATACGGTGTATGTAGACGGCCAGGTGCTGGACGAGCCCTATATCAAGGAGCCCATGTGGGACGTAACCGGGTCCGACCCCTACCGCACGGAGACCCATTTTGAGGTCCCGGAGGGGTCTGTGTTTGTGATGGGGGATAACCGGAACAACTCGGACGACAGCCGGGACAGCCGCATCGGCGCGGTGGACGAGGGTTATATCCTGGGGAAAGCGGTGTTTTCCGTGTTCCCCTTCTCCACCTTCGGGGTTATGTGAAAAAAGATAAGCCGCCGGCGCAGCAGCGCCGGCGGCTTTTTTCAGCCCTCCTGGGGCATGGCGTTTTGCTTTCGCTCCATGCTCCGCCAGTTGAGGAAGCCGTACAGGTCGTTGACCAGAAAGGCGGAAAAACACACCACCATAGACAGGCAGCTGGTGTCGGCTATGGAGGCCAGCGTCCACAGCAGGATGAGCACACCGTCGTTGACCGCGTAGGCCAGGGCAAAATAGGGGCTGCGGCGGAAGGTGAGGCAGACGGCCACAAAGCTGGTGGTGACAGAGAAGGTGCTGGGCAGAAGGCTAGCGGTGTTGAAATAGGCCAGGATGAAGTAAAACACGGCGGTGACCGCCAGGGAGAGCAGGGCGATCATCCGGCACTCCCCTGGGGTGATCTGGCGCACCGCCACCTGGGCATGGCTGCCCTGGTAGGGATGCCGCAGCCAGGCGACCATGGACAGCACCGCCATGGGCATGGTCATGCCCATGTAGGTGACCATCTCGCCGTAGTACGCCACGGACAGGGAGATCCAGCCGTACAGCAGGCTGAATACCACCATCAGCAGCTGGCCCAAGGGGTTCCCCTTGGCGCAGAAGATCAGGGAGGTCACCCCGATCAGGGACGCCGCCAGGGGCAGGACGCTCCCCCGGTCAAAGGCCAGGAAGGCCGCGCAGATCAGCGCGGCGCTGCCCAGCCAGAGCGTCAGCTCCAGGGGGGAGAAGTAGCGCAGAAACTTGGAACACACGGTACAATACCTCCATGCTCTGCCGCGGAAGAAAAAAACACCCGTCCGTGTATCTTCCAAGACCTAACGATACACGTACGAATGCCGATAACATTCCTACCCGGTGGCAGTGCTCTATTTCCTTCAGGGAGAGGATACCATGGGGGCGGAAAAAAGTCAAGCCGGGAAAGGACTTCCCCCCTGGGAGGCCGGTACATAAGATAGGGGGAGGAGGAATGTCTTATGAACCCCATTTTGAAGGAGCGGCTATACAGCCTTTTGTGTATCAAAAGCCTGATTACCTTTATGCTGACCCTGATTTTTGGCCATATGACCGCCACCGGCGCCATCCAGGGGCAGGAGTTTCTCACCATTTTCTCCGTGGTAATCGCCTTCTACTTCGGCAGCGAGGCCAACCGGCCCCGAACCAAGGGAGATTCCTGAGGGGGGGGAAGAAAAATCCGCCGGGGAGGCGGTTCTCCCTTCCATTTTTCAGCGAGATGGTGTATCATTACAGCAGGGCATCCCATATGCTCCGGAGTACGGAGGGGAAATCTGTGGTAAAGCGAGGGTCTGCCTATGGAAGCCAATGTACACAACAAGCTGATTATGGCCGTGGTGCAGGAGGACGACTATGACACCACAGTCAGCGAGCTGAATGAAAATGGGTTCTTCGTCACCATGCTCAGCTCTACCGGCGGCTTTTGGAAGAAAAAGAACATCACCATCATGCTGGGCGTGGAGGAGACCAGACTGGAGCAGGCCCTTCAGATTCTGAAGCGGTGCGCCGGGAAGCGGAAGCAGACCATCTACTCCAATGTGGCCATGCCCGCGGGCACGCAGTACGGCATGGCGATGCCCTCTGTGCCGGTCAACGTGGAGCTGGGCGGCGTGGCCATTTTCGTAATGGATCTGGAGCGGCTGGAAAAGTATTAACTCCCGGGAAAAATCCGGACGGTCCCTTGATTCCCCTTGACACGACTGTGCGGCTGTGATACCATACCCCCACCAGATAAGGGAGTAGTCGGCGCGTATTTGGCGCAGCATGGTCAACATACTGGGGCGCGGAGCCCCTGGCTTTGCTTGTCATGACGAGACTGATCTGTGCGGTTTGCCGCGCGGATCGGTCTCTTTTTTTGCCGCCGCTCCACAGGAGGTTGTTGTCAATGGGGTACATAGAGCTGTTGATCGTGGCCGTTGGCCTGTCCATGGACGCCTTTGCGGTGTCGGTGTGCAAGGGCCTGGCCACCCGGCGGGTGACCCTGGGCCACGCCGCCACGGCAGGGCTGTGGTTCGGCGGGTTTCAGGCGCTGATGCCTTTGCTGGGCTGGCTGGTGGGGATGCGCTTTCACACCTTCATTACATCCCTGGATCACTGGATCGCCTTTGGGCTGCTGGGACTGCTGGGGCTCAACATGATCCGGGAGTCCCGTGGGGAGGACGGGGAGGAAGCGGTGGAGGATTCTTTCGCCCCCGGGGCCATGTTCCCCATGGCCCTGGCCACCAGCATTGACGCCCTCACGGTGGGAATTACCTTTGCCTTTCTCCAGGTGGACAACATCGTCCTGGCGGTTTCTATGATCGGCGTGGTTACCTTCCTCTTCTCCGCCGTGGGGGTGAAGGCGGGCGCCGTGGTGGGCCGGCGGGGCAAGTCCCGGGCTGAGCTGCTGGGCGGGCTGGTGCTGGTCCTGATGGGCGTGAAGATCCTGCTGGAGCATCTGGGGGTTTTGGGGTAATAGTCCCCCCTCTGTCCGCATATGGTTGGACAGAGAAAGGGGTTGGACGCCTATGGCATACGAGGACAGCCGCCTGCTGTCGGCGGCAGGGCATCAGGTTGTACTGGAGGGACGGCAGACGCTCACCGTCTCCGGCGTGGAGGAGGTGGAGAGCTTTGACGAGAACACCATTGTCATGATTACCGTCAAAGGCACCCTGGTGGTGCGGGGCGACGGCCTGCACATTGAAAAGCTCTCCCTGGACGGCGGGGACCTGCGGGTGGAGGGCAGTGTGGATTCCCTGTCCTACGAGGACGAGGGCAGGGAGCGGGGCGGACTGTTTGCCCGGCTGCTGGGCGGATGAGGGTGGACATCGCCGCCCAGGCAACGGCGGTTTGGCAGGCGGCGGCCCTTGGCGCGGCGGCGGGCGTGCTGTACGACCTGTTCCGAATCCTGCGGGTACGGGTCCGGCTGCCGCTGCTGGGGCCGACCCTGGATTTCCTGTTTTGGGTTGTTCTGACAGGGGTGCTGTTTCTCTGGTCCCAGTGGGCCTGGGGCGGCCCGGTGCGCCTGTACGGTGTGGCATTCCTGTTTCTGGGGGGTGCGGCCTATTTCCGCCTGCTCAGCCCCGGATTGCTCTGGCTGGGCTACCGTTTGGCCGACGCAGTGGCGTTTTGTACGGGAATTCTCCTGCTTCCCCTGAGGTTATGGCTGTGGGCCATGAAAAAAATTCAAAAAATTGCGAAAAATATCTTCCGTTTCCGGAGAAAATGGTATAAAATAAATCAGATGACAGAAGAGATGGATCGCGCCATTCTGCGCCGCGAGGTACGAGAGAGAGGAGAGAGTTCCTATGTTTCAGGGAATTCGGCTCAAACGGGCCGGGTTGTTGACGAAGCTGGTGGTAGTGGGTCTGCTGATCTGCCTGGGGACCTCCCTGCTGGATCTGCGCGGACAGATTCAAAACGCCCAGAACCAGCAGGAGGAGCTGCAGCTGCAGGTGGATCAGCAGCAGCTGGAAAATCAAAAACTGGAAGAGGCCATCGACAACAGCGACGATCCTGAGATTCTGGAGCGGGTAGCCCGGGAGAAGGGCTACGTCAAGCAGGGCGAGACCCTGTATGTGGACATCGCAGGATGAGCCGCAGTGTGTGTACCCCCGCCCGCGGGGCAAGCGGGCGTTCCCCAGCGTGAATTTACAAGGAGGATATTTTAGTCAGTTATGGAGTTTGGTGTTGGGTCCATCTTGGACGGAAAGGTAACCGGTATCACGAAGTTTGGCGCGTTTGTGGCGCTGCCCGAAGGGCGTTCCGGGCTGGTACATATCTCGGAGATCGCCTATTCCTATGTCAATGAGGTGTCCGACCACCTCAAGGAGGGACAGGAGGTCAAGGTCAAGGTCATCGGGATTGACCAGGCCAACCG
>CASFCW010000030.1 GCA_949293165.1 uncultured bacterium
GTCCTCAAGGCCACCGACCGGTCCACCGTGGTCACCGGCCGTTCCGTGGACGCCCCGGTGCGGATTCTCCGCAACCAGATGTCCAAGGAGTACATCGCCCGGGAGAAGGCGGGCGCCGACCGGATGGAGCTGGAGAAGTTCACCCTGGGCTCCCTCCGCCGGGCCGTGTTCGACGGCGACACCAAGACCGGCAGCCTGATGGCCGGCCAGGTGGCCGGTATGCTCCACGAGATCAAGCCCCTGCGGCAGATCTTTGAGGAGCTGAACGCCGGCTGCGCCCGCCGTCTGGCGGAACTGGAGCTGTAATCATGGTGATCCACGGACGTGAGCTGCGCCTCCCCATTTTGCAGGGAGGTATGGGCGTGGGGGTTTCCCTGGGCGGGCTGGCCGGCGCCGTGGCCGCCTGCGGCGGCATGGGCACCATCAGCACCGCCGACGTGGGCTATGGGGAGCCCGATTTTTACCAAAAACCCATGGAGGCCAACCTCCGCGCCCTGGTGAAGGAGATCGAGAAGGCCAAGGCCCTGGCCAGGGGCGCGGGGATGGTGGCTGTCAACGCCATGGTGGCCACCCGGCAGTTTGCCGACGCGGTGAAAACCGCCGTGGCCGCCGGGGTGGACGCGGTGGTGTCCGGGGCGGGACTGCCCCTGGAGCTGCCCGCCCTGACCAAGGGCAGCCAGACCGCCATCGCCCCCATCGTCTCCAGCCCCCGGGCGGCCAGGCTGATCCTGAAAACCTGGGACCGGAAGTACGGCGCTACCGCCGACTTTGTGGTGGTGGAGGGCAGCCAGGCCGGCGGCCACCTGGGCTTTGACCAGGCCTCGGTAGAGGCGGGCACCTGCCCCACCCTGGAGGAGATCCTTCCCGGCGTGCTGGAGGAGGTGCGGCCCTACGAGGAGAAGTACGGCCACCCCATCCCCGTCTTTGTGGCGGGGGGCGTGTACACCGGGGCGGATATAGCCCGGTACACCGCAATGGGCGCCGCCGGGGCCCAGCTGGCCACCCGGTTCATCGCCACCTATGAGTGCGACGCCTCCCAGGGGTATAAGGATGTGCTGCTGGAGGCCAAGGAATCCGACCTGGCTATCCTCCACAGCCCGGTGGGGATGCCTGGCCGGGCGGTTCGCACCCCCCTGATCGAAAAGCTGGAGCGGGGGGAGCGGGTGCCGCCCGCCTACTGCTCCCAGTGTATCGTCGGCTGCAAGCCGGCGGAGATCCCCTTCTGCATTACCCACGCCCTGATCCAGGCGGTGAAGGGCAACCGGGAGGAGGGCCTGTTCTTCTCCGGCGCCAACGTGGGAAGAATGAACAAGATGCTTCACGTCCGGGAACTGATGGACGAATTGATGATGGAATGGAGGGCTTGCACATGAAGCTTGCCTTTTTGTATGCCGGCCAGGGCGCCCAGCATGTGGGCATGGGCCGGGATCTGTATGAGACCTACCCCGCCTTCCGGGCGGTGCTGGACAGCGCCCCGGTGGACTTTGACCTGAAGGGCCTGTGCTTTGACGGCCCGGAGGAGCAGCTCAGCGACACCCGCTACACCCAGCCCTGCATGGTGGCCTTTGCCGCCGGCGTTACCGCCGTGCTGAAGGAGGCGGGCATTGTCCCCGCCTATACCGCCGGGCTGAGCCTGGGCGAGTATTCCGCCCTCCACTGCGCCGGGGTGTTTGACGCCCCCACCGCCATCTCCCTGGTGGCCTTCCGGGGCCAGGCCATGGCCCAGGCCGTCCAGGGCCGCCCCAGCGGCATGGCCGCCGTGCTGGGCATGGAGCGGGAGGCCCTGGCCCAGGTGTGCCGCCAGGCCTCCGACGCCGGCGTGGTGGAGTGCACCAACTTCAACTGCCCCGGCCAGATCGTCATTTCCGGCGACGCCGCCGCCGTGGATAAGGCCAGTGAGCTGGCCAAGGCGGCGGGGGCCAAGCGTGTGCTCCCCCTGAAGGTCAGCGGCCCCTTCCACACCTCCCTCATGGCCCCCGCCGGGGACGCCCTGAGAGAGCGGTTCCAGACCGTCTCCTTCGGGGAGATGGAGGTGCCCGTGCTGTTCAACTGCCTGGGCGGCCTGATGGGGGAGGGGGACACCATCCCCGCCCTGCTGGAGCGCCAGGTGCAGTCCAGCGTCTATCTGGAGGACACCATCCGCCGGCTGAAAGAGCTGGGTGTGGATACGGTGGTGGAGATCGGCCCCGGCCGGGCCCTGTCCGGCTTTGTCCGCAAGACGGAAAAGGAAATCAAGTGTTATCCCGTGGAGACGGCCCAGGAGCTGGAGGCGGCTCTGGCCGCCCTGAAAGGAGCGTAAGCCATGAGTCTGCAAGGAAGAAACGCGCTGGTGACCGGCGGCAGCCGGGGCATCGGCCGGGCCATCTGCCTGGAGCTGGCCCGTCAGGGGGCCAACGTGGCCGTCAACTACGCCGGCAACCAGGCCGCCGCCCAGGAGACGGTGGCCGCCTGCCAGGCTCTGGGGGTGCAGGCCATCGCCATCCAGGCCGATGTGGCCGACGCCGCCGCCTGTGAGGCCATGGTGAAGGAGGTCATCGCCGCCTTCGGCAGCATCCATATCCTGGTAAATAACGCCGGCATCACCCGGGACAATCTGGCCCTGGGCATCAGCGAGGCCGACTTTGACGCCGTGATGGACACCAACCTGAAGGGGGCCTTCTCCTGCTGCAAGGCGGTGTACCGGCCCATGATGCGCCAGCGATTCGGCCGGATCATCAATCTCAGCAGCGTGGTGGGCCTGCGGGGCAACGTCGGCCAGGCCAACTACGCCGCCAGCAAGGCGGGCCTCATCGGCCTGACCAAGTCCCTGGCCAAGGAGCTGGCCGGGCGGAAGGTCACCGTCAACGCGGTGGCCCCCGGATTCATTGATACGGACATGACCGCTGTTTTGTCTGAGCAGGCCAGGGCCGCTCTCCTCCAGACCATCCCCATGGGCTGTCTGGGCCAGGGGGAGGACGTGGCCCGGGCGGTGGCCTTCTTCGCCTCGGAGGAGGCCGGCTACATCACCGGCCAGGTGCTGTGCGTAGACGGCGGCATGGCGGTGTAAGGAGGTACGAGATATGGATAAAAGACGTGTAGTCATCACCGGCATGGGCGCTGTGACCCCCCTGGGCCACACCGTGGCCCAGACCTGGGAGGCGGCCAAGGCCGGCGTGTGCGGCATCGCCCCCATTACCCTGTACGACTGCTCCCAGCAGAAGGTCTCCCTGGCCGCCGAGGTGAAGGGCTTTGACCCCACCGTCGCCCTGGACAAGAAGGAGGCCCGGCGGATGGACCGGTTCACCCAGTTTGCCGTCACCGCCGCCGCGGAGGCCATGGCCGCCAGCGGCCTGGATCTGGAGAAGGAGGATACCGCCCGGATGGGCGTGTCCGTCTCCAGCGGCATCGGCGGCATCGCCACCATCCAGAGCAGCTGTGAGTCCGGCAACAGCCGGGGCTTTGACAAGGTCTCCCCCTTCTTCATCCCCATGGCCATCACCAACCTGGCCGCCGGCCAGATCGCTATCCGCTTCGGCCTCCACGGCCTTTGCATCTGTCCCGTGGCCGCCTGCGCCGGCGGCAGCAACGCCGTTGGAGACGCCTTCCGCCACATCCGGGACGGCTATGCCGAGGTGATGGTGGCCGGCGGCGCCGAGGCCTCTATCACCCCCCTGGCCATGGGCGGCTTTACCTCCATGAGCGCCCTGACCACCGCCTCCGACCCCAGCCGGGCCTCCATCCCCTTCGACGGGGAGCGCAGCGGCTTTGTTATGGGCGAGGGCGCGGCCATCCTGGTGCTGGAGGAGCTGGAGCACGCCAAGGCCCGGGGCGCTGAGATCCTGGGGGAGATTATCGGCTATGGCGCCACCTGCGACGCCTACCACATCACCGCCCCCGACCCCCACGGGGTCTGGAGCGCCGCCTGCATGGAGCAGGCCATGGCCGACGCCGGCCTGGCCCGGGAGGACGTGGACTACATCAACGCCCACGGCACCTCCACCCCCCTCAACGACAGCGGCGAGACCGCGGCCATCCGCAAGGTGTTCGGCGACAGCGCCGACAAGCTGATGGTCAGCTCCACCAAGTCCATGACCGGCCACCTGCTGGGGGCCAGCGGCGCGGTGGAGGCCATGTTCTGTGTGCTGGCCCTGAAGGACGGCTTTGTCCCGGCCACCATCAACTACCAGGTGCCCGACCCGGCCTGTGACCTGGACGTGGTGCCCAACGAGGGCCGGAAGGCCGACATCAAGACCGCCCTGTCCAATTCCCTGGGCTTTGGCGGACACAACACCTGCCTGGTGTTCCGGAAGTGGGAGGGCTGAGAGATGGAACTGAATATTCAGCAGATCATGGAGATCCTGCCCCATCGCCCCCCCTTCCTGCTGGTGGATAAGATCACGGAGTGCGAGCCGGGGGTAAAGGCCAGCGGCATCAAGTGCGTGACCATGAACGAGCCCTTCTTTGTGGGGCATTTCCCCGGCCGGCCCATTATGCCCGGCGTGCTGATTGTGGAGGCGCTGGCCCAGACCGGAGCGGTGGCCGCCCTCTCCCTGCCGGAGAACCGGGGCAAGCTGGCCATCTTCGGGGGCGTGAAGAACGCCCGCTTCAAGCAGCAGGTGGTGCCCGGGGACGTGCTGGAGCTGTCCTGTGAGCTGGTGGAGCAGCACGGCCCCATCGGCTACGGCAAGGCGGTGGCCAAGGTGGACGGCAAGATTGCCGCCCGCTGCGAGATTACCTTCGTCATTCAGTAAGGCCCCGGTTCTGATCGAGCACAGCTGTGCAGACAGGAGGAAAAGCCATGCTGGACGAATCCTTTAACCGCGTGTATACCAAATTCAAGCTCCACTTTTACCGCTCCGTATTCTCCCGGTTTCAGCAGCGGGAGGCCAGCCTTACCACTGTGGAAACCTTCTGCATGGAGATTATCAACGCCCTGGGCAACCCCACCATCAACGAGTTTTCCAGCTTCGTCAACATCTCGCCCCCCAACGCCGCCTATAAGATCAACAACCTGATCCAGAAGGGCTACGTGACCAAGGAGCAGTCCCCCGACGACAAGCGGGAATACCACCTGGCGGTGACCCAGAAGTATATCGACTACTACAACATCAGCTACCGCTATCTGGCCACGGTGATGGACCGCATCAAGGAGCGGTTCCCCGCCGAGGACGTGGCCAAGCTGGAAAAAATGCTGGATGTGATTTCCGAGGAGCTGATGCCCGAGCTGCAGCTGCCGGAAGGAGAGCACAAGCCGGCCACGTAGGATAAAATCCCTCTCCCGGAGTATAAGGAGGGGGATTTTTGTTTCATTCTGCCATTGTTCCCAGGCGGGGAATATAGTATGCTAGTGGGAAGAAACAAGAGGGGAGGGATTTACCCTGACAGAGGTATGGAATCAAATTCAGCAGGGGCTGCTGCTTCTGCGGCAGACGGCCCAGGACAGCCAGGAGATGATGGCCTGGTACACCCTGGGGGTGCGGCTGCTGTTCCCCATCCTGGCGGCGGCGCTGCTGGTCCGCCTGCTCCGGGGGCTGATGAAGGCCGCCCCCAAGGGGGAGGTGTGGGCCTACCTGTCCCTGCCCAACGGCTCGGCCCAGCCCCTGACCCATTGGGAGAACATTGTGGGCCGGCTGGAGGAGGTGGACGTCACCCTGAACTACCCCGTGGTCTCCCGGCAGCACGCCGCCCTCATCCGGGGAGAGGGGGACAGCTGGCGGGCCTACGACCTGGGTTCCAAGGGTGGGACGGCGGTCAACGGCGCCGCGGTGGGAGCAGGGGGCCGGGCCGTCCAGTTTGGGGATGTGCTCAGCCTGTCCGGTGTGGAGACGGTGCTGCTCCCCGTGTCCGATCAGGAGACCCGCCGGCGGCAGAAACGGGACGAGAAGCCGGTTTCCCCCTGGCTGTCCCTGCTGCTGCTCACCCTGTTCCAGCTGCTGGCCCTGTTTGAGCTGCTCCGGGTGGTGGAGGAGGCCTACCTGGTGCCCCTGCTGGGCTGCTTCCTGCTGCTGACGCTGGTCATGTGGGCCTACGTCCTGGCTATGGCGGGGATGGGCCGCACCGGCTTTGAGCCGGAGACCATCGCCTTCTTTCTCACCACCCTGTCCCTGTCAGTGACCGCCTCCTCCGCCCCCCAGGGGCTGGTGAAGCAGACGGCGGCCATGGTGCTGGGGCTGGCGCTGTTCCTGGTGCTGGGCTTCTTCCTCCGGGATCTGGGCCGGGTGCGGAAGGTGCGGTGGGTGATGGCCGCCGGGGCGGTGGGGCTGCTCAGCCTCTCCCTGGCGGTGGGCAGCGTGAAGTACGGCGCCGCCAACTGGATCAGCCTGTTCGGCCTGTCCTTCCAGCCCTCGGAGGTGGCCAAGATCTGCTACATCTTCGCCGGGGCGGCCACCCTGGAGCGGCTGTTCCACCGGCGGAACCTGGGGCTTTTCATGGTGCTCACCGGCCTGTGCCTGGGCTGCCTGGCCCTGATGAGCGACTTCGGCACCGCCGCCATCTTCTTTGCCACCTTCCTGGTGATTGCCTACCTCCGCTCCGGGGACTTCGCCACCCTGGCCCTGGTGTGCGGCGGCGCGGTGTTTGCCCTGATGATCCTGGTGAGCATCAAGCCCTATGTCCTGCGGCGCTTCGCCGCCTGGGGCCACGCCTGGGAGCAGGCCTCCGACGGGGGCTTCCAGCAGGTGCGCACCATGTCCGCCGCCGCCTCCGGGGGGCTGATCGGCGTGGGGCCGGGCCAGGGCTGGCTCCACCAGGTGCCCGCCGGGGACACGGACCTGGTGTTTGGGATGCTGTGTGAGGAGTGGGGGCTGCTCATCGGGCTGCTGGCGGTGGCCTGCGTGGCGGCCCTGGCGGTATTTGCCGTCCGGTGCGGCCGGGCCAGCCGCTCCAGCTTCTATACCATCGCTGCCTGCGCCGCCACCGGCCTGCTGGTGGTGCAGACCGCCCTCAACGTGCTGGGGGCGGTGGATATCTTCCCCCTCACCGGCGTTACCTTCCCCTTTGTGTCCAACGGGGGATCGTCCATGCTGGCATCCTGGGGGCTGCTGGCCTTCGTCAAGGCGGCGGACACCCGCAGCGGCGCCAGCTTTGCCATCCGGGCCCAGAAGGCCCACGGGGCCAACTGGCTGGGCAACGTGATGCAGCGGAAGGGAGGCAGCCATGAAGCGAATTGAAAAGCGGACGGTGATCTGCCTGATCCTGGCCGCCCTGCTGGCCCTGGGCACGGGGCTGTTTACCCTGCGCCTGGTGCTCTATGGGGGCCGGTGGGCCTCCTTCGCCGCCAACCGCCACCTGTACTCCAGCCAGGGCACCCTGATGGTGGGCCGGGTGCTGGACCGGGATGGGGAGGTGCTGTCCTGGGTGGACGAAAGCGGCAGCCGCCAGTATTACCCGGACCAGACGGTGCGGAAGGCCACCCTCCACGCCGTGGGCGACCGGTCGGGGGCCATCGGCACCGGGGCCCTGGTGGCCTTTGCCAAGGAGCTGTCCGGCTACAACCTGATTACCGGGGCCAACAACCCCCTGGGCCAGGGCAACGACGTCTATCTTACCATTGACGCCGGGCTCAACGCCGTGGCCTACCAGGCCCTGAACGGCCGGAAGGGGGCGGTGGGGGTTTACAACTACCTGACGGGGGAGATCCTGTGCATGGTCTCCACCCCCACCTTTGACCCTGCCAATCCCCCGGAGATCCAGGACGGGGATGAGCGGTATGAGGGCGTCTACCTCAACCGCTTCCTCTCCAGCACCTTCACCCCCGGCTCGGTGATGAAAACCGTTACCGTCACCGCCGCCCTGGAGGAGCTGCCCGGCATTGAGGGGCGCACCTTCACCTGCACCGGCTCCACCGTGGTGGGGGGCGAGACGGTCACCTGCCCCTACGCCCATGGGGAGATGGACCTGGAGGGGACGCTGGTCAATTCCTGCAACGGCGCCTACGCCCAGCTGGCGGTGGAGCTGGGGCCGGAGAAGCTGACCGAGTACGTGAAAAAGGCGGGGCTGCTGAGCAGCTATTCCGTGGATGGCATCGCCACAGCCAAGGGCAGCTTCGACCTGACGGGGGCGGGGGAGGCACAGATCGGATGGGCCGGCGTGGGCCAGTACAACGACCTGGTCAACCCCTGCGCCATGATGGTGTGGATGGGGGCCATCGCCAACGGAGGCAAGGCCGCCCAGCCCAGGCTGATCCAGGAGGTGGACGGGGGACTGTCCCTGCCGGAGCTGCCCTTCGGGCAGATGACAGGGCGGCTCATCGCCGCCGATACCGCCCAGAAGGTGGCCGACTATATGGCCCAGGCGGTGGTGGTCAGCTACGGGGCGGGCCGGTTCCCGGAGGGGCTGTGCGCCAAGTCGGGCACCGCCCAGATGGACGGGGGCAAGCGCTCCACCGCCTGGTTTACCGGGTTTTTGCGGGACGCCTCCACCCCCTACGCCTTCGCCGTGGTGGTGGAGGAGGGGGGCGCCGGCTCCAACGCGGCGGGCGGCGTGGCCGCCCAGGTGCTGGCCGCCCTGGTGGGCGGATGAGCTGCTCAAAACCATGGAACGGGGCCGGAAATCCAACGGATTTCCGGCCCCGTTCTGTTTGGAAGATAGGGAGAGAAATGAATCACGAATGCTATGTAAACCGCCTTGGGGGGCGGGAGCCCTTGGTCTGCCAGCCGGAGCAGGCCGCTGCCCGGTCAGGCTGGCAGTGAGGCGCGTAAGCGCGATGTGTTCGGGAGGACCGCCGGAGAGGCGGCCAGCCGACGGCACGGGAGTGCGGAACCCGTGCCCGTTAAGAAAGGGAAACCGTACCGGCCGGAGAACTCCGACCTGTGGATAGGATACCATATTTTTCAGGGAATTCATCACGAAAGTGGGAATATAGCGTGAATAAACTATGAATGAGCGGGATAAATAACCAGACTTTGGTAAAAATCCAGGGTGGGGAAGCCCCGCTCCAGCTGGGTGAGGAGATAGGCCTGGCACACCTGGCCCAGCAGGGCCAGCCCCTCCTGGTCCAGCTGGAAGGAGAACAGCCGCTTGGGGTCGCCGTAGACGATGCGGCGCATGGCGGCCAGAACGCCGGGGGTGAGGGGAAGGCTCTCCCCCTCGTCCATGGGACAGCCGGCGCAGTGGAGGGCGCCGTCCCGCAGGTGGAAACGGGGCTGCTCCGGCTGCTGGGCGCCGCACTGGGGGCAGTCGGTCAGCCAGGGCTGGTAGCCGGACAGGCAGAGGGCGCGCAGCTCAAAGGCCGCCTTCACCTGCTGGGGGGGATAGGGCAGGCGGTCCAGGGCGTGGAGGCTGTTGAGCAGCAGGGCCAGCAGCTCCCGGCTGGGCAGCCCCTCCACCGCCAGGGTCTCGGTGACCTGGGCCAGATAGCAGCCCAGGGCAAACTTCACCAGGTCCTCCCGCATCCCCCGGAACTCCCGCTCCACCGCCAGCTCCTTCACCGTCCAGCGGCCCCGGTGCTGGGACAGCACCATGTCCGACCACACCAGCAGCTGGCAGCCGGCGGACAGGGGGCTGCCCTGGCGGCGGCATCCCCTGGCGGAGCAGTCCAGCCGCCCCGCCTCCTGGGTCAGCAGGGTGAGGATTTTATCCGATTCCTTGTAGGCGGTCTCCCGGAGCACCAGGGCCTTGGTATGTAAGTACATGGCGGGCATCCTTTCCAAAGGGCGGCCCGCTCAGAACAAAAGCGGGCCGCCGTCTGCGGCTGGCTCTCCCCGTGGGAGAGGGGGATGTTCCGCCTCTCCGCGGGACGGAGGGGCGGCGCGGCGCTCCAGCTCCCGGGCCATCAGGTAGGCCTGGGGGAGGCCGGTGGAAAAAAACAGCGTCCAGGCGTCTTTCTCTTCCATAGTGTTTCCTCCCGGACCCTAGCATGGACGGGAGGGGGCGGGGCTATGTCTGGAAAAATTCCGTAGGAGGCGTCCCGGATGTATTGTATCACAGTTTCCCCGGCGGCGCCACGGGATTTTCCGGCGGGCGATGTCCGGCCATTCAGAGGGAAATTTCCCAAATGAAGGGGGAAATGATGACAAACAGATGAAAATTGTAACTGATTTTTCATCCCGGTGTCACCGATTTGACAAGAGATTGACAGGGAAGGGTGCTATACTGATATCATCCAGAAAAGAAGGGAGGGGTCTGCTGTGAAAAAGCTGATCCTGTCTGTCGCCGTCCTGGCAATGCTCTCCGCCGCCCTGGGCCCCGCGGCCGCGGCTCAGCCCCAGCAGGAGGCCTCCTCCGCCTATTCCATGCCCTTCATCCACGGCAGTGTCCCCGCCCAGGCGGCCCCTGCCCAGGCCATGCGCCCGGCGATCCACGCCCTCACCCTCACCATGCTGGAGAACGACCTTGCCTTTGATCCCGAGGATGGGGACTTTTTGTGGACCAGCCTTTACTACATGCTGGGCATGTATGGCCAGCAGGACCAGCGGGCCGTCCTCACCGACGACACCCTGATCCTTCCCCCGGAGGTAATCTCCGACTACGCCGCCGCCCTCTATCCCCAGGTGACCCAGCTGCCTGAGCTCCCCCAGTCCATTGCCGGCCGGATGACCTATTCCGCCCAGGATAACGCCTACCTCCTGGCCCGGGGCGACGCCGGGCTGGCCGAGGTGGCCGTCCGCAGCGCCGATACCCAGGCCGACGGCAGCCTGGCCCTCAGCGGCAGCCTGGTCTACCCGGTGGACGGCTCCACCCTGGCCTCCTTCCAGGCGGTGCTCCAGCCCACCGACACTATGTTCGGCTATGTCATTACCGACATGACGCTGACACAGTGACCAACCCGCCTGGGAAGCAGTCGAAAAAAATTATTAGAAATTCACAAAAACCTATTGACAGATTCCAGGGAGGATGCTATATTATAACCAGAAAGGGTGATACCGATGTGGTAAGTACACCAGTTCATCAGATGCCCTCCCGGTGGAACCAAGGTTGACATAGATTACAATCTTGGCGAAGGCGAGACCAATCTCAGGTGAAGGACGGATGAAGGAAGCGAAGTTCTTATAACGGTTCCTCCGTACATGAGGGTATCACGCCACAGAATCCACAGTAAAGCAAGGAACTCCATCCCGTTACAGCACAGAACCTCATAAGCGAGGAGCAGACCGCAGGTGCGGTGGCAAAAGATTGGTAAACGATGCAGATGGAAAAGACCTGGGCGGATCGTGTGGAAGCTGTGAGACTGTAGAAAGTGAGGTAAACAATTGATGTTAGATAACAAGGAGCATGAGAAGTGACCCTTAATCTCCAAGGATTGTTCATCCAAGGGAATTGAGGGTCACTTCTTTTTTTATGTATTTTTTTGAGATAAGGGGATTGAGCTCGGCTCCCGTGGGGGAGGCCGGGCGTTTTCTTTTGCCCTCCTACAGCAGCAGGGAGATCAAGGGGATGGTGACCAGGCACAGCAGGCTGGACAGGAAAACCGACTGGGCCGCGAATTCCTTGTTGCCCCCGTAGGTCTCGGTGAGGATGGAGGCGATGGCCGGGGAGGGCATGGACAGGATAATCAGGGTGACCCCCACGATAATGGGATCTGGAATGGGCAGCAGGCACAAGGTCACGTAGGTGAGCAGAGGCAGGCCCAGCAGCCGGAGGAAGGCGGAGGAGAACAGGTCCTTGTCCTGAAAGACGGAGCGGATGGAGCCCAGGGTGAGGTTCATGCCGGTAATCATCATGGACAGGGGTGTGGTCACGTTGGACAGATAGGTCAGGGGCTCGGACAGGGCCAGGGGAATGGGGATCTGGCCGATGTAGAAGATCAGGCCCAGGAGGGTGGCCAGGTTCACCATGGTGAACAGCACGCCACGCCAGGACAGCCTGGCCTCCGGCCCATCGGATACCCGGTCCATGGCGGCCAGCTTGGGGCCGATGGTATAGACCAGGATATTGAAGGGAATGCCCAAAAAGGCGGCCAGGGCCAGGCCCTCATCCCCGAACAGGGCCAGGGCAATGGGAAAGCCCATAAAGCCGTTGTTGCAGAAGGTGGTGGTCAGCACCCAGCAGCCCCGCCGGTTGTTCCCCACCCGGAACAGGAAGCTGAGGCCCCAGTTGAGAATGCAGTGGAGGAAGAACAGGAAAAAGCCCAGGCCCACGATAATCAGCCCCTCCTGGATGAAGGCCGGGTCGTAGGGGCGCACCAGGGAGACGAAAATGGTGGCGGGCATGGTAATGTTCATCAGCAGGCCGGTGAGGGATTTGGAGGCGGACAGGGGCACCACCCCGGTCTTGGCCCCCAGGTACCCCACCCCGATGAGGAGGAACAGCCCCAGCAGGGTGGAGAACACTTCTCGGATATCCAGCAACGGTATCATCCTTTCACAGGAAAGTGGAAAAGCGGGGAAAGGGGATCTGGCAGGGCGGGCGGTCTGTCAGATCCCTTGTGTGCATGATGGGTATGGGTGTTATAAAACGCTGCGGTCAGGGATGGCCCTCCAGCAGCTGGAGCAGCAGGGCTTCGTTCTGTCTGGCGGCCTGGGCCAGCTCCTGGGATTTTTCCTTCAATTGCTCCAGAGCCTGGGGATAGCGGGCCATCAGGGCGTCCACGCTGGCGATGGCCTCCTCCCCATGGAAGTGCTCCACGTCCCCGGCGGAGGGCATGCCCAGCTCCTTGAGGTAGCTGTCCACCTTGGGGTCGTAAACCAGGCCCACACAGGGAATGGCCATCCGGGCGGAGAAAATCAGGGTATGCAGCCGCATGGACACGCACAGCCGGGACAGCCCCAGCACCGCCATGAGATCCCGGGGGGTACAGGTGACGTCCAGCAGGTAGGAGGGCTCCTCCATCAGCTGGCGTACCTGGGCGGTGGCCAGGCGGTCCCGGTTAGGGTGCATCAGCAGGAAGAGGATCTCCATGCCGTGGGTGCGGCGGAGATGGTCACACACCAGGGCCATCTGGCGGGGGAAGTCCCCGGTGCCCGGCCAGTCCCGGACGGAGACCACGGCGAAGGGGACGCCGGCGGGCAGGCCGACGGCGTCCAGCAGCTCCCGGCCCCGTTCCGGAGAGGAGGGATAGAGGTTGAACACCGGGTCGGCGGTGACATACAGATCCTTCCGGGTGACGCCCATGTCGATCAGCTCGTCCCGGGAGCTGCTGTCCCGCAGGGTGACCAGGGCGGCCCGCTCCACGGCCTTGCGGACCCGCCGGCGGTTGTTGGGCTTATCCACCGGGCCGATGCCGTTGGCGTACAGCACCACCGGGCGGCCAAACCACTGGGCCAGCCGGATCACCGCCAGATAGTACAGCAGGGAGCGGGTGGAGGTGCGGTCCTGCAGGAGGGAGCCGCCGCCGGAGAGCAGCACGTCGCACCGGCGCAGGGCGGACACCACATTCCACAGCCGGAACCGGGGCACCCCGTCCAGGCCGTACAGGCTTTGGGTGAGGGAGGGGTTGTTGGACAGCACCGTGACGGAAATCTCGTCGCTGGCGGCCAGAATCCCCTCGTGGATGGACTGGAGGATGGCGTCGTCCCCGGCGTTGGAAAAGCCGTAGTAGCCGCTCATGACCACGTTGTACTTTCGCCGCCGCACCTGGCGGTAGACGGACAGGCAGTCGGCTGCCATGCGGTGGACGGAGTAGTGGTCGAAAATCACCTGGCGGCCATAAGCGCCCAGGCGATCCTTCTCCTCCTGGGGCAGGGCCATGGCCTGCAGCACGTCGGCCAGCAGCCGCTCCGGGGTGGACAGCTCCATCCCCCGGCAGCAGAAGTTGCCCGCCTGGGCCTCAGCCAGCTTGTCCGGGGTGAACAGGCCCTGATACCCCTCGTTGCCCGCCACAATCACCGGCTTGCCCGCCGCCATGGCCTCCAGGGCGGAGCGGGACACGCCGATAAACAGGTCGCCGGCGGCAGCCACCCGGTTGATGTCGGTGCGCGGGCCGGTCATGACCACGCACCGGCGGCCCAGGGCCCGGTTGACCTGTTCCGCCTGGGCGAGAAGCTGGTCAAAAACGTTGCCGCCGCCGGTAATGATGATCTGCAATCCGGGAATGGCCCGGGCCAGGTCAGGGGTA
Organism: uncultured bacterium; assembly: GCA_949293165.1. Classification (GTDB taxonomy): domain Bacteria; phylum Bacillota; class Clostridia; order Oscillospirales; family Oscillospiraceae; genus Lawsonibacter. The sequence goes on from CASFCW010000030.1 coordinate 13,973, forward strand.
ATCTGGATCAGGTGCCGGGCCACCAGGGCCCGGTCCTCGTCCATCCGGCTGACGTAGGAGATGGTGGGCTGCCCCTCCTCCAGCCCCAGCTCAGCCAGCAGGGGGGCGGGGGAGATGTCCGGGGAGAATTTGTTGGTGTCGATACCGTTGACGGTGACGGTGATGTGGCTGTCCGGCACATGGTACTCCCGCATCAGGTAGGCCCGGATATCCTGGGAGACGGCGATGGTGCGCTGGCCCCAGTTGGTCAGGTAGCGGAGCATCCCCTTGGACTCAAAGACCCAGTGGGCGGTGGTGACAAAGGGGAAGCCCATGCTGCGCTGGAGGCTGCCGCAGAGGAAGGCGGGGATGCGGGCGTGGGCGTGGACAATATCCGGCTTTTCCTTGGCCAGGATCTCCCGCAGCAGCTGCCGGGAGCGGCGCATATCCCCCAGGCTGCGCCGGTGCATGGGCACCTGGTAGTGCCGGATGCCCGCCGCCTCGATCTCCGGGACATACACGCCCCCGTTGGAGGCGATAATGACGTCGTGCCCCTGGGCCTTCAGCTCCTTGGACAGCTCCACAATGTGGGTCTCCGCCCCGCCGATATCCAGGCCCATGGTGGCCATGAACAATTTCATAGATGCAGCTCCTTACTGGGCCGTCTGGCTCTCCAGAGAGACGTTGAGCACGCCCACGGTGAACCAGGCGTACTTGGTGTTCAGGTTCCGGCTGGAATTGGCCCCCAGGGCGTAGATGCGGTTGAGCATATAGCCGTCCTTCTCATTATAGAGGCCCTTGCCCCGGACGGTGAGGATGATGTTGTACCGGTCCTCACAGGGGACATCGGCCACAGTGCCGTCCATCAGGCTGGCCTGCTGGGTGCCGGGCTCTACGTCGATCTGGATGATCTCCCCCAGGGAGCCGTTGGTGCTGCGCTCCTTGTCGTACAGCTGGTCGCCCACTGCAAGGGCGTCCACCATGTACTGGGGCTGGTTGGTCATCTTCACCTGGTAGACAATGGACTGCTCCACCACATTCACGCCGGTCTCCGGCTGGTGGGTCTTGACATACAGGGCGGCGGCCAGCACCACCACAGCCAGCACCACAATCACGTCAATGATGCTGATTTTGCCGAACAGACGGCCGTTGCGATCCATAATGGTCATGGTTTACTCCCCTCTCTCAATGGAAATCACAGGCCCGCTGCCCATATAGCCGGGACCCCGGACATAGGTGGTCTGGCCCACCCGCAGGTCATAACCGCCGTCCACCAGGATGGAATCGTCGGTCTGGGTGCAGGAGGCGGAGACGGTGAGGTACACGTCGTCATACCCCTCAACCACCGCGTCCACGCAGGTCTTGTTCTCCTGGTCCAGCACCTGGATCACGGCGGGCTGGACGTCAATGGCCAGCACGGTGCCCAGCTGGTAGTTCTTGATGGTGTCCACCAGGCTGTCGCCCACCTGGATCAGCTCGCTGGTGCCCGGGGTCATTCTCCGGAACAGGACAGTGTACTCCACGGAGGAGGCAGTGGGGGTCTGCTGATCGCTCTGGCTGGAGCGGGAGGTGAACCACAGCAGGCCGCCGGCCACCGCCACGGCGACAACCAGCAGGATGATGTCAAACAGGTTCAGACGAAGGCGAAAGGGGTGGGTGTTACGTTCCATGGTGATCTCCTTTCAGGATGTCGAGATAGACTTGTTCCGTATTCCGGGCAAAAATCTCCCCGGTAAACCGTTGGTGAAAGATGGCCTTGGCCCGCTCCCCCATGGGGGCCAGCTGTTGGGGGTTGTCCATCAGCCGGGCAATCGCGCCGGCCAGGGCCTGGGGGTCCCGGGCGGGGAAGATCAATCCGTTGACCCCGTCTTCCACCAGCCAGGGGTTGCCGCCGTAGTCGCTGACGATGGAGGGCAGGCCCAGGCTCATCCCCTCCAGCAGGGCGATGCTGGTGGCCTCGGTGCCGTAGGAGGCGTTGAGCTGCACGTCCAGAATGGACAGCAGATCGGCTACGTCGGAGCGGAAGCCCAGCAGGGACATGACGTCTTCCACCTCCAGCTCCTGCACCAGGCGCTCCAGCTCCCCGCTGTAATCGCCCACCCCTGCCGCCAGGATGCGGAAGGACCGGCCCTGGGCCTTCAGGATGCGGGCGGCCTGGGCGATGGTGGCGTGGCCCTTGTATTCCTCCACCCGGGCCAGGATGCCCAGGGTGAATGTCCCCTCCTCCAGCCCCAGCTGGGCCCGGAGGGCCGCCTGCCTTTCCGGGGAGGCGGGGGTGAGGGGGGTGACCCCGTTCATCACCAGGGTGATCTTCTTGGGAGAGATGCCGCCGTCGGTGAGGTTGTCCGCCGTGGCCGGGCTGACGGCGATAATCCGGTCGGCCAGGGCCTCGTTGACCAGCTTGTTCACCCACCGGCCAGGGGGATAGCGGAGCTTGGCCGGCACGGGGAAGGCGGAGTGGCGGCTGTATACCACCGGCACATGGCACCGCCGGGCGGCGATGCGGCCGGAGAGCGCGCCGTGGGTGTGTACCAGGTCGGGCTTGACCCGGCGGATCAGGGCGGTGAGGGTTTTCACGTCGTCCTTATGATAGGAGCGGTCGGCCATGCCTTCCACCTCCAGCACCTCCGCACCCGCCTCCTCCAGGGGGGCTTTCAGCAGGCTGCCCCGGGGGACGGCCACCATGGTGTGGAAGCGCTCTACATCGGCGTGGCGCAGGTAGTTGAGAATCACCCGGCCCGCGCCGCCGATGTTGGTGTCGCTGATGATGTTGAGAATCCGGTACATGTCAGCCCTCCTTCAGCGCGCCCCGGCGGGCTACCAGGGTGCCCAGGGCCAGGAAGGTCCAGAAGAGGAACATGACCCGGTAATTGTAAAAGGAGTAGTCCGTCATGGCCTGGGCCATAAAGCCTACCACACCGCCCAGGATGGCGGCCTGGTGGGTTTTGGAGTACCAGTCCTTTTCCCGGCAGAAGGCGCCGCACAGCTCCCGGGCGAAGGCAATGAGCATCAGCAGGAACACCACCAGGGCCACGATGCCCGCGTCACAGACGATCTGCAAAAACAGGTTGTGGGAGTGGGGGGCCACAATGCCGCTGTAGCTGTACTTGGGGTAGACCATGTTGAAGGCCGCCTCGCCGGGGCCGATGCCGCACAGCCAGTAATCCTTCAGCATGTCCAGGGTGGCCAGCCAGATGTAGACCCGGTAGGAGGTGGACTGATCCTCCAAGTTGCCGATACTGGCAAAGCGGTTGATAATCGTATCGGGGAGGACGAAGTACAGTGCGATGAGGGCGATGGGGGTGAGCAGCAGCAGCCGGGGCTGGAGGAACAGCACAAAGACGAACCCGGCAAACAGCAGGCCCAGCCAGGCGCCCCGGGACAGGGTCATCAGCATGCAAACGGCCATAATGCCGCAGCAGGCCAGGTAGAACAGCCGCCCGCCCCAGGTTTTGGCGCTGAGCAGCCCGGCCCCGCCCAGAGGGATGGCCAGGATCAGGTACTGGCCCAGCATGTTGGGGTTTTCCAGGGTGGAGGGCACCCGGAAGGCGTCGCCAAACATATCACTGTCCACCCAGGCGGCGGACTGGTAACCCCAGCGCAGGAAATATTGGGAGATGCCCAGCAGGGCCACCACAGTACCGGCCAGCACCATGCAGAAGATGAGCCCGTCCAGCTGCCGCCGGGTTTCAATCAGGTTTTGCAGCACGATGGCAAACAGGATGAAGGCCACCGTCAGCACGCCGCCCAGCAGGCTGCCCCTCAATGTGACGGAGAAAAGGGTGCCTGCGGCATACAGGGCGGCGTACAGCCAGATGTAGCGGTTGACCGGGGAGAAGGTGAGCTGCCGGTCGGGCTGGGCCATCAGGTTGATGAGCAGGGACACAAAGCCCAGCAGGGCCAGCCCCAGCACCGCCATGGTGGGCAGCAGGGGGGCCAGCACCGCCGCCGCGCCGGCAAACAGCCAGCCCTGGCGAAGGATGCTGTCCCCAAGCAGGACCCGCAGCCGCAGCGCCCGGTACAAGCCGCACAGGAGCCCGTGCAGCCGCTGCCACAGGCGGTAGAACACGCTGCTCTCCGACTGGGCCTGTTCCAGGGAGAGGGGGGGATGGATGAACCACTGAATGACGCCGCTGCCCCACCACTGGCCGCTGAACCACAGGCACAGGGCGGCCAGAAGCCGGTACAACAGGCTGGCGCGGAATACGGTTTTCACTTGTTCCATGGGTTAACCTCGCTTCCAGATTCGACTTGCCATGGCGCGGGCAAGCCGCGCCTCCTCCAGCCCCAGCAGGGTGGACAGGATGAAGTACACACAGGCGCCGATCCCGGCGCACAGACCCAGGGTAATCAGCTCCCCCAGCTTCCCCTGGGGCAGCGCCTGGAGCAGTCCGGCACGCAGCAGCACCACCGCGACGGCCATCACCGCCGCCGACAGCAGCATTTTTGCCAGGTCGGCCAGGAAGGCGGGGGTAAATACCCCCTGGCCCCGGCGCTGGAGGGGGATGAGAAGGAGCAGGGCGTACACGGTGGAGGACACGGCGGAGGAGATGGCCAGGCCGGCCACCCCCAGGGGCTGGGTCAGGGCCATGCACAGGACGATGTTGGCCAGGATGGACAGCCCGCCGGCAATCAGGGGGGCACGGCCGTCCTGCTGGGCGAAATAGGCCCGGCTGAGGATGTTTTGAATGGCGTAGCCCGCCATGCCCAGGGACACCCACACCAGAGCCTGGGTAGTGATGTCCACGGAGAACTGGTCAAATTCGCCGCCGCCGTACAGGAAGGAGACCAGGGGCCCGGCCAGGGTCATCAGTCCCGCCGACATGGGCAGGACGAAGAACAGGCTGCTGTGCACCGTCTGGCGGATGGTGTCCTGAAAGGCCTGCTGCTGGTCCTGGGCGGTAAGCCGGGACAGCTTGGGGAAGATCACGTTGGTAATAGAAAGGATAAACACGCCGGCAATTACCAGGTACAGGTTGGTGGAGTATTCCATGGCGGAAACCCCGGCGCCCTCGTACAGGTGGGAGCCGAACTTGGTGTTGATGGTCAGGTTGATGGGCTGCACCCAGGTGGACACCATCACCGGCCCCATGAGGGAGAAGGACTTCTTCATCCCCTCGGAAAGGAAATTGAAATCAGGCCGCCACCGGAAGCCCAGGCGGATGAGGGAGGGCACCTGAATCAGGGCCTGGAGCAGCCAGCCCACCAGGTAGGCCGCGGCCAGCCCGTACACGCCGAACCGGTCGTCCAGAAACAGGAAGTAGCCGATGATAACCAGGTTGGACACGGTGCTGATGAGGGCGGGGATGTTGAAGCGGTCCATCCCCTGGAGAATGCCCACAAAGGAGAAGGCCACCCCGGTGAACAGCACCGTGGGGAACATCATCCGGGTCAGGGCGGCGGCCAGGGCGGCGGTCTGGGGATCGTAGCCGTCGGCAAACAGGGTCACCAGCGGGCCGGCCAGAAAAACGCCCGCCACGGTGAGCAGGGCGGAGAGCAGCGTCATCACGGACAGGAAGTTGCCCGCGAAGCGGAAGGCCTCCGCCTTCCCTTTCCTGGCGGCGTATTCCGTAAAGACGGGGATAAAGCAGGCCGCGATGGCCGAGGCGAACACCACATCGAAAAAGACCCGGGGGATTCGGCTGGCGATATAGAAGGCCTTGGCCTCCATGCCTACGGTGCCGTAGTGCACCGCCATCATCCGGTCGCGGAGCAGGCCAAGGATCTTACCGATCAGGGTGATGGCCATAACCACGCTGATGGTTTTGGTGGCCTGCCGGGGATTTTGGGACAAGGGGGGCCCTCCTTTCGGTTTCTTGATGTAACCTGCTTATTTTACACCAAGTAATCGGTACTTTCAACTGTTCAGGGGAGAATTTGTCATATTATTCACTGGAATTCCCAACGGGGAGACGTTGATTTTATGTCTACTGCCTGCTATAATGGATGGTACCGTGTCCGGCGGCCGAGAGGGGCCGGTATGGTATCCGATCAATCCCAGAGGCAAAGGAGAATTCTATGCGAAGTGAAACCATCAGGCAGCAGCTGCGACGGGCGCTGGCCCTGACCGCCGCCGCTGCCCTTGCCATCCCTGCCGCCTACGCCACGGCGGGAACGACGAAGATTCAGACCAGTCAGACCCTGACTGAGGGCTTTACCTATGTGAACACCGTCAGCGACCACAGCGCCGGCCGGGTGGAGAGCCACGCCATCCAGCTGGAGCCGGACAGCCAGGTGTTCCCCATCGTGCTCCAGGGCGCCCAGACGGTGTACGGCACGGCCAATATCAACACCGCTGTACAGTATGCCCAGACGCTGGGCTATAACGTCCTGGGCGCCATCAACAGCGACTTTTTTGACTGGAACGGCGTGCCCCTGGGCATCTCCCTGGAGCAGGGGGAGTACCGCAGCAGCCCCGACGGGCAAAACGCCCTGGCGGTGGTGGATGGGGAGATGGTGCTGGTCCAGCAGCCGGAAATCACCATCACCGTCACCAACCAGCGCACAGGCCAGCAGGTGGACATCGACCACTTCAACAAGTGGCGGGATTCCGGCGGCGGCATGTACCTCTATAATGAGAACTTTTCCACCGTGTCCACCCGCACCGACGCCGCCGACGGCCGGATGGTGCGGATGGTGCTGACGGAGGAGGATCAGGACACCATCTTCTCCGTCAACAGCCAGATCACCCTGGAGGTCACCGACGTCTTTGAGACGGAGGACGCCGTCCCCATCGGGGAGGACAACTATATTATGACCGCCGCCTATGAGTCCGGCTTCTGGGATGTGTTCAACAGCTACCAGGTGGGGGATGAGGTGACCATCACCACCAGCTGTGACAACAAGCTGCTGTCCCAGGCCGACTGGGCCAGCGGCTGCGGTGACATCCTGATTCAGAACGGCGCCATCACCGACAGCAGCAAGTGGACCTACCGCACCGGCCGGGACCCCCGCACCGCCATGGGGGTGCAGGCCGACGGCACCATGATCTTCTACGAGGTGGACGGCCGCCAGACCAGCCTGTCCGTGGGCCTGACGGTGAACCTGGACGGCGGCGGCTCCTCCGCCATGAGCGTCCGGCTGCCTGGCCAGAGCAAGGCCACGGTGGTCAATTCCCCCTCCGGCGGCTTCCTCCGGGGCTGCGCCACCTACATCCTCCTGGTTACGGAGCAGCCGGCGGAGACGGGGCAGAGCCAGGCCTCCAGGCTGCTGCTCCAGGAGGACGGACTGGTGGTGCTGACTGGGTCCACGGTGACCCTGGGGGATGTGGCCGCCCTGGATGAAAACGCGTATACGGTGACCAGCCGGGTGGCGGACGCCCAGTTCACCTCCCAGAAGGGGCTGGGCTCCTTCAACGGCAGCACCTACACCGCCGGCTCCACCGCCGGCACCGACCAAATCAAGATAGAGTCCCCCTCCCTGGGCATTTCCGGCACTGCCACCATCCATGTGGTGTCCCAGCTGTCCGACCTCACCGTCTCCCGCCAGGGGCAGACCAGCCAGGTCACCCAGCTGACGGTGGACGCCTGTGACCAGGCGGCCTTCACCCTCTCCGGCTCCTACTGGGGCCACACTGCGCTGCGGTCCCAGGCCCAGGCGGGCCAGTGGTCGGTGGATGGGAATGTGGGCACCATCACCAGCGACGGCGTGTTTACCCCCTCCGGCCAGTCTGTCAGCGGCACCATCCGGGTGACGGCGGGCGGCATCACCAAGTCCATCCCTGTGACGGTGAAGAACATCCACAACGACGTCACCCCCGACCACTGGGCCTATGAGGCGGTGTGCTACTGCTACAGCCAGGGCGTGGTCAGCGGCATCTCCCAGTACCAGTTTGGGCGGGACAACGCCATCAGCCGGGGGGACTTTGTGCTCATGGTGTATAACGCCCTGGGCCGCCCCGCTGTGACGGAAAAGGCCGCCTTCACCGATGTGGCGGAGACGGACTACTATGCCGACGCCGTGGCCTGGGCCAGCGCCAAGGGACTGGTGTCCGGCGTGGCCGAGGGCAAGTTCGCCCCCAAGCAGGCCATCACCCGGGAGCAGGCCTTCACCATCCTTCACCAGGCTTTGGCCCTGTTTGACATCCCCGACACGTCCGCCGATCTGTCCACGCTGAACCAGTTCCAGGATAAGGACCTGATTGCCGACTACGCCAAGCCCCACACCGCCGCCATGGTTTCCATGGGCTTTGTCAGCGGTACCGGCGGCAATGTCAACCCCAGAGGGCAGATGAGCCGGGCGGAATTTGCCATGGTGCTCTACCGCCTGATGACCTATGATCCCCAAAGCCAGCCGGAGCCCCAGCCGGAGCAGCCCCCGGAGGGCGCCACCCTGACCCTGGACGTGACCCAGGGGGAGCTGGCCTCCGCCCAGACCCTCCAGCTGACCGCCCGGCGCTCCCACGATGTGGGTACGGTGGTGTGGAGCTCCAGCGATCCCACCGTGGCGGTGGTCTCCCAGGCCGGTGAGGTCACCAACGTCTACACCGGCAGCGGCTCCGCCAGCGTGGTGATTACCGCCGCCTGGGGCGAGCTGACCGCCTCCGCCACCATCCAGTGCGGCCCTGCCCAGACGGTGGGCCAGGTGGTGGTGGATACCACCCTCAACGTCCGAACCGCCCCCAGCATGGAGGGCAAGGTGATTGCCAGCCTGCGCAACGGCGACCGGGTGGTGGTGCTGGACCATGACACGGAGGGCTGGTACCACGTGCTCTTTGCCGACGCCTCCGGCAGCGTGTTCAACGGCTACGTCTCCGCCGATTATCTTGTTCCCCTCACCTAACCTACCTGCTTTCTTGAAAGAAAGTAGGCAAAGAACTTCCCGTGTAACTGCGTTTCACCTCGCTCCGCGGGATGCTGGATCGGGTTCCAAAACCCAGCACGGAAGAAAAATACCTTTGTGGGCCGATGTTGTCATCGGCCCACATTTT
>CASFCW010000031.1 GCA_949293165.1 uncultured bacterium
TGACGTTGTAGACCTTACCGTTCACGGTAACATTGTAATTCATAGCTTATGTTCCCCTTTTCTTCATTTTTCCGATGCCGCGTCCCGCCTGGGACGCGGCATCGCAGCTGTCGTCCTTCAGAGTTCCTCCAGACGGCGGCTGATATTCGGTTTATTCTACCAGTTTGCAAGAAATCTGTCAAGATTCTCCCACCATTTTCCGGTGGCGTTTCCAGTTTCCCGCAGCAGGAAAACCGCTGGTTACAGGACGTCGCCGAAGGCCTGGATGGCGGTGCTGGCCTGGCCGAAGTCCCGCATCTGCTGATCCACGCCCAGCTTGATGTGGGGGATGCCGGCGTCGTCCAGGGCCTTCTTCAGGTAGGGGTACTCCATCTCCTCGGGGTCGCAGAACTGCTGCATGAACAGGACCAGACCCTGAGCGCCGCTCTCCTTGACCAGGTTGGCCACGTACTCGCCGCGGCGGTTCTGGTTGGAGTGCTCATCGTACAGCAGCACGTCGTAGTCCTGGTCGGCAAACTGCTGGGCCAGGGCCATCATGGGATCGCCCTCCTCGCTGGCGTCCACCCGGAAGGAGCGGGACTCCTGGGCCACGTCGTCGGCGGCAATGGCAATCTGGTTGTCGTCCAGGATCTGCAGCAGGTTGGGGTTGTCGCAGATGATGCCGGAGGTGACAATCTTCTTGCCCTTCCAGTTGGCGGCAGGCAGCTTGGCCAGCTCCTCGTTCAGGGCGTTGAGCTTCTCGGTGTAGGCGGCGGGCTCCATGAACCAGGCGGCGCGGAGCACCTGGGAACGCTTCACGGCGGAGATCACGTCGCAGTGCTCGCTGGCCAGCTTCACGAAGGCGCGGCGGGCAGCGCGGTTGGCGTTCATAACCTTGATGGCCTCACGCAGGGCCTCGTCGGTGATGGGGGCGCCGGCGATCTTCTCCAGCTCGCCCTTCACATGCATGTACTGATCCACGGTGAACTGCAGGCCAAAAGCGGGCTTGCGGTACTGGGGATGAGCCAGGAAGATGCAGGGCAGCTTCTCGCTCATAGCCACGCGGATGTTCTGGCTCATGGGGCGCAGGGTGTCGCAGATGGTGGGGGTAATCACGCCGTCCAGCTGATCCAGGGTGCCATCCAGCAGCATCTCCAGCGCCAGCTGGGCGATGGTGCAGTAGAAGGTGGCGCAATACTCCTTGGCCATGGCGATGGTCTTTTTATTGCTGCCCCAGATGCCCATGGGCACCATGCCGGCAGCCACTACCAGCTCCACAGGGGCGTAGTAGGGGAGCACGCCAATGACCTTCTTCCCCTCCTTCTTGTACTGGGACAGTACCTTGTAGGGGTGCTCAGAAACTTCCTTAAATTCGTTCAGCAAAACCTCGGTGCTCATTTCTCAGCGCCCTCCTTCAAAGCTTTGTTTGCCTCCATGGCCTCCACCAGGCCCTGGACACGGGTCTCATACTGGGCCTCGTTGAAGTTGCGGGGATCGGCCTGGTCACCGTCGAAGCCGGCGCAGGGCACGCCCAGATCCTTGGTGAAGCGGCGCTGCATCTCGGCCATGTAGCCGGACCAGGGCTTGCAGGAACGGTTGTAGTGGACCAGCACGCCGTCCACCTTGTTGTCCCGGCAGATGCCCTCACGCCAATCCACGCCCTGCTCGATACACACGGAGTTGGGGGCCTTGTAGTAGGCGCGGGCCATCTCGTCCATATCGTTATACACAAAGCCGAAGGCGGGGGCGTACACCACGGCGGTGACGTTGACGCCGTGCTCCTTCAGGGGCTTGAACAGGTTGGGCAGCTTGGGCCAGCAGGGGATGCCCTCGAACATCACGCGGAACTTCTCGGGGAAGGGGGTGGTGCTGGTGCCTTCCTTAATGGCAATCTCCAGGTCCTTCTCCAGCAGCTCGAAGGCCTCGGCAGCCGCCACCTTGCCGCGGGCGGTCACCACGTCGGCCATGTGGTTGAACAGGTCGAAGCCGCTGTAGGGGGCGGGCTTATACTGCAGGTAGTCGCACACCCGCAGCCAGGCCTGGGCGGTGCGGTTGGCGTTGGCGCAGGCCTGCTCGAACTTCTTCTCGTCGAACTTCTTGCCGGTGATCTGCTCCAGCTGATGGATGGCGGCGTCAAACTGAGCCCGGACGTAGGCCACGTTGGTGTCGTGGACCTCCACGGTGTTGTTGTAGGGGATGTCGATCATGATCAGGGGGATGTTGCACATGCGGGCGATGTTCTCATACCACTTGGTCATGCAGTTGCAGATGTTGTTGCAGCACAGCACGAAGTCAGGCTGGGGCATCCGCATCTGGCGGTAAGGCTTGATGGCCTCACGGCGGAAGTTCTTGTAGGCGATTTCCTTCTCGGTGGTCTCGGGCAGCGCCTCGATCTCATGGATATCATCCAGCACGGTGTAGGGCTGCATGGTCTTGGGATCTTTCTTGGGCTTGCCGGTCTCGGGATCAATAACCACCTTGCCGTTCTCGTCCTTCAGGGGACGGCCGCTGGCGGGGTCGATGATGAACTCCAGGGTCTCGGGGTCAAACTTCCGGGACGCGCGCTTGCCGGCGGCATAGGCCAGGCTGATGCGGGCGTAGCCGCAGATATCGTTGTCGAAGCCCAGATCCTCGGCGGCCTTACACATGATCTCGCCGTCCCGGTTGGCGGCGATGCCGGCAGCCTGGTTCTCGGGGTACATCACGTTCAGATCAAAAGCCTCAGCCAGCTCACAAGGGAACTTGGAGCTGGACCAGCCCACCAGCTTGCCCTGCTTCTTGGCCTCACGGGCATCGGCATATACGTCCTCAACGACCTTGCGAAGCGCCAGGACGCCGGGACTCACAGTTTTTGCCATTGGTATTTCCTCCCTACTAAATTTGAAATGGGGTTGAGGCAGACCGGATCAGGCCTGCTGCTTCTGGTATCTCTGATAAGCGAACAGGGCCGCTCCCAGAGCGCCGTTATACTGCGTCAGAGGGGAAGTGTGGATGGTATGACCCAGCTCCTCCTCCAGTGCCTTGACCACGCCGGAGTTTTGCGCCACGCCGCCGGTCATGACCACCAGGTCACGCACGCCCACCCGGTGGGCCAGGCCGGCCACGCGGGCGGCCACGGAATGGTGGATACCGTTGATGATATCCCGCTTATCCGTCTCCTGGGCCAGCTGGCTGATAACCTCGCTCTCCGCAAAGACGGTGCAGGTAGAGCTGATGGCCACATTTTTGGTGGACTGAGCGCCCAGCATGCCCAGGTCCTCCACCTTTACCTCCAGCACCCGGGCCATCACGTCCAGGAACCGGCCGGTACCGGCGGCGCACTTGTCGTTCATCACGAAGTTGGTCATCACGCCGTTTTCAATCTGGAGCACCTTCACGTCCTGGCCTCCGATGTCCACCACAGTGTGGACGCCGGGGAACAGGAAGCTGGCGCCCTTGGCATGGCAGCTCAGCTCACTCATCTGGTGGTCGGCGATGTTTTCCAGGGAGTTGCGGCCGTAGCCGGTGGCCAGCACATAGGCCATGTCCTCCTTGGTCTTTCCCACGCTCTCCAGTACCTGGGAGATGGCCCGCTGGGGCCCGCTGGTACCCGCGCCCACCGCCACCAGGGACTTGCTGACGATCTCTTTGCCGTCGGCCAGCATGACGCACTTGGACGCGGTGGAGCCGATATCAATGCCTAAGGTAAAAATACTCATACGTTACGTTTCTCCGTCCATGGTCAATCTAGTTGGTAAGCCGGGCGCGTGGAGTGGCTCCCCGCGCCCGGATCACACAGCGTTATGTTTACTTCTTGAAGGTGTCGAAATCCCGGATGGTGCGGGGCAGGAGCATCTGATGGAAGGGGCAGATGGACTCGGGATTCTGGTAGCATGCGTCAGCGAAGGCCACCATGTAGTTGCGCATCATGGGCATATCCACAACCTCGTCCACCAGGCCGGCCTTGGCGCAGAAGAAGGGCTTGGACTTGTGGTCGTAGTCGTCGATCAGCGCGTTCATCTTGTCGATGGTGGGCTGCAGATCCTTGCCAGCCTTCTGATCCTTGGCCAGGCGGCCGGTGTACATGGCGTTGGCAGCGGTCTTGCCGTTCATGACGTTGATCTCAGTGGCGGCAGTGCCCAGAGAGAAGGCGTTGTTGTCGTTGCCCTGAGGCCCGCCCAGCACGTAGTGGGCAGCGGCGGTGCCGCGGCGCAGGGTGATCTCCATCATGGGCAGGTTGCTGCTCTGGATGGAGTAGATCAGGGACTGGCCCAGGCCCAGCAGCTCGGCGACCTCGGCGTCATCGCCCACGTCGATGCCGGTGGTATCCTGAATCCACACCATGGGGATGCGGTCACGGGCGCAGAGGGTGACAAACTCGTTCATCTTAATCAGGCCCTGGCGATACAGCTTGCCGCCGGCGCCCATGGACTGGCCGTACTTCTCCACCTTGTACTCAGGGTAGTTGGGGAACACGCCCTGCTGGTTGGCCACAACACCCACCAGAAGGCCGTCCAGCTTGGCCAGGCCGGTAATCATCTCGGGGCCGTAGCCCTTCTTGTACTCCATGAACTGGCTGCCGTCGAACAGGCGGCCCAGGACGGAATACATGTCGTAGGGACGGTTCTTGTTGTTCAGCACCAGGTCGTACAGCTCCACGTCGGACATGGCGGGAGACTGGGGCACGTCCACACGGAAGAACTCCAGGTCGTAGCTGGGCAGCATATCCACATACTTCTTAATGCCCTCGATGACGCCCTCCTGGGTGGTGTACACCTCACGGAAGAAGCCGGTCTGGCCGAAGTGGATGGAGACAGATCCGGGAGGATCGGCCCGCAGGCCCTTGGTGGCCTCGATCTGGGCCAGAGCGGCCTCCATGTCCACATGGGGCTTGGGATTCATGCCGCCCACGATGCCGGCGCCGCCCACGGCCATGTTGGCCTTCTCATGGGCAACCAGGATGGTGGGGCTGATGGAGTGATAGCCGCCGCCGGCGGGGTTGGTGCCGTGGATGCCCACGATAACGGGGATGCCCATCTGGTTGAGCTCGGAGTTGCGATAGAAGGGGGTGCCGCCGCCGCGACGGTTGGGGTACACCTTCTCCTGCTGGTCCAGCTCCACGCCGGCGCACTCCAGCAGATAGATCAGGGGGATACGCAGCCGCTTGGCGGTGTCGCTGCCCCGGAGCAGGTTGTCAGCCTGGCCGGGCACCCAGGTGCCGGCGTGCTTCTTGTTATCGGAAGCGATGATGACGCACCACTTGCCGTTGACGCGGCCCAGGCCCTTGATGACGGAGGTGGAGCCGGTCTTGTTGTCCTGGGGATTGTACAGGCTGTTCAGGGGGCACCAGGTGCCGGGATCGACCAGCAGGGACACGCGCTGCATGGCGGTCAGCTGGCCCTTGGCGTTCATATCCTCGTCCTTCTTGCCGTTGGACAGGGCGTCGACGATCTTGGTGTGGATGTCCTCCTCCACGGCCTTCAGCTCAGCCACGTTCTCGGGGTTGGGGCGGACGGCCTTGCCCACGGTGGGCATGTTCTGGAAGTATCGGGGCATAGAATAGTTACCCAATGTAAACTCCTCCTTACTAATTTGTCACAGCTTCCACGGCGCCTCCTCCCGCACCGGTGCGGGAGGAGGCGGGGGCCGTCGGCCCCGTCCGCGGGCTGTGAATTGGTCTTTTTTACGCCTTGGGAACCTTGATGAAGGCCTGGCCGGGGTCGATCTCCTCCCGGATGAGCTTGATGATGTCGGGGCCGGGGCCTTCCATCAGCTGGGCGCGGGACACGTCCACCTCAAACCCGGTGTTCTCCTGAACCATCTCGGGGCTGGAGAACGGATAGTAATAGGCCAGGTACATCCGCTTGGTCTCTTCGTCAAACTTCATGATGCCCAGGTCAGTAACCACCATCTGGGGGCCGCGGTTGCCGGGCAGGCCCACCTTCTCACGGCCGCCGGGGCCGTCCATCCAGCCGCAGGAGGTGATGTAGTCGATTTTCTCCATGAAGCGGCGCTTCTGGTGCTGCATCATGATGATGGTGTTGCAGTAGGTGGCGATGCCGTTGGCGCCGCCGGAACCGGTGAACCGGGTCTGGGGCTTGACATAGTCGCCCTTGCCGTAGATGCAGGTGGAGTTCACGTTGCCGTAGGGGTCGATCTGGGCGCCGCCGATGAAGGCCACCAGACGGTCGGCATCGTGGAGCCACTCATTGGCCTCAAAGCCGATGAAGCGGACGTTGGGCCACTGCACGGCGCAGTGGGCCATGAAGCGGTTGTCACCCACGGAGCGGGGCACCTCCACAGGGGAGCAGTCCATCAGGCCGCTCTCCACGATGGGATGGCAGGAGGGGCAAACAGCCCGCTTGGCCAGGGAAGCGCCGATCAGGGGAAGGCCGGTGCCCACGATAACGATCTGGTTCTCCTTGATGTTTTTAGCGATGGCGTAAGCCTGCATCTCCTGCTTGGTGTAATTCGTATAATCAGCCATTGTTATGTACCTCCCAACTCTTAGTGTCTGGTGGAATAACCCAGATGGGGCTCGTTCTTCAGCCGCATCAGCTGGGCACCGCCCACCTTGTCCAGCAGCTCGTCGTGATCCTTCACGCTGTAGACCCACTTCTCGAGGTAATCCTGGAAGGTCTCGGGGATGGCAACACCGGCAGCGGCGTCGTCAGCAGCCTTCTTGGCCTTGGCGGCAGCCTCGGCCAGCTTGGCGTCCTCGGGCTTGGCGGCGGCGGCCTTCTCGGCCTTGGCGGCAGCCTTGGCCAGCTGGGCCTTGGCGTCCTCGGCGTCCTGATACTTGGAGGCCTTGTCGTACTCCTTCAGGGCGTGGGAGTCGTTGTCATAGTAGTTGTAGCACTGGGAAGGCCAGGCGCCGTAGGGGCAGTGGACCACAGCGTCCACGCACTGGCCGAAGATCCGGGTCAGAGTGGGATCGCGGCGGATGTACTCATCGCTGACCAGATCCTCGCAGGTGACAATCACTTTGCGGGCGGCCACGGCGATGTCAACATCGTGGAACTCATCGCCCTCGATGATGCAGGTGCCGTCGGGAGAGGCCTTCTGCACATGGATGATGGCGGTGTCCAGCTTGGGCACAGGCACGGCCACGACCTTCTCGCCGGGATTGAAGGGGTTGTCGACCTCCACGCACTTCAGGTCGTCCACCTTGTCCAGGGTCTTGCGCTGCTCCTCGCTGATGCCCCAATACTTCATCAGGCCGGAGCCCTGCATCAGGCGCACAGGCAGGAAGGGCAGGCCCAGGGAAGCGGCGTGCAGCTGCAGCATGAGCACGTCCTGGGAATAGTCCTCATAGGTCAGCTCACCCTTCTCGATGGCGGCGCGGAAGCGGCGGGAGACGTTGGTGTAGCCGGAGTTGGCGGTGTAGCAGTTGATGTAGGCCTTCACCCGCTTCTCGCCGATGAGCATATCCCAGTCGCCGCCGGCGGGGCCGGCCCAAACGGTGAAGTCCTTCTGGCCCTGGCGGAGGATCTCATAGACCGCCGCGTAGGGCTTGCGGTTGGTGGTGAAGCCGCCGAAGGAGATGCAGTCTCCATTCTCTACGAACTTGGCCACCGCGTCGTGCAAGGTGTAAACTTTGTTCATGTTAAAAACCCCCATTACGCATTTCTATCTTGATGGTTTGGTCCTGCTTGTTGTGGGGAGGGCCGAGGCCCGCACCATGGGCGCCAGCCTTCCATCGTCTGCCAGTGTATCACAACATCTGCAAAAGGTCTTTGGGGAATTTGGCAAAAAGTTTGCACATATTCGCTTCCCATGCTATAATACCATAGACGAGAGATTTACACAAGCATTTCCCGTGCGTTTTGCACGAAAAAAACCTCTCCCATGCGTTCTTCAGGAGGTCTGTCCTATGAATCAGGTGGATTTTCATCTCCAGCTTAACCACAATGACACCTGGAGCATGAGCCGGCTGCATTTTCATGATTATTACGAGCTTCTGCTCCCCCTCACCAGCCCGGGAAACATCTTTGTCAACGACCAGGTCTACCCGCTCCGCCGGGGGACGCTGTACCTCATCGGGGAAAATACCCTCCACCGCACCATGGCCAGCGGCTTCCACGCCCGCTATGTTCTGCACATCAGCCGCCCCGCCCTGTCGGAGCTGTCCACGCCCCAGACCGATTTTCTCCAGTTCACCAAGCAGAGCTTCCTCCGCTCTGAGATGAACAATGAGCAGATGATCGCCCTGATTGAGCATTTCCAGGCGCTGGAGCGGAACAAGAACGACGGCAGCTTCGGCAGCGATATCCGCCAGACCATGTCCCTGCTGGAGCTGCTGATGCAGGTGGCCCCCATCCTCAACGTGGCCACCGCCGGCGAGGCTGTGCCCAACAAGGATTTCCTCCGGGTGGCCCCCATCCTGGACTACATCCGGGACAACCTGTCCGAGCCCCTCAGCCTGGACCAGATTGCCAGCCAGTTCTTCCTCAGCAAGCACTACCTCTGCCGGATCTTCAAATCCGCCACCGGCTTTTCCGTGATGGAGTACATCATCTACAGCCGGGTGCTGAGAGCCCGCCAGCTGCTGAAGGAGGGGGTCAGCGTCCAGCAGGCGGGGGAGATGTCCGGCTTTGCGGACAACTCCCACTTCATCCGAACCTTCGGCCACCTCACCGGCACCTCCCCCGGGCGGTACGCCCGGGAATACCTGCGCCAGGACCAGGTGCTGCTGGCGCAGAACAAAAGCTGAATTTCCGCAAAATAAGGCCCGCCATCCGTTCAGATGGCGGGCCTTATTTTGCGTCGTATGGTTACATCTGCACCCGATGGAACACCTTTTTGCCCTTTTTCAGCATCAGGCCTTCCCCCTGGAAATCGGCGGCGGTGTAGGACACCGTGGCGGCAGCCACCTTCTCGCCGTTGGCCTCCACGCCGCCCTGCTCCACCAGGCGGCGGGCCTCCTTCTTGGAGGGGGCCAGCTTGCACTTGACCATCAAATCCAGAATACCGATGGCCCCGTCGGTGAGGTCGTCCTGGGTCAGGGTGGTGGCGGGCACGTTGGACATGTCGCCGCCGCCCACAAACAGGGCCTTGGCGGCAGCCTGGGCCTTCTCCGCCTCCTCCTGGCCGTGCACCAGCTTGGTCAGCTCGTAGGCCAGGATCTCCTTGGCGGTGTTCAGCTGGCTGCCCTCCCACCTGTCCATCTCGTCAATCTGCTCCAGAGGCAGGAAGGTGAGCATCCGCAGGCACTTGAGCACGTCGTCATCCCCCACGTTGCGCCAATACTGGTAGAACTCATAGGGGCTGGTCTTGTTGGGGTCCAGCCACACGGCGCCCTTGGCGGTCTTGCCCATCTTCTTGCCCTCGGAGTTGAGCAGCAGGGTGATGGTCATGGCGTGGGCGTCCTTGCCCAGCTTCCGGCGGATCAGCTCGGTGCCGCCCAGCATGTTGCTCCACTGGTCGTCGCCGCCGAACTGCATGTTGCAGCCGTAGTGCTGGAAGAGGTAGTAGAAGTCGTAGGACTGCATAATCATGTAGTTAAACTCCAGGAAGCTCAGCCCCTTCTCCATCCGCTGCTCATAGCACTTGGCCCGGAGCATGTTGTTCACGGAGAAGCAGGCGCCCACGTCCCGCAGCACCTCGATATAGTTCAGCTTCATCAGCCAGTCGGCGTTGTTGAGCATCATGGCCTTGCCCTCGCCGAACTCGATGAACCGCTCCATCTGCTTTTTGAAGCACGCATATCCGTCCGGCCGGAGGGGTCGCCCACCATGCCGGTGCCGCCGCCGATGAGAGCGATGGGCCGGTTGCCCGCCATCTGCAGGCGCTTCATCAGGCACAGGGCCATAAAGTGCCCCACGTGGAGGGAATCGGCGGTGGGGTCAAAGCCGATGTAGAACACCGCCTTGCCCTCGTTAATCATCTTGGAGATTTCCTCCTCGTTGGTCACCTGGGCAATCAGGCCCCGGGCCTTCAATTCTTCATAACAGGTCATTTTGCAAGCTCTCCTTTTTCTTCTGAATGTGGTTGCCGTATTTGCATCAGGTTATAGCCCACCACGCCGATAATCACAATGGCGGCGCCCACCAGGGCGTAGGGCCCCACCGTCTCCCGGTAGAACAGGGCCACCAGGATGGGGTTGAGAATGGGCTCGATACCGGAAATCAGGCAGGCGGTCACCGGCGGGGTCACCGCCAGGCCGGCGGTCAGCAGGATATAGGCCAGGGCCACCTGGAACACGCCCAGCACCACCAGGCTGATGATGGCCTCCCGGGGGAACTGCGTCTCCTGAAACAGGAATGGCAGCCCGGTCACCGCGCAGATCAGGTCCCCCCAGAACACGGAGGAGATGGCGTCGCTGTCCGGCATCTCCCGCATCAGGAACACGCCGGCATAGGCCACCCCCGACAGCAGCGCCACCAGGTCGCCCAGGGTATTGCCCATCTCCAGGCTGTCCACAAAGCAGAAGATAATCCCTCCAAACACCACCGCGCAGGCGATGTAATCCACCTTCCCCGGCCTTTTGTGGAGGAACAGGGCGGAAAACAGCAGCACAAAAACCGGGGCGGTAAATTGCAGGATGATGGCATTTGCCGCCGTGGTCATCTTGTTGGCGATGGCATACAGGGCATGGGCGCCGAAAATGCACAAAGCCCCAAGGAAAATCCAGCGGTTCAACCGGACCGGGTGTTTGATGATGAGCAGGTATAGTCCCACCACCACCACGGCGATGGCTGTGCGGCCGCCGTTAATGGACATGCCGCTCCAGGGAATCACCTTCATGCACAGTCCGCCGATGCTGTACAGCACAGCCGAGATGGCAACCATTATGGTGCCCGTCCTTCTTGTCACACTGCCGCCCCCTTCTCAATCATGCAAAACGCCCCCTGCCCGGCATCACCGGACAGAGGGCATAAACATGCGGTACCACCTCTGGTTCGCGGCCGCCTCACGGCGGACGCCTCATGGAGTGCATCCACTCCGGCGCGGTAACGGGCGCTCCCGACCTGTCCCCTACTGGGCCATGGGCCGTTCAGGCGGCTGCTCCAAGGTGTATTCGTCCGACGCTCCTCTCCCCCATCACACCGGCCTGGGGGCTCTCTTGGCAGGAAAGCGGCGGCTTACTTCTCCTCTTCCTCACAGTATTGTTGACTGTATCACAGCTTTTTCCCTTTGTCAACGGGTGGCGGAGAAAATTCTCCCGTCACATTCCCCCGCCTGTAAGGGAGGCCAGCCTGACCGCCCGGGATTTTGTCGCCATCTCCAGGACGTGGACGCGTGCATTCTCCACGACATCCTCTACCAGGGGCGGCGCCATCAAAACCGGCTGCCGCCCCTGCTGGAGGGATAAAAACCGCCGCCGGAACGGTCAGACCGTTCCGGCGGCGGTTGGGATTTGGATGGTTATTCCGACGTCAGTTCCAGCTTGTCGTCGCTGACCTCCGCATGGATATGATGGAGGGGGGCGCTGTAACGCTGGATCATCTCCAGGGCGATGGCGTCCTCCAGCTCCTTCTGGATGAGCCTGCGCAGATTCCGGGCCCCGTAGGTGGGCGAGAAGGACTTTTTCACCAGGTAGTCCACCAGGCTGTCCCCCCAGTCCAGGGTAATCCCCTTCTGGGCCATGGAATCCTTCAGCTCACCCAGCATCAGGGCGGCGATGGCCCGGAAATTGTCCTCCGTCAGCTGGTGGAAGTAGACAATCTCGTCGATGCGGTTCAAAAACTCCGGCCGCAGGAAATCCTGCAGCGCCTTCATGGCCCGCTCCTTCCCCTGCTCATCCACCGTGCGGTTGAAGCCCACCGACCCCACCTTGGAGCCGCTGCCGGCGTTGGAGGTCATCACAATGACAGTGTTTTCAAAGTTCACCTTCCGGCCATGGGCGTCGGTGATGTGGCCGTCGTCCAAAATCTGGAGGAGGATGTTGAGCACATCGGGATGGGCCTTTTCAATCTCATCGAAAAGCACCACAGAGTAGGGCTTGCGGCGGATCTTCTCCGTCAGCTGGCCCGCCTCGTCATAGCCCACATAGCCGGGAGGGGAGCCGATGATCCGGGACACGGCGTGCTTTTCCATGAACTCGGACATGTCCAGCCGGATCAGGGCCTCCGGCACGTTGAACAGATCCTGGGCCAGCTGCTTGACCAGCTCCGTCTTGCCCACGCCGGTGGGCCCCACAAAGAGGAAGGACACCGGCTTACGCTTGGGGCTGATGCCCACCCGGCCGCGGCGGATGGCGGCGGCCACGGCGGCAACCGCCTCATCCTGGCCGATGATGTGCAGCTTCAGCCGGTCCTCCAGCTTGGCCAGGCGTTCAAATTCCTGCTCCCGGATCTGGCTGGCGGGGATATTGGTCCACAACTCGATGACGTTGGCCAGGTGCTCCGCCTCCAGCTTGGGGTAAGCCTGGCCCCCCAGCTGCTGCTGCTCCGCCTCCAGCCGCAGCTCCATGCTGCGGATGGTGGCCAGACGGGCGTAGGCCTGTTCGGAATCGTTGGTCATCATGACCTCCTTTTCCTTCTCCAGGTCGGCCAGCTCCTTGGCAATCTCCGCCTGCCGGGCCAGGGACTTGTTTTTCAGGTTCACATTGGAGCAGGCCTCGTCAATCAGGTCGATGGCCTTGTCCGGCAGATACCGGTCGGTGATATACCGCTCGCTCATGGTCACCGCCAGGCGGCACATCTCAGGGGGAATTTCCACCTGGTGATAGGCCTCATAGTAGGGGGCAATGCCCTCCAGGATAGCCACGCTGTCGTCAATGGAGGGCTCCTCCACCACCACCGGCTGGAACCGGCGCTCCAGAGCGGTGTCCTTTTCAATGTGCTTGCGGTACTCGTTGAGGGTGGTGGCGCCGATTACCTGCAGCTCCCCCCGGCTGAGGGCAGGCTTGAGGATGTTGGCGGCGTTCATAGAGCCCTCCGCGTCCCCGGCGCCCACAATATTGTGTACCTCGTCAATGACCAGGATGATATTTCCCAGCTTGGTGATCTCCTCGATCAGCCCCTTCATCCGGCTTTCAAACTGCCCGCGGAACTGGGTGCCCGCCACCAGGGCGGTGAGGTCCAGCAGATAGACCTCCTTGTCCTTCAGCTTGTAGGGCACATCCCCCTTGGCAATTTTGGCGGCCAGGCCCTCGGCGATGGCGGTCTTGCCCACGCCGGGCTCGCCGATCAGGCAGGGGTTGTTCTTCTGCCGCCGGTTGAGAATCTGGATCACCCGCTCCAGCTCCCGGTCCCGGCCGATCAGGGCGTCCAGCTTGCCCTCCCGGGCCCGTTTGCTCAGGGGGATGCAGTAACTGTCCAGGAATTTCCGCTTCCGGTCTCCCTTTCCCTTGCCGGGGCCGGGCTTTTCCTGGTTCTTATCCTCCTGGGCCGGCTGGGGGTTCCCGCCGCCGGGGCCGCCGTTGAACAGCTGGCTGAGGAAGGGGAAGGTGGCGGTGCGCCCGTCGTCCTCCTCTCCCTGGTCGTCCTCCTTGGGGATCAGGCCCTCCAGGGTCTGGGGATCACTGAGGGCGGTGGCCATCTCATTGGCCAGCCCTTCCAGCTCCTCGTCGGAAATCCCCATTTTCTGCATCATATCGTCAATGGGCTTCAAGCCCATCTGCCGGGCGCATTTCAGGCACAAACCCTCGTTTTTCGTCTCGCCGCCCTCCAGCTTTGTGATAAACACCACCGCCATATTTTTCTTACAGCGGCTGCACAGCATTGGCTGCATAGCAATCAACTCCTTTCTGGAGAGTACAGGGTATACCGTACACCATAATTATGAACTGGTCATGAATGTTCAAAAGAATGAAACCACCAGGGCGATGGGATTGGTGGTGCAGAACCAGCGCAGCAGCACCGACTGCTCCACCGCCTGCTGGGGCAGCACCGACCGCAGCAGCCAGCAGGCAATGAACAGCACCACGCCGCCCCGAACCAGGCCGGCCGCGCCGCCGGCCCAGCGGTTGACCGTATACAGCACCGGCAGGCGGCAGGCCAGGTCCAGCGCCCGGCTCAGCAGCGTCCAGGCCACCAGCACCAGCACAAAGCCGATGACAAACAGCACCATACGGGTGATCTCCCGGGCGATATAGGCCGCCAAAGCCTGGGCCGCGCTGGTGGTTACCTCCAGCACCCCCTGGCCTACTGCCTCATGGACAGACTGGACGAAGCCGGACACCAGGGGATTGTCCTGCAGCAGCTCCAGCAGCTGGTCCATGGAAAACTGGTCGGCGATATCGGTTTCCGGCTGGCTGCCGGCGGGGTCCGGCTGCTCCATGGTCCAGCCCTGCTCCTCCAGGGCGTCCTCCAAAGCGGCGGAGATGCTCTGCTCCACCACCGGGCGCACCGCGTGGCTCACCGGCTCAGCCAGGGTGTTGGACAGCACCAGGGCCCCGAAGAAGGCCACAAACACGGCCAACATACCGCACAGGGTGAGCACGAGGCCCTTCTGGCAGCCCCGTATCACAGCCACCAGCAAAACAACTGCAATCAAAAGGTCAAAGAAAATGGCGCTCATTGTATCTCCTTTCCGCTGCCGTCAGCCAGGCAGGTACATCCACACCTGCTGGGCGTTTGCCAGCACCGCCGCCCCCGTTTCCGTCATGGAGAGGTACCGGGCGTTCTGGGTATCCTCCAGGGTGCTGTATGGGGTAAAATCCCTGGTAAAGATGGACAGCGTATCTCCGGCCAGCACGCCGGCGTACCGGCCCGCGCCGTCCACCGCCAGCACACCGGAGTTGAAGGTCTGGCTGCCCAGCTCCTGCCCGGCGGCGTCCACCGTAACCACCTGGTTGGCCGAACCCTCCCGGTAGCGGCCCAGCAGCACCACTGCAAAGCCGTCGCCCCCCAGGCTGCATCCCTTCAAATAGTTCCGGCCAAAGGAATATTGGCTGCTCTCCCCGCCGTTGGGGTCCACCACGGTCAGGCCGCTTTCCCACAGCACCCACAAAGCCCCGTCCTCATAGTCCAGGTCCAGGGGCATCCCGTTGCCCAGGGACACCACGGTGTAGGGCTCCCTCTCATTCACGTGGTAGAAGCGGACCTGGCTTTGGAAGCTGCCCCCCGACTGGCCCAGGGTGACCACAGCCACGGTTTTGCAGTCCGGGGAGATGGCCGCGTCCACAATGAAGGTGCTGGACAGGTTGACCTTGATGATCTCCTTCTCATAGCTGCTGTCGTAGACGGTGACGCTGCCCTTGAAGCCGCTCTCCTGGGCCGTCAGCGCCAGCCAACCGCTGTCGTTGACCCGGGCGGAGAGCACCTCCACCCCCGGCTTGACATTCTCCAGCTGGAACACCCGCTCAATGCCCCGGTAGACGGACAGGTGATCCCCGCCCACATCATACACCACCCCGGTGTCCCCCGCGGCGTGCACCACCGGCCGTTCCAGGCTGATGACCTGCTGGGCGTACTGCTCCCCGGAAAAGGAGTAGTACCACTCCCCTGACTGGGAGGCGGCGAGGATTCCGTTGTCCAGATAGGCAAAGGAGGCCCGGTCACCGCCTGCGTGGCTGAAGGGCTCCACCGTCCCGGTCTCGCCGGTTTTCAGGTCCCGGTACTCCATCCAGCGGCGCAGGGCGTCCAGATTGAACTTGTCCCGGTAGACCACCAGCACCAGGGCCCCCAGCAGCAAAGCCGCGGTGAGCAGCAGGGCCAGCACCCGCAGCAGAATGGGTTGCTTTTCTTCTCTCTTCATGGCGTTTCCTCTTTCCGGTCTGTGGCGCTACAGCACATCCTCATCGTACCAAAGCTGGGTCATGTACAGCCCACCAGGCGGGACGGTGGGGCCGGCCAGCGTCCGGTTGCCCGACTCCAGGATGGCGGGGATGTCCCGGTAGTCCAGCTTCCCGTCGGCGGCGTAGACGATGGTACCCACCATGGCACGCACCATGTTATACAAAAAGCCGTTGGCGCACACACTACACTCTATCAAATCCCCCCGGCGAAGGACGTTGAAATAATGCACCGTCCGCACCGTGGTCTTGGTTTCCGTCCCCACAGAGCGCACCGCCCGGAAATCGTGGGTACCCACAAACTGGCTGGCCGCCCGCTGCATGAGCTCCTCATCCAGCCGCCGGGGGTAGAACCAGGCCCGATCCACATAAAAGGGGTTGCCCAGGCGGGAGTTATAGATCCGGTATGTATATTCCTTCTTCCGGCAGGAGCCGATGGCGTTGAATTCCATGGGCACCTGGGTGGCCTTCACCACCACAATGTCCCGGGGCAGCCGGGTATTCACCGCCAGGGGAATGCGGTCGCAGGGGATGGCGGAGGTGGTGCGGAAGTTGGCGATGTAGGTCTCCGCGTGCACCCCCGCGTCGGTGCGCCCCGCCCCGGTGCATTTCACCGGGTGGCACACCACCGTGGCCAGGGCCCTTTCCAGGGTCTCAGCCACGGTGACGGCGTTCTTCTGCACCTGCCATCCGTGATAGGCGGTGCCGTTATACATCAGTTTCAGGGCAATGTTACGTTCCATGGGTTCTCCTGTTTTCTTCATAACTCCGGCAGCTTACCAGCCCATCCGGCCCAGCACGCCCACCAGCACAGTCACCACAACCATCAGCCCCAGCGTCATCCAGTCACTCCCCTGGTACTGCAGCCGGCGCATCCGGGTGCGGCCCTCCCCGCCGTGGTAGCAGCGGCACTCCATAGCCACCGCCAGCTCGTCGGCCCGGCGGAAGGCGGAGATAAACAGGGGCACCAGCAGGGGCACCATAGCCTTGGCCCGGCGGATCAGCCCGCCGGTTTCAAAGTCGGCGCCCCGGGCCCGCTGGGCGGACATGATCTTGTCCGTCTCCTCAATCAGGGTGGGGATGAACCGCAGGGCGATGGACATCATCATGGACAGCTCGTGTACCGGCACATGGACGGCCTTCAGCGGCCCCAGCAGGGACTCCATCCCGTCGGTCAGCAGGATGGGAGAGGTGGTATAGGTCAGCAGGAAGGTGCCCGCAATGAGCATCAGAATCCGGGCCACCATGAAAAAGGCGCTGAGCACGCCCTCCAGGGTCACGGTGAGCACCCAAACCTTCACCAGCACCGTCTCCCCTGGGGTATAAAACAGGTTTATCAGGGCGGTGAACACCAAAATGAACACCACCGGCTTCATGCCCCCCACCAGGGACTTGAGGGGCACCCGGGAGATCCGGACCGCCAGGGCCAGCAGCAGGAACAGCAGCCCGTAGGTCACAAACCAGTCGGCCAGAAACAGGGCGACGATGTACAGGGTGACGGCAATCAGCTTTGTCCTGGGGTCCAGCCGGTGGAGGAAGGAGGTACCGGGGAAATACTGGCCCAGGGTAATATCCTTCAATGCCATATTACTCCGCCCCCTTTCCCGCCATGGCGTCCAGCACGGCCTGCTTGGCCTGCTGGATGGTATACACCGACCGGCCCACGTCCACGCCCATGGCCCGCAGGCGGTTGAACACCCGGGTCATCTGGGGCACGCCCAGGCCCATGGCCTCCAGCTCCGGCCCATGGCGGAACACCTCGCTGGGCGTCCCTTGGTAGGGGATAACGCCGTCGTTGACCACCACCAGGCGATCCACGGTCCGGGCCACCTCCTCCATGGAGTGGGAGACCAGGATGATGGTGGCGTTGTGGGCCTGGTGATAGTCCCGGATGTTGCCCAGGATGGACTCCACACCCACCGGGTCCAGACCGGCGGTGGGCTCGTCCAGAATCAGCACCTTGGGCTCCATGGCAATCACCCCGGCGATGGCCACCCGGCGCTTCTGCCCGCCGGACAGCTCAAAGGGGGATTTCTCCAGCTGCTCCTCCCGCAGGCCCACAAAGCCGGCGGCCTGGCGCACCCGGCGGTCAATCTCCCCTTCCTCCAGCCCCATATTTCTCGGGCCGAAGGCGATATCCTTGTAAACCGTCTCCTCAAACAGCTGGTACTCCGGGTACTGGAACACCAGCCCCACCTGGAACCGGGTCTGTCGGGTGGCGGCAGGGCTGGCCCAGATGTCCTCCCCCTGGAACAGCACCTGGCCCCCGGTGGGCTTGAGCAGGCCGTTGAGATGCTGGATCAGGGTGGATTTCCCCGATCCGGTATGTCCGATAATCCCCAGGTATTCCCCGGGGTATGCGGTAAAGTCCACATCCAGCAGGGCGCCCCGTTCAAAGGGCGTGCCGGCGGAGTAGACATGTGATAGCTTTTTGGTTTCCAGAATGGGCTGCATATTGCAATTCCGTCCTTTTTCTTCGTGGTGCATGTCCCCCAGGGGGATCACGCCCAAAGGGTTTTACCGGGTCAGCAGCGCCTTCAGCGCCTGAGCGCATTCCTCATCGCTGAGGGCGTCCAGAGGGACCTCCAGCCCCGCCTGCCGCAGCTCCCACAGCAGCTGGGTGGTGTCGGGCACCGTCAGGCCCACTGCCTTCAGGCCCTCCACATCCCGAAAGACCTCCTTGGGGGTGCCGTCGGCAATCACTTTGCCCTTGGCCATAACCACCAGCCGGTCAGCCTGGGCGGCCTCGTCCATGTGGTGAGTAATCAGCACCACCGTCACCCCCCGCTCCCGGTTCAGCTGCTTGATGGTGCGCAGCACATCCGCCCGGCCGATGGGGTCCAGCATGGCGGTGGGCTCGTCCAGCACAATGCACCGGGGGGCCATGGCAATCACGCCGGCGATGGCGATGCGCTGCTTCTGTCCGCCGGACAGCAGATGGGGGGCGTGCTCCCGGAACTGGTACATCCCCACCGCCTTCAACGCGTCGTCTACCCGGCGGCGGATCTCCTCTGGGGGCACTCCCAGATTCTCCGGGGCAAAGGCCACATCCTCCTCCACCACGTTGGCCACGATCTGGTTGTCCGGGTTCTGGAACACCATACCCACCGTGCGGCGGATCTCCAGCAGCAGCTGCTCCTGGGTGGTGTCCATCCCGTCCACGTAAACCGCGCCCCCGGTGGGCAGCAGGATGCCGTTCATATGCTTGGCCAGGGTGGATTTCCCGCTGCCGTTGTGGCCCAGGACGGCCACAAAGGAGCCCTCCTCAATGGCCAGATCCACGCCGTCCAGCACAATGGGGGCCACCCCTTCCGCTGTCACGTAGGAAAAATGCAGATTTTCGGTTTGAATAATGGGCTTACTCATGATAACGCACATGCCCTCCCTGTTTGGAAGTATCTCGTCCCGTCAGCCCCGCAGCCACCGCCCGGTGGCCCCGCAGGGCAGGGCCAGGCCGCTTTCCGTCACCGGCAGGCCCAGCTCATCGGACACGGTGTGCCCGCCGAACTTTTTGGAAATCAGCGTCTCCAGAATATAGGTCAGCACCGAGGGGGCCAGGCCGGTGGTGTAGGAGTTGAGGATCACAAACAGCGGTTCCTCAGACAGCACCCCGGACACCAGCTCCACAAAGGGATACAGGTTTTCCTCCAGCCGCCAGACCTCCCCCGAGGGGCCCCGTCCATAGCTGGGGGGGTCCATGATAATGGCGTCGTATGTACGCCCCCGGCGGATCTCCCGCTCCACAAACTTGGCACAGTCGTCCACAATCCAGCGGATGGGGGCCTCCTCCAGATGGGAGGAGGCGGCGTTCTCCCTGGCCCAGGACACCATGCCTCTGGCCGCGTCCACATGGCACACACTGGCCCCCGCGGCGGCGCAGGCCACGGTAGCCCCGCCGGTGTAGGCAAACAGGTTCAGCACCCGGATGGGCCGCCCGGCCTTCCGGATCTGCTCCCCCGCCCAGTCCCAGTTGGCCGCCTGCTCGGGAAACAGGCCGGTGTGCTTGAAGTTCATGGGCTTGATATTAAAGGTGAGGCTGCCGTAATCCACCGTCCATCGCTGGGGCATGGAGTTGTTGTGCCACTGGCCGCCCCCGGTGGAGGAGCGGGCATACCGCCCGGCGTTGCGCTTCCAGCCCTGATGGGTGCGGGGCGTGTTCCAGATGGCCTGGGGGTCGGGCCGCACCAGCAGCTGATCCCCCCAGCGCTCCAGCTTTTCCCCCCTGCCGCAGTCGATCAGCTCATAATCCTTCCAACCGTCGGAAACCCACATAACGGCGCACCTCACAGTTCCATAGCAGTTTAAAAACTAATACAGTATACCATCCAGTAGGGACGCAGTCAATGAAAACCCCGTAAAAAAGGTAGGCTGAACGGGCGCTATTCTCCCCCCTTTTTCCCAAACAGCTCCCAAATCCCCACCGCCGCCAGAAAGGCGCCGAAGCACCGGCGCAGCAGCCCCACATCCAGGGCCGTTGCCATCCAGGCCGCCGCCCCCGCCAGCGCCAGCCCCGCCCCGATGGCGGGCAGCAGCACCGGCTTTGCCACATGCCCGCCCTTCCAGTGGGCGGGCAGGGCCAGCGCCGCCGCCGGCAGAAAATACAGCAGGTTGATCCCCTGGGCCTGGTGCTGATCCACCCCGGCGAACACCGTCAGATAAACCAGCAGCAGGGTGCCGCCCCCCACGCCGCAGCCGGACAGCACCCCCGTAGCCGCCCCCACCGCCAGGGGCACAATCCATTGGGTCACAGCAGACATCGGATTCCTCCATAGATCAGCAGCAGGCCAAACAGCCGCCGCAGCCATTTCATGTTCATCCCGCCGAACCATTTTCCCCCCAACCAGCCGCCCAAAGCACCCCCCGCCAGGTAGGGCGCCGCAGCCATCAGGTCCAGCCGCCCCCGGGCCAGATAAATGCCCGCCGACAGCACACACAGGGGAAAAATCACCGCCACCGAGGTGGCGAAGGCCTGCCGCTGGCTCAGCCCGCACAGCCGGGTAAGCAGCGGCACCAGCACCGAGCCACCGCCGCCGCCAAACAGCCCGTTGCACAGCCCGGCCAGCCCGCCCGCCGCCCCGGCAGCCCACCGTTTTTTCATTCCGCTCCCTCCTTCTCCCCTTAATATGGCAGATGCCGCCGGTTTTATAAGTCCCACCGCCCTTCTCAACCGCCTTTCTGTCTGGTATACTGGAGTCATTCAGAAAGGAGGGAGGGCCCATGGCCGAATTTGACCCCAGAGCCCTGGCTCTGGTTGGCCGTCTGGAATCGGGAGGGCACAGAGCGGCTTTGGTGGGCGGCTGCGTCCGGGACGCCCTGCTGGGGCTGGCCCCCCACGACTACGACTGCGCCTGCTCCGCCCTGCCGGAGGAGGTCATGGCCGCCTGTGCCCCCTTCCCCGTCCATCCCACCGGCCTGCGCCACGGCACCGTCACCGTGGTGTGGGAGGGTCTGCCGGTAGAGGTGACCACCTTCCGCCGGGAAGGGGCCTACACCGACCACCGCCGCCCCGACCGGGTGGACTTTACCCGCTCCCTGGAGGAGGATCTGGCCCGGCGGGACTTTACCGTCAACGCCATGGCCTGGGAACAGGGCGCACTGGTGGATTTGTTCGGTGGCCGGGAAGATCTGGCCCGGCGGGTCATCCGCTGCGTGGGCAAGCCGGAACGCCGCTTTCAAGAGGATGCCCTGCGGATTGTCCGGGCCCTGCGCTTTGCCGCCCAGCTGGATTTCTCCATCTCTCCCCACACTGCCGCCGCCCTGCTCTCCGCCCTGCCGCTGCTGTCCCATGTGGCTCAGGAGCGGATTACCGGGGAGCTGATCCGACTGCTCCAGGGCCCGGGCGCCGGACGGGTGCTGCTGGCGTACCCCCAGGCCGCGGCCTGTCTGCTGCCTGAGCTGGCCCCTGCCATGGGCTTTGACCAACGCAACCCCCACCACAGCTTCGACGTGTATACCCACAGCGTCCACACCATGGAGGGGGTGTCCCCTACCCCTGCCCTCCGGCTGGCCGCCCTCCTCCACGACGTAGGCAAGCCGGATACCTTCACCCTGGATGCGGATGGGGTGGGGCATTTCTACGGCCACCAGGAGCGCAGCGCCGCCATCGCCCTGGAAACACTGGCCCGGCTCCGGGTGGACCACGCCACCCGGGACAGGGCCGTCCAACTCGTGTCGCTGCACAGCCTGCCCCTGACCCCCACCCCCAGGGTAGTGCGGCGGTGGCTCCGCCGGCTGGGGGAGGAGCCCTTTTTCCAGCTGCTGGAGCTGCAGCGGGCCGACCGGGCGGCCTGCGCTCCCGCCCCGGCGGCAGAGGAGGGTTCTCTGGCCCAGGTGGAGGCCATGGCCCGGGACATATTGGCCCAAGCCCCCTGCCTCACCCTGAAGGAGCTGGCCGTCAACGGCCGGGACGCCATGGCAGCCGGGCTGGAGGGCCCCGCCATCGGCGCAGCTTTAAACGCCCTGCTGGAGCGGGTGGCGGAGGGAGAGCTGGCCAATGACCGGGCCGTCCTCCTCCCCCTGCTGGCTCAGCACCCCCAGCCCCCCCGGGAATAGATCACCTGCCCCCGCCGGATGGTAGCCTGGACACGGATGTGCCGCAGCTCCTCCGGCGGGGTTTTCAGCGGGTCCCGCTCCAACACCGCAAAATTGGCCTGTTTTCCCCGCCGGAGGGAGCCCTTCTCCCCCTCCTCGAAATACTGGCAGGCGGCGTGGATGGTCACCGCCTTCATGGCCTCCAGCACCGGTATGGTTTCCCTCCCACCCAGCACCCTGCCCGACCGGGTAAGCCGGTTGACGGCGCACCAGATGGTCTCCATCATGTCCGGCGGCAGCACCGGGGTATCCTGATGGAAGGTAAAGGGGATGCCCAGCTTCCAGGCAGAGGCGGCAGGGCTGATCCGCCCTGCCCGTCCCAGCCCCAGATTGTCCGCATGGACTTCCCCCCAGTGATACACATGGGCCACAAAGAAGGAGGGGATTACACCCAGGGCCTTCACCGTCCGCAGCTGGTCCAGGCCCACCAGCTGGGCGTGGATCATCACCGGGCGGCGCAGCTTCCGCCCCACCCGGTCCTCCACCCGCCGGACGGTAGACAGCAGCTGCTCCGCCGCCGCGTCCCCATTGCAGTGGGCCAGCACCTGCACCCGCCGCTCCAGGGCCAGGGAAAGGGCCTCGTCCAGCTGCCGGTCGGTCATGGCGGGGTAGCCCCGGTAGGTCTCCTCCCCCCGGTAGGGCTCCCGCAGCCAGGCGGTGCGGGCCTGGGGGGAGCCGTCCAGAAACAGCTTGTATCCCCCCAGCTTCAGCCCGCCCAGGTAACCCCCCCAGTGGGGGGCCAGGCTGTCCTCCCAGCGCCCGCCCGGCGCCCCATAGGCCACCACATCCAGCTTCAGCAGCCCCCGCTCCACCGCCTGCCGGTACAGGGAGAGCATCCCGTCCATCAGCGCCCCCTCCTGGACGGTGGTGATGCCGTAGGAGGCGTACCGGTCCTGGGCCGCCCCCAGCGCCCGGAGGATGTCCTCCGGGTCGTCCATGGGCACCCTGCGCAGCAGCTCCAAAAAGGCGTTTTCCTCCATATAGCCGTTGAGCCGCCCCTGCTCATCCCGTCCCATCTCTCCCCCCTGGGGGCAGGGCGTCCCCTCCCCCACCCCTAACCGCTCCAAAGCCAGGGAGTTGAACACCCCGGCGTGGCCGGAGGCGTGCTGAATCACCACCGGGTGGCCGGGGCAGCAGGCGTCCAGCTCCTCCCGCAGGGGCGGACGGCCCTCCCCCAGGGTGGCCGGGTCGTAGCCCGTCCCCTTCACCCATGCGCCGGGAGGGGGATTTTCCCGCCGCACAAAGGCGGCCAGGCTTTGGCAGATCTCCTCCTTTGTGGTGCAGTCCCCCAGAGGCACCTGGAGCATGGCGGCGGCCCAGGCCATGAGATGGCTGTGGGGGTCCAGGAAGGCGGGGACCAGGGTCTGCCCTTCCAGGTGCACCCGGCGCACCTGCCGCCCCGCCAAGGCCTCCACCCGCGCCAAATCCCCCACCGCCTGAATAATCCCGTCCTCCTCCAGCAGCGCCTGGGCATAGAGGGGGGCCTCCATCGTCAAAATGGTGCCGCCGGTATACAGTGTCTGCGCCATAGTCCGCTCTCCTTTTCCTTCTCCCGTTTCCTCCTAGTATGGGAAAAAAGAGGGCGTTCCAACCATCCCCGCAAAAAAAGAGGGCCGGAGGGCCGCCGACAATCGGCGGCTCTCCAGCCCTTGGCATATTATTTTACCACCACGTTTTCCTCTCCCAGCCAACGGGTCAGTTCAGCCACCAGAGGGGGCTGGACGGAGCACCGGCAGCCCAGGCGGGCGGCGCAGTCGGCAAAGCAGATGACGCCCTGCTCCTTTCCCGGGAAGAAGGAAAGGGCCAGCTGCACCTTACGCAGCAGCGGGTCCTCCCGGCTGGGCAGGCGGAGGTACAGCCTCCGTCCCTCCCCCCCGGCAGCGTCTCCGGCAGTCCGGGCGCTCTCCACCAGGGGGCGGATGGTGTCCACCATGATCTGGGGGTCCTTTTCCTCCCGGATGGAGATGGTGCCGGAAATCACCACGGCGGCGTTTTCCTGCAAATACTGCCCGCCCTCCCCCAGCGCCCGGGAAAAGCACAGCAGCTCGATGGCGGCGGTGTCATCCTCCAGGGTGACGTAGGCCATCAGGGTGTTATTCCGGGTGGTGCGGGTTTTATACCCCTCCACCACGCCGGCCACCGTCACCTTTGCCCCGTCCCGGAAGCGGCCGGAATTCTCCTCCCCCTCCAAATCGGACAGGATGGCGCCGATGGGCACCGCCCCCAGCACCCGGGCGGCCTTGCGGTAGCTGTCCATGGGATGGCCGGAGAGATACAGCCCGGTGACCTCCTTCTCCATAGCCATCCGCTCCTGGGGAGAGAACTCCTCCACATCAGGCAGGGTGAGGGCAGGCATGGGGGCTTCCTCCCCGCCCCCCAGGCCGAACAGGTCCAGCTGCCCCTCCAGGTTCCGCCGGCGGCCGGCGGCAATGCTGTCCAGCACCGAGCCGTATACCGCCATCAGCTGGGCCCGGCGGCAGCCCATGGAGTCAAAGGCTCCCGCTTTAATCAGGCTTTCCAGCACCCGGCGGTTCAGCTCCCGGTCATACATCCGGACGCAGAAGTCCATGAAGTCCCGGAAGGGGCCGTTGGCCTCCCGCTCCGCCAGCATAGCCTGGATCACGCCCCGGCCCACGCCCTTCAGGGCCACCAGGCCGAAGCGGATGCCCTCCTGGGAGACGGTGAAGTCTGCCTCCGACCGGTTGACGTCCGGGGGCAGGAGATGGATGCCCCACTCCTTGCACTCGGCGATGTAGCCGGCCACCTTGTCGCTGGAGTCCAGCACCGAGGTGAGCAGGGCGGCCATGTACTCCCTGGGGTAATGGCATTTGAACCAGGCGGTACGGTAGGCCACAATGGCGTAGCAGACGGCGTGTGCCTTGTTGAAGGCGTAGTTGGCAAAGTCATAAATCTCGTCGTAGATGCTCTGGGCCGCTTCCTCCGGGATGCCGTTGGCGGCGCAGCCGGCGATATTCCGGGCCGGGTCGCCGTGGAGGAAGGTGTCCCGCTCCCGCTGGATGTCCTTCACCTTCTTTTTGGACATGGCCCGGCGCACCATGTCCGCCTGTCCCAGGGAGTAGCCGCCCAGCTGCTGGAAGATCTGGATCACCTGCTCCTGGTAGACGATGCAGCCGTAGGTGTTGGACAAAATAGGCTCCAGGCTGGGGTGCTTGTAGCGCACCTTCTCCGGATTGTGCTTGCAGGCCACAAACCGGGGGATGGATTCCATAGGGCCCGGGCGGTACAGGGCGATGATGGCGGTGATGTCCTCAATGCTCTGGGGTTTCAGGCTGACGCACACGCCGGTCATGCCCGCCGACTCCATCTGGAACACCCCGGAGGTACGGCCCTCCGACAGCATCCGGAAGGTCTCCGGGTCGTCGGTGGGAATGGCCTCCGGGTCGAAATCCGGCTGCCCCCGGCGCACCAGGCGGGCCGCGTCGTCCAGCACCGTCAGGTTGCGAAGGCCCAGAAAATCCATTTTCAGCAGGCCCAGCTCCTCCAGGGTGGTCATGATGTACTGGGTCACCACCAGGTCATCGTTCTTGGCCAGGGGGACGTACTCATACACCGGCCGGCTGGTAATGACCACGCCGGCGGCGTGGGTGGAGGTGTTCCGGGGCATGCCCTCGATGGCCTTGGCGGTGTCGATGAGCTTTTTGATCTGTGGGCTGCCGTCATAGGCCTCCTTCAGGGGCTTGGACAGATTCAGCGCCTCCTCCAGGGTAATGTGGAGAGCGCCCGGGCCGCTGGGCACCTGCTTGGCCAGGGCGTCCACCTCGGCGTAGGGCACGCCCAGCACCCGGCCCACGTCCCGGATGGCCGCCCGGGCCGCCATGGTGCCGAAGGTGACAATCTGGGCCACATGGTCGGCGCCATATTTCCGGGAGACGTAGTCGATCACCTCCTGGCGGCGGCGGATGCAGAAGTCGATGTCGATATCGGGCATAGTCACCCGCTCCGGGTTGAGGAACCGTTCAAAATACAGGTTATACTGCACCGGGTCGATGTCGGTGATGTTCAGGCAGTAGGACACCATAGACCCGGCGGCGGACCCTCCGGCGGCGGAGCCGCGCCCCGGCCCCACCGGGATGCCGTTTCTTTTGGCGTAGGCGATAAAGTCGGACACAATCAGGAAATAATCCACAAAGCCCATGCTGCGGATCATGTCCAGCTCGTAATTCAGCTTTTCCAGGTACTCCGGCGGCTGCTGGGGATAGCGGCGGGCAAAGCCCTCCATGCACAGCCTGCGGAGATAGTGCTCCCCGTCGGTCTCCCCCTCCGGGAGCTGGAAATGGGGCAGGTGGTATTTGCCGAACACAAAGTCCACGTTGCAGGCCTGGGCGATTTTCGCCGTATTTTCCAGCGCTTCCAGGTGGTTGGGGAAAAGCTGGGCCATCTCCTCCTCGCTTTTCACGTAAAATTCCTGGGTCTCGAAGCGCATCCGCCCGGGGTC
The DNA here is from genome assembly GCA_949293165.1 of uncultured bacterium. Classification (GTDB taxonomy): domain Bacteria; phylum Bacillota; class Clostridia; order Oscillospirales; family Oscillospiraceae; genus Lawsonibacter. The sequence goes on from CASFCW010000031.1 coordinate 26,688, forward strand.
GTCCAGGGTTTTCCCGGTCTGGATGCACATGAGGATGTCCTGGGTCTCCCCATCCTCCCGGCAGAGGTAGTGGGCATCGTTGGTGGCCACCAGGGGGATGCCCGTCTCCCGGCTGAGGCGGATCAGGCCGGTATTCACCGCCCGCTGGGCGGGGATGCCGTGATCCTGCAGCTCCAGGTAGTAGCCGTCCTCCCCGAAGATATCCCGCATCTCCAGGGCGGCCGCCTTGGCCTGGTCGTATTCCCCCGCCATCAGCAGCCGGGGGATCTCCCCCGCCAGGCAGGCGGAACAGGCAATCAGCCCCCCGGCGTGCTGCCGCAGCAGCTCCAGGTCAATCCGGGGCTTGATATAAAAGCCCTCCAAAAAGGACTGGGACACCATGTAGGACAGGTTCCGGTACCCCTCCTCGTTCCGGCACAGCAGCACCAGGTGGGTGGCGCGGGAATCCAGCTCATGCACCTTTTGGAAGCGGGTGCGGCCCCGGGGGGCCACATAGACCTCGCAGCCGATGATGGGCTTGATCCCCCCCTGCTTGCAGGCCCGGTAAAAGTCCACCACCCCGTACATCACGCCGTGGTCGGTGATGGCCACCGCGTCCTGGCCCAGCTCCTTCACCCGCTCCACCAGCTTATGGATGCGGCAGGCCCCGTCCAGAAGGGAGAATTCCGTATGCAGATGGAGATGCACAAAGGACATGGCAGGGTTCTCCTTTCAACGGCGGCGGCACAGCATCTGTACCGTGCGAACCGCCACATAGCCCAGCAGGGCTCCGGCAAAATTGAGGATAGAATCGTCCACATCGGCAGCGCCGGTGGCGGTGCGCCACTGGACATACTCCACCCCCACGGCAAACAGGGCGCACAGGGGCAGGGTGAGCCAGAACCGCCGCAGGCGGGGGAACATCATGGGCAGCAGCATCCCCAGGGGGATGGTGATGACCACATTGCCCAGCAGATTGGCGATGCTCACCCAGCTGCCGGTATTTTCATAATAAATCAGGTAGCTGCGGATGGTGTGCAGGGGCTTGAGGTTCACCGTCCCGCCCCAGCCCCGGTCAATGTGAAATAATCCACCGAAAAACAGCAGCACAGACAGGATAGCCAGGTAGTACAGCAGCAGGGCCCACATGGCACGCTGGCGGTACCGCCGCCCCTCCGCCGGGGCCATGGGCGCCGTCCGCAGCCACACCCCAAGGCCCGCCGCGGCCACGGTGACCAGGGGAATGGCCATCTGCCGTGTGAGGGGGATGTGGTCGCCCAGCAGCAGCCATCCCCCGTTCAAGGCCAGCACGAACAGGTAACACAGGATATGGGCCATCAGATCTGCGCTCCTATTCCGCCGCCGGCTGCCCGGCCAGCTCCACCAGCTTCCGCAGGCGGTGGTTCAGGGCGGATTTGGTCACCGGGGGGTCGCACAGCTGGGCCAGCTGGGCCAGGGTGTCCGCGGGATGCTCCATCCGCAGCCGGGCGGTTTCCTGCAGCTTCTGGGGCAGGCTGTCCAGCCGTCCCGCCTGCTCCAGGCGGCGGATGGCCTCCAGCTGGGTCTGGGCCGCCTCCACCACCTTGTCCAGGTTGGCCGCGTCGCAGTTGACCCGGCGGTTCACGCTCCCGCGGAGATCCTTTTCCAGCTTGGCGTTCATAACCTCCATGGCGGACAGCGGCGCGCCGATGGCGGTGAGGAAATCCTCGATGTACTCGCTCTGCTTGAAATAGATCACCCAGTTCCCCTTCCGGCTGGCGGCCTTGGGCTGGAATTCCCCCTCCCGCATCAGGGCCAGCATTTCCCGGCTCACATTGTGGTGGGAGGTGGTCAGCTCCAGGTGGTAGCCCTTCTTCGGGTCGGTCACCGATCCCCCCGCCAGAAAGGCCCCCCGGAGGAAGGCGGGGCGGCTGTCCGGCTCCTCCAGGGCGGCAAAGTTGATATGCAGCGCCATGGCGGCGGCGTCCACGCCGTAGGTCTGGTAGATAGCCTCCACCTTATCCGGGCTGTTGATCTGGAAGATGTATTTCCCCTCCCGGTCCGGCAGCTGGTCAAACTGCACCTTAAAGGCCTTTTTGAACAGGGCGGGCAGCCGCTGGGCAAAGCCCTTGTGCTCCGTAACAATGCGGACCTCCCGGCTGTGGAAGGTGTTGCAGTACAGCAGCACGCCGTAGGCCTCCGCCTGCGCGGCGGCGCGGCTCCCCACCGGGGCGCGGCACAGCTCGTATTTTACCTCTTCTCCAAAGGACATGACGTCACTCCTCAATGATATAGCGCTTCTTGCCCCGGAAGATCCGCACCGCCCTGCGGCGGTAGACCTCCATCACGGCCTCAGCCAGCCGGATGGGGTCGTGGCGGGCATAGCCCCCCTCCTCCGAGACCAGGGGCAGTTCCTCCAACGACAGGCCCATGCCGGCAATCCGCGCCCGGTCCACCACCAGGGGGGCGGCGCCCTCCTGCCGGTACCGCTCCAGCAGCTCCTCCGGGACCGGGGCGCTGTTGGCCAGGCACACGTCCAGCATCCCCTCCACGCCGTGGGCCATCAGCGCCTGGACATGGTCGGCGGCGGTATAGCCCTCCGTCTCCCCGTCCTGGGTCATGATGTTGCAGACGTACATCTTCAGCGCCCGGGACCGGGCGATGGCCTGGGGAATCCCGTCCACCAGGAGGTTGGGGATGATGCTGGTATACAGGCTGCCCGGACCCAGCAGGATCAGGTCGGCCTGTTCAATGGCCTCCAACGCCCCGGGCAGGGGCTTGGGGCCGGCTGGGAGCAGGGACACCCGCTGAATGCGGCAGTCCTGCTGCTTTTTGAAGTCGGAAATTTGGGATTCCCCCACCACCCGGCTGCCGTTTTCAAACAGGGCCTCCAGCTGCACATCCGCGCTGGTCACCGGCAGGATCTGCCCGGTCACCGCCAGTACCTGGCCCATCTGGGCCACCGCCTCCTCAAAGGAGCCGGTCACGCCGTTCAGGGCGGCCAGGATCAGGTTTCCAAAGGACTGCCCCGCCAGGACACCCTCGGTAAACCGGTAGGTGAGCAGCCGTTCCATCACCGGCTCCACATTGGCCAGGGCCTCCATGCAGTGGCGGATGTCCCCCGGCGGGAGCATACCCATGTCCCGGCGGAGCATACCGGAGCCGCCGCCGTCATCGGCCACCGTAACGATGGCCGTCAGGTTTCTGGTATAATTTTTCAGTCCGCGAAGCATGGTGGACAGGCCTGTCCCGCCGCCGACGGCCACAATTTTCGGCCCCCGCTCCCACAGCTGCGCGTTGGCAATACGCTGGTCCATCTCATATCCTCCTCAGCGGCCGATCCGCCCGGAGCTAGTTGCGGCCCAGATCCCGGTGCTCCTCCCGCACCGGGTAGTTCCGCTGGGACACCTCCTGGGCTATGGCGTGGGCCGTGGCCACGGAGCGGTGGTGCCCCCCGGTGCAGCCCACAGCAATCACCAGCTCGTTTTTCCCCTCGCTGACATACCGGGGCAGCAGGTAATCTATAAAGTCCATCAGCCGGCGGAGAAACTCCTGGCTCTCCTCCGCCTTGTACACGTAATCCCGCACCCCGGCATCCAGCCCTGTCAGGGACCGCAGCTCCGCGACATAGTAGGGATTGGGCAGGAAGCGCACATCAAACACCAGGTCCGCCTCTATTGGAATCCCGTACTTAAACCCAAAGGAGATGACCCGCACCTCCATCAGCCGGTTTTCCCCAACGCCGCTGTACCAACGCACCAGCTGGCCCCGCAGGGCCCGGGTAGACATGCTGCTGGTGTCCAAAATGTGCTCCGCCCGCTGGCGGAGGGGGGCCAGCATCCGCCGCTCCAGGGCGATGGCGTCTTTCAGGGAGGCGCACTCCTCCATCAGGGGATGGGCCCGCCTGCTCTCCTTATACCGGCGGATGATGACCTCATCGTCCGCCTCCATGAAGAGGATGCTGTAGGGGCATTTCATCTCCCGCAGGTTTTCCAGCGCCTGAAACAGCCCGTTGAAATTCTTGCCGCCCCGAATGTCCGTCACCAGGGCCACCCGGTCATACTCCCCGTTGCCCGCCATACTCAGCTCGGCAAACTTGGGGATCAGAGGGATGGGCAGGTTATCCACGCAAAAATACCCCATATCCTCCATCATGGCGGCCGCCCGGCTTTTTCCCGCGCCGGACATACCGGAAACAATGACAAATTTCACCGCAAATCTCCTCTTTTCTTCCGTCAGGGCAGCCGCCTGACCTCCATTTCCAGCTCCACGCCGGTCTGCTCCCGCACCCGCCGGCGCACCTGCTCCACCAGCTCCATCACCTGGGCGCAGGTGGCCTGCCCCCGGTTAATCACAAACCCGGCATGCTTTTCCGACACCTGGGCGTCCCCCACCGAGAAGCCCTTCAGCCCGCACTGGTCAATCAGCGCGGCGGCAAAGTATCCGGCGGGCCGTTTGAACATGGAGCCCGCGCTGGGGTACTCCAACGGCTGCTTCTCCCTGCGCTGCCCGTCCAGGCGGGCCATCTCCTCCCGGATCTCCTCCGCGTTTCCAGGGCGCAGCTCCAGGCGGGCGGACAGGATGATCTCCTCCCCTCCGGAGAACCGGCTATGGCGGTAGCTGAAAGCCAGCTCCTCCCCCGACCAGGTGTGGACCTGCCCATCGGGGCCCGCCGTCCGGACAGCGGTTACCACCTGGGCCATTTCGCCGCCGTAGGCGCCGGCGTTCATCAGCACAGCGCCCCCCAGGGTGCCGGGGATGCCGTGGGCGAATTCCAGCCCCGTCAGCCCCAGGCCGGCCGCCCAGGTGGACAGGCGGGCCAGGGTAACCCCCGCCTGCACCTCCAGAATGCCAGGCGCCGCCTGCTCCACGCCGCTCAGCCGCAGTGTGGACACCACCAGCGCCTCCACCCCCTGGTCGTCCACCAGCAGGTTGGAGCCGTTGCCCACCACCACCAGGGGCAGGCCCAGCTTCCCCGCCTCCTCCAGGCAGGCAAGCAGCTCCTCCTCCCCGGCGGGGAGGGCAAAGCACCGGGCCGGGCCTCCGATCCGAAAGGTGGTGTGGCGGGACATGGCCTCCCCCCACAGCAGCTCCAGCCCAGGGCAGCGGCTGCTCAAAGCGCTGCCCAGCAATTCAAACCGATCCATAGAACCTCCTGTTACACAAGAAACTGCGCTGTGAGAAAGACGGCCCCGGCGGGCGCCGGGGCCTCTGCGTCTACATAACCTGGCAGAGCATGGCGGCGCCCACCACGCCCGCGTCGTTGCCCAGGCTGGCCCGTTCAATCCGGGGCAGATGGGACTTGTCAAAACAGCCCTGGTGCACCCGCTGCCGCAGGGGGTTGAGCAGCAGCTCCTCCGCAGCCGCGCTGACCCCTCCGCCCAGGCAGATCACCTGGGGAAACAGGATATTGCACAGCCCGGTCAGCCCGGCAGCCAGGTTGTCCAGGTATTCCTCCAGCACCTGGCAGGCGGTTTCATCCCCTTGTCCCGCCGCCTGGAAGGGGGTGCGCCCCTCCACCCTGCCCAGGTCGCCGCCGCAGGCCTGCCACAACAGGCTGTCCCGGTTGGCCTCCATGGCCTCCCGGGTCATGCGGATGAGGGCGGTGGCGGAGCCGTACTGCTCCCAGCAGCCCCGGTTGCCGCAGCCGCAGGGCAGCCCGCCGGGATGGAGGGGCATGTGGCCCACCTCCATGCCGATGCCGCCGAAGCCGGTGTAGAGCTTCCCATTTTGAATCATTCCGCCGCCGATGCCTGTGCCCAGGGTAATCATCAAAGCAGGGTCGCAGCCCTTGGCCGCTCCCGCCCAGTATTCGCCCACGGCAGCACAGTCGGCGTCGTTGCCCAGATAAACCGGCACGTCCAGCCGGCTGCGGAACAGGTCACTCAGAGGGGTATTCCGGAAGGGCATGTTGGGGGTCCGGATTACCATGCCGGCCTGCTGATCCACCAGGCCGGGGATTCCGATGCCCACCGCCTGGATCTCCGTCAGGGGGCAGCCGGCCTCCTCCGCCGCCCGGCAGGCCAGCTCCGCCAGCTGCCGGCTCAGCGCCTGGTCGGACCAGCCGCGGTCCACCGGGCAGGCCGCCTTGTGCCGGATCTGCCCGTCCTGATCCACCAGGCCGGCCACCAGGTTGGTGCCGCCCACGTCAATCCCCAGATACATCACTTGCCCTCCTCCATCAGCTTCTGGAAATGGGCGTCCATCCGCTGGCTCAGCTCCAGGGCGGCGTTGTGCCCCATTTTCCGGTTTCTGTTGTTGATGGCGGCCACCTCCACGATACTAGCCAGGTTCCGCCCAGGCTTGACGGGGATGGTCAGGCAGGGCACCTTCACCCCCATAATCTCGGTGGTGGAGCCCTCCAGCCCCAGCCGGTCATACACCGCCCGGTCGTTCCAGGGCTCCAGATTGATGACCATGTCGATCTCCTGCTCCACCTTGATGGCCCGCATACCAAACAGCCGGCGCACATCCACCACGCCGATGCCCCGCAGCTCCATGTAGTGCCGGATCAGCTCAGGGGCGGTGGCCACCAGGCTGCCGTGGTTGGTCTGGCGGATCTCCACCGCGTCGTCGGCGATGATCCGGTGGCCCCGCTGGATCAGCTCAATGGCCACCTCGCTCTTACCCACGCCGGACTCACCCTGGAACAGCACACCCTCGCCGTACACCTCCATCATCACGCCGGAACGGGTGATCTCAGGGGCCAAATGGTTGAACAGGCTGCCGATGAGCCGGCTCATGAAGGAGGAGGTGGTCTCCGGCGTGCGCAGCACCGTCCGGTCGTGGCGCACCGCCATCTCCATGCACTCAGGGAAGGGCTCCAGCTCCCGGGTAATAATCAGGGCGGGGGCGGGGTAGGAAAACAGGCGGTCAAACCGGGCCCGGCGGCTGTCGCTGTCCATGCCGGCCAGGAAGGTGTTCTCCGTCAGGCCGATGACCAGCAGCCGCTTGGGGTCGAAGTGTTCAAAGAAGCCGGACAGTGGCAGGCCGGGCCGGTTGACGTCCAGGGTGGTAAGGGGAACATCCTGATAGTTGGGGGCCTCATGGAGCACCTCCAGATTGAATTCCTCAATGATGGTACCCAGCTTCACGCTTTTTCCTGTCTCTGCCATAGCGGTCTCCTCCTTCAGTTCCAGACTCTGTCCCGGCTAGGGGGCAGTCCCGGCATCATATAGCACCAGTATACCCTATCCCACCCATCCGCGCAAGGGAGAACGGGATTTTCCTGGCATTCCGTTCGGTTTTCCTCCGGAGAAAAAATTTTTCTTTTCTAAAAAAAGCTCTTGCATTTCGTCGGGAAATCTGGTAATATACTGGTCGATGCTTCATTGAAAGCGAACTCTCATAGCGAGGAGGTAAGCAACATGGCCAAATGCGAATTCTGCGACAAGGGCGTCACCTTCGGCATCCAGGTCTCCCACTCCCATCGTCGTTCCAACCGCACCTGGAAGCCCAACGTGAAGCGCGTGAAGGCGATCGTGAAGGGCACCCCCACTCACGTGTACGTCTGCACCAGATGCCTCCGTTCCGGTAAGGTCACCCGCGCTGTGTGATCTATATGGCAAGCTGAAATCCCTCGCATCCTACGATGCGAGGGATTTTCTTACACCTGTGCCGTCCCATCCTGATCTCATAGGAGGCCCCCATGTTCGTTAAAAATCCGGAGTATTTCCTCACCATTGTCAAGGAGCGCAGCATCTCCCGGGCCGCCGACCGCCTGTATCTGTCCCAGCCCTATCTCAGCCAGTATCTGGCCAAGCTGGAATCCGCCCTTGGCGTAACCCTTCTGGACCGCTCCCACACCCCCCTGCGGCTCACCGCCGCCGGGGAGCTGTTCCACGCCTATCTGGAGCGGCAGAGCTACCTGGACCGCCAGCTGGAAAGCGACCTCCGGGAGCTCCAGGCCCAGAAGCGGCAGCAGCTGCACATCGGCGTCTCCACCTGGCGGGGTTCCACCCTGATGCCGGACATCCTTCCCCGCTTCGCCCCCATGTACCCGGAGGTACAGGTGATCCTCCACGAAGCCCCCGTCCCCCAGCTGGGCGACCTGGCCTCCGGCAACGTGACTGATTTCTGCCTGATGCACATTCCCAGCAACCTGGAGGAGCTGAGCTATGAGCTGGTGATGCACGAGCGCATCCTCCTCATCGCCCACAGCAACCACCCCCTGGTGCGGGGGCAGCACAGCACCTGGGACGCCCCGCTGCCCTTCCGTGATCTCCGGCAGCTGGAGCACGAGCGGCTGATGATGCTCCCCGGGGACTGGCGTCTGTCCCGTCTGCTGTACAACACCTTCAGCGTGGCCAGCGTGGAGCCTCAGAATATCCTCATCACCACCAACAACACCACCGCCATCAACCTGGTGGCGGAAAATATGGGCTTCACCTTCCTGCCGGAAAGCGGCATCCACCGCACCCCCTACCTGGATCGCCTCTCCTTCTTCACGGTGGGTGAGCCGCCCCTCACCTCCCCCCTTGCGGTGGTTTACCGGAAAAACAGGTTCCTGTCCCCGGCGGCCAGGTGCTTCATGGATCTTATCAAGGAGCATTACCGCCAGTTTGACCGGGGCTCCGTACTGTAATGAAATCCCCTCTCCCCACCGGCTTGTCCCGGCGGGGAGAGGGGATATTTCATGCATTCCGTTGTTTTGGCAGAGGCTTTTCCTTGCCGGTGACCTCCTCCATGGCGACAGCCCACACACCGGTGACAGGCAGGCTTTTGGCGATGGCCCGTTCAAAGTTATCCCCCGTCATGTTGGCCGGGGTCAGCTTCTCGCACAGGGCCCGGAGAGCGGCCACCTTCTCCCCCTGGTCCGTAACCTCCCAGGCGGTGCCCTTCACGTTGGCCGACTGGAAATAGGTGGTGAACTTGTCCTCCGCCCCCTGGTTGAAGGCCACGAAGGACAGGCACACTTTAGGCTGGCCGCGGAGCAGCTCCAGCTTGGTGCCCTCCAGGGCGCAGTGAAAATACAGCTTCTCCCCCACCCGCACCAGGGACAGAGGTACAGAGTATGGGAGCCCGTCCGGCCCGCTCATGGCCATGACGCCGTATTCACACCGGTCAATCACATCCAGGGCGAAGGCCCGGTCCCGCTGTCTGTCTGTTCTGCGCATAGATTGTCGCTCCTTTATGCTTCCTCCTGGCTGTGCCGGGTCAGCAGAGCCATGATTTCGTGGTAGATGGCCGCCGGAGTCCGGTCAAACCGGCTTGCCAGCGCCTGCCCCTGGGCCAGGGAGGGGGAGATGAGCTTCAGCTCCATCAGCGGCCCGCTCTCGTCGGCAAAATACAGCCGCACAGAACAGGTGCCGTCCCCGTTGGGGGTCAGGTCCGTCTGTACCTGGGCCTGGCGTTTCAGCACGGCGTTGAGCTTGACCAGGTGCTCGTCGCACTTCATCCGCACGGAATAGGGCAGGCTGCTCTCACAGATCTCGCTGTTGCGCCGGCCCTTCTCCGTAATGGCCAGCAGCTCCCCGTCCTTGGTCAGGTGATCGGTTTCCACCAGGTGGTCCACCGCCTCGGTTAGGGAGAAGTAGTTGACCCCGGCGTCGCACAAAGCCAGGTCCAGCAGCTGCAAAAAAGTGATGGGGGCCGCCGCCCGGGCCATCAGATAGAGCACCAGCAGCTTCAAATCCATTTCATCCTGAATAAATCCCGGCTGTACCACGGCGGTCACCTTCCCTTCCTGTTGTCGTTATGGCGCTGCATATCCCCCGGGGCCGGGGATTCCGGAACCCCGGCAGCGTCTGTGCCGTTATTATACCGAAAATCACCGGTCGGTACAAGGGTCAGTTTTTCCTTCGGCCGCCTCCTGCCCCTGGCCGTCATAGAGCAGCTTGAGCACAATGGGGGTCACCACGGCCGATACGATAATCAGCAGGATCACCGCCGGGAAGAAGGCCGCGCTGAGCAAACCCACGGCCAGCCCCTTCTGGGCCACGATCAGGGCCACCTCGCCCCGGTTCATCATCCCCACGCCGATTTTCAGGGAGTCGCCGCTGGAAAACCGGCAGATCCGGGCCATCAGGCCGCAGCCGGCCACCTTGGACAGCAGGCCCACCACCAGGAAGGCCAGGGAGAAGGCCATGATGGTGGGGCTGAACGCGCTGATATCCGTGCTGATGCCCACAGAGGCGAAAAACAGCGGCCCAAAAATCGTGTAGGAGTTGATGTCCAGCCGACGCTCAATGTAGCTGGAATCCCTCAGGTTGGACAGTACCACGCCGGCCACATAGGCTCCGGTGATGTCGGCGATGCCGAAAAACTCCTCCGCCACATAGGACATGATAAAGCAGAACACCAGCCCCATGATGGTCAGGCGGCGGGTATGGGGGTGGCGCAGGCTGATCCGGTCAAAGACCTGGAACACCAAAGCCCCCACCAGGGCGGACAGCAGGAAGAAGGAGATCATCCGCACCACCACCTCCACAGGGGAGGTAGTGGGGTCCTGGAAGCTGGTGATAACCGTCAGCACCAGGATGCCCAGCACGTCGTCGATAATGGCGGCGGACAGGATGGTGGTGCCCACCCTGGTTTTCAGCCGTCCCAGCTCCCGCAGGGCCTGGACGGTGATGGAGACGGAGGTAGCCGTCAGGATGCAGCCCATGAACAGGGCTCTGTGGAAGCTGGGGTCCTGAAAGCCGGAAAATCCATAGAATGCAAAGTACAAAACCGTTCCCGCCACGAGGGGAAGAAGGACGCCGGACATGGCGATGGCCAGCGCCACCGGCCCGCTTCGGATCAATTCGTCGGTATCGGAATCCAGCCCCGCGCTGAACATCAGCAGCACGACGCCGATCTCCGCCATCTGGGTCAAAAAGTCCGACGGCTGCACCAATCCCAGGATACACGGTCCCACCAGCAGGCCGGCCAGGATTTCTCCCGCCACCTGGGGGACATTGAACCTTCTGGCCAGCAGGCCCATATACTTTCCTACCAGCAGCACAATGGCAATATCCCGGAAAATTACGTAATCCACTGTCCTTCACCTCATTATTGCCGGTTCCTTCATCTCGGCATTCGAATTTCCCCTCAGTGTAAGCATAGCCCCGCGCCGTGGTAAAGTCAAGGCAAGAAATCGCTCAGAAAAAGGGGAAGGGAGGGGGATATTCTCCTTGACATCAGAGGGAAACCTGATATAATAACGGGAGGAAAAGTAAATTACCTTATCAAGAGTGGTGGAGGGACCGGCCCGATGATACCACGGCAACCTGCTTCGGCAAGGTGCCAAATCCGGCGGTCGTGTATCGCGAGATGAGGGTGGGTACGACAGAAATCGCTCCGCCGCCGCGGGGCGTTTTTTCATCCCCCCAGGGTTCAGGGCCCTTGCGAAGCGCCGGTGGGAGGCCTCCCCCGGACGGGCAGAACATCCTGAGAAAGGACGAGTAACTATGGCAAAAAAACTGTTTACCTCTGAGTCGGTGACCGAGGGTCATCCCGACAAAATCTGCGACCAGATTTCCGACGCGGTGCTGGACGCCATCATGGCCCAGGACCCCAACGCCCGCGTAGCCTGTGAGACCACCGTCACCACCGGCATGATTAACGTCATGGGCGAAATCACCACCAGCTGCTATGTGGATATCCCCAAGATCGCCCGCCAGGTGGTGCGGGACATCGGGTACGACCGGGCCAAGTTTGGCTTTGACTGCGACACCTGCGCTGTGCTCACCTCCATCGACGAGCAGTCCCCCGACATCGCGCTGGGCGTGGATAAGTGCCTGGAGGCCAAGGAGGGCGACCAGAAGGACGGGCTGGACAACGGCGCCGGCGACCAGGGCATGATGTTCGGCTACGCCTGTGACGAAACCCCTGAGCTGATGCCCCTGCCCATCTCCCTGGCCCACAAGCTGGCCATCCGGCTGACCCAGGTCCGCAAGGAGGGCCTGGTGAGCTACCTCCGGCCTGACGGCAAAACCCAGGTCACCGTGGAGTACGACGAGCAGAACAAGCCCCTGCGGGTGGACACGGTGGTGGTCTCCACCCAGCACGGCCCCGAGGCCTCCCTGGAGCAGATCCGGCAGGATATGATCGACCTGGTCATCCGCCCCGTTATCCCCGCCATGCTGATGGATAACGACACCAAGATTTATGTCAACCCGACCGGCCGCTTCGTGGTGGGCGGCCCCCAGGGCGACTCCGGCCTCACCGGCCGGAAGATCATTGTAGATACCTACGGCGGCTCCGCCCCCCACGGCGGCGGCGCCTTCTCCGGCAAGGACCCCACCAAGGTGGACCGCTCCGCCGCCTATGCCGCACCGGTACGCTGGGTGACGACCGCCTGTCCGACCTGGTGGAGCAGGTATTCGACCTGCGTCCCGCCGCCATCATCCGGGATCTGGACCTCCGCCGTCCCATCTACCGCCAGGTAGCCGCCTACGGGCACTTCGGACGGGAGGACCTGGACCTCTCCTGGGAAAAGACGGACCGGGTGGACGCCCTGCTTTCCCTGGTAAATCCTGTATGATTTCTCCCCCTCCCGGGCACGCTTTCCTTCGGGAGGGGGAACTCCTCTTCCAAGCTGACAGGAGGTATGTAATATGGACAAAGCGGAATTGATCAAGCGGGTGGACCACACCCTTCTAACCCCCACCGCCACCTGGGAGCAGGTGCGGCAGGCCTGTGACCTGGCCGCCGCCTGGCACGCGGCCTCGGTGTGCATCCCCCCCAGGTTTGTCCGCCGGGCCGCCCAGCATGTGGGCCACGAGCTGAAAATCTGCACAGTGGTCGGATTCCCCAACGGGTACTCCACCCCGGAGGTCAAAATCTTTGAGACAGAGGACGCCATTCGCTGCGGCGCCGACGAAATCGACATGGTGATGAGCCTGGGGCTGGCCAAAAGCGGCGACTGGGAAGGGGTTTTGCAGGAGATCCGGGGGGTCAAGGCCTCCTGCCAGGGCCGTATTCTGAAGGTGATTGTGGAGGCCTGCCAGCTGACGGCCGAGGAGAAGGAAGCCGTCTGCCGGGTAGTATCCATGTCCGGGGCGGACTACATCAAAACCTCCACCGGCTTCTCCACCGGCGGAGCCACCGTGGAGGATGTAGCCCTGTTCCGCCGCCTGTGCAGCCCTGAGCTGCGGATTAAGGCCGCCGGCGGCATCCGCACCCTGGAGCAGGCCCAGGCCATGATTGACGCCGGCGCCGACCGTATCGGCTCCAGCTCCCTTCTTTCCCCCCTGTAACCCATCCAGAAAAAAAGCTCTGTACCTCGGTAAGAGGTGCAGAGCTTCTGTTTTTATTCCCCAGCCAGCCTGGGTTCATAGCCCAGCCGGTTCAGCATCGCCAGGTCGGTTTCCACCGTAATGCCTGCGGTGGTCAGCATGTCGCCGGAAATTGCCGCGTTGGCCCCGGAGCGGAAGCACTGCTCCCCCTTGTCCGGCATCAGGCCCCTGCCCCCCGCCAGACGGATGGCCGCCCTGGGCAGGAGGAACCGGTACACCGCCGCAATGCGGCGCATCTCCTCCACCGTCAGGCGCCGGTTGTTCTCAAAGGGAGTTCCGGGAATGGGATTGAGCATATTCACCGGCACGCTCCCAATCCCCAGCTCCCGGAGGGACAGGGCCATATCAACGCGGTCCTCCACCGTCTCCCCCAGGCCCATGATTCCGCCGCTGCACACAGACAGCCCGGCAGCCTGGGCGGCCCGGATAGCGGCCACCTTGTCCTCAAAGGTGTGGGTGGTGCAGATGTTCGGGAAATTCCGCCGGGAGGATTCCAGGTTGTTATGTACCCGGCTGGCCCCCGCCTGCTTCAATTTCCGGTACTGCCCCTCATCCAGCAGCCCGAAGGAGACGCACACGGCGATGCCGCACTCCTCCCGGATGCGCCGGATGGCAGCGCACATCCGATCCACCTCCTGGTCAGACAGCCGCTTGCCAGAGGTGACAATGGAGTAGCGCAGCACCCCCTGGGCCTGGTTCCGCTTGGCCTGGGCCACCAGCTCCTCCTCCGGCAGCAGCGGATACTCCTCCGCCCCGGTGTGGTTGTGGGCCGACTGGGCGCAAAACCGGCAGTTTTCCGAGCACCGGCCGCTTTTCCCGTTGACAATGGTGCACAGGTCAAACCCATCCCCGCAGAAATGGGCCCGAATCCGATCCGCCGCGGCGCAAAGGGCCTCCAGCGGCTGCTCATACAGCCACAGCGCCTCCTCCCGGGTGATCTCCCCGCCGTCCAGCACCCGGCGTTCCAGGGCCGTCAATTCCATCCCCCTCATCCTTTCCTCTTTCCGGGACTTCCATTCGTCCCTTTTGTCCAGATGATGGTACCACAGCCCCTGTCCATTGTCAACCTATATGCCGTTTTACGTTTACATATATTCCTACATAGGAAGCGCCGGGAAACCCAAGTCGGGTCCCCCGGCGCCTGCTTCCAGGCCGGCATCCCTCCAGGTCCGGATCAGGAGTTGGGGAGATGAATGTCCTGGTAATACTTGTAGTTTGGGAATTTCCGCATGAAATGGTCGGCCATGTAGTAGGCGGCCTCCTGGGGCTTGTGATCCCGGATGGCCTGGAAGATCTTTAAATGGCTGGTATAAAACTCGCTTCCGTCCGTGACGCTGATGAGGTCGGCAATCAGGTCCAGAATGCTCAGATAGATGGATTCAATCAGCCGGTTCCCACACAGGCTGACAATGTAGGAGTGGAACCGGTTGTTATAGTGCTTTCTGGTTTCAATGTCGGCGCCGTTTTCCGTCTCCGCCTTGATCTCGTCCATCAGCTTCTGAAATTCCGCCGTCTGCTCCGGCGTAATTTTGGAGGCGGCCAGGGAGGCCATCTGCACCTCCAGGATGTACCGGAATTCCAGAATATCATCCTGATTCCCACTGTCCAGGTAGAAACGGATGGCCAGCGGGTTGAATACGTCCATGGAGTCGGCGGTGATGTAGTTGCCGTCCCCCTGACGGCTGCGGATCACGCCCAGCACCTCCAGGGCGCTGATGGCCTGCTTCAGGGCGGGCCGGCCCACCCCCAGCATCTCGGCCATCTGCCGCTCCGGCGGAAGCCGGTCGCCCTTTTTCAGCTCTCCTTTCAGAATCATATCCTGAATCTGCGCTACAATCTTTTTGTATACAGAGACATTCCCCTCAATTGGTTGAAACATAGATTTCCATTTCTCCTCTTCTCAAAGTCTGATCTCAGTCAGGCGTTTCGATTCCATTTGCCCCATATTCCAAGGGCATCCCATCTTCAACATGACAGTATATCACACTTTAATCCGTTTCGAAATATACGAATTTAATAATTGAGGGGCTTTCTCTCCCTCCCGCTTATACAAAGCCCCGGAATGGAAACCGGCGTTTATTTGCCCCCTCCAGATCTGCGCCTAACCAGCTTGGCGGCAGACAATATCTTCCGGTCCAGGGAAAGCCCCTGCAGCAGGAAAAGCAGTGCCACCGCCAGGTATGGAATCACCTGGGCACGCTGCAGCAGCCCCCCCGTCACCCCCAGAAGGGCGCTGGGGGTGGCGACGTTGGAGTGCCACGGGATTAGCAGGCTCAGGTACAGGCACCCCACAAAGGACGCCGTACACAAATCGCCTTTGCTCCACCCCTTTTCCTCGTAAACCGGTGCCAGACAGGAAAGGGTGAAAATAAAGGAACACATGCCAGACGCTGAGAGAATGTTCAGCACAAAGCCCAGCAGCACGGTGAGCCCCGTAGCCTTCAGCCTGCTGTCCGCTTTGGACAGCAGCGGCGCAGCCACCAGCCGGATTACGCCGCACTCCTCCAGCACCCCGA
Organism: uncultured bacterium; assembly: GCA_949293165.1. Classification (GTDB taxonomy): domain Bacteria; phylum Bacillota; class Clostridia; order Oscillospirales; family Oscillospiraceae; genus Lawsonibacter. Next base: position 42,382 of record CASFCW010000031.1, read on the forward strand.
ACAGGCTAAAGGCCAGGAGAAACAGGATAACGGTGTCGGCCATACTTTTCATCCCTCCGCCGCCGAAGTACGCTTGCATCTCCACCGCCGTTTCCGGGTAAACCGGGCCGTTCCACAGGGCGGAAACCACCTCTGATACGCCAACCCCCTGGTAGGAAACGGCGATTGCCGCCCCGGCGGCAGTCCCCGCAGCGATGGCCAAGAGCGCCGGCAGGCGTTTATACAGCATCAGGACAACCAGCACGATGGGGGCATAGGGCACCAGCCCCACCCGGAACGCACTCCTGATTTCCGCAACCAGGGCGGCAGACTCCGCAGACCCCGCCGCGGCGCCGTGCAGGAGGAACCCCGCCACACTGAACCCAGCTGTACAGATTGCGGCAATGGGAAAAACAATCTTCCGCTGACTGCCCATAACTTGGGCCAGGGGCAGCTCCAAAGCCGATGCCACCAGATTGGTGCAGTCGGCCAGCGGCGAGATGCCATACCCTAAAAACGACCCAGACAACAGCGCGGCCAGCACCAGGTTTACAGACAGGTGAAGGCTTTTCCCAACCACCAGGAGGATTAGGCCCATGGTACCCAGCGTGCCGAACACTGTGCCCGTCATAAAGCCAAACAGGAAGCAGCAGAGAAAGGATGCCAGGGGAAACACCGTCCCGTTGACAAAGGACACCCCGAAAATAGTCAGTGCCGGCAAGGTGCCGCTGACGTTCCACGCTCCAACCATAGCGCCGGCACAAAGCAGAAACAACACGGGGGAAAAGGCCCTGCTCCACGCGCTGGCTGCCCCCTTCTGCAGCCGCTGGAAGGGATAGCCCAGCCTGACCAGCACAAACACCACGGCAAACCAGGCAATCAAAAACAAGGTCTGGATTTTCGCCCCAAACAGCAGGGCCGGCAGGGCCACAACAGACAACGTGCCAATCATAATACACGTCGCCATTCCCACGGTAATCGGCTTCATTTCTTACGCCTCCAGGTATTTCATGTCCTCACTGCATATCACCGGCCAATGCATCGAGAGCCGCCTGCGCTTCTTAAACCGATTGACAAGGCGGCGGCCAGACACGCCAGCCGCCGCCCAGTGTTGAGGGGACAATTTAAGTTTGGTCTTTTTCCTCGTCCTCCGGCTTGATCCGCACCAGGCCGATACCCAGGAACCCCCAGAGGATGGCGAAGATGAATCCTGCGTAACAGAACACCGCCCAGGGGACATAGCTGAACGTAGCCACACCCAGGGTGCCGGACATATAGGCGCCGCCTGCAGACCATGGTACCAGAGGAATGGAGCAGGTGCCTGCGTCCTCCAAGGTCATAGACAGGTTCTTGCCCTGCAGGCCTCGCTCCCTGAAGGACTCTCGGAACAGCTCGCCGCCCATCAGGATGGGGATGTAGGCATTGCCAACCACCAGGGCAATAATCAGCACGGAGAGAATGGTAATCAGAATCAAGGTTCCGTCGCTGTGGACGAACTTCTTCAAGGTGTTCAAAATGACCGTCATGAACCCCGCCGCACTCATGGCGCCGGCGAACAGGAAGGCACAAAACACCTTCAGCATAGTCGTCATCATGCTGGTCATACCGCCCCGCTGCAGGAGGGACTGAATGGAGGCAGGCACCGCTTCCACGTCGATCCCGCTAATCATGTTGAGTTTAAAGCCTTCAAAGGCGGCGGTAATTACCGACCCAACTGCGGCGCCCTGATACACCATCGCCAGAATACCGGCCACAACAGAGGCCGCAAACATCACAGGAATGGTGGGTTTTCCCATCGCTGAGCCCACCAGAACCACCACAAGGGGGATCAGCAGCAGGATATTAAACTGGTACACGTCCTGCAGACCGGTCATCATTTCCTGGGCGGCTGATGCGTCTACGCTCTCCACCGCGTCGGCATGGCCGGCAATCAAATAAACGATCAGGCTGACAAGGCTGGCCGGAGCGGTGGTGTAGAACATGTGCTTGATATGCTCAAACAGCGTGGTCCCCGCAGCCACTGGTGCCAGGTTGGTGGTGTCGGACAGCGGGGACATCTTGTCCCCGAAATATGCGCCGGAAATGATGGCGCCGGCCGCCGCAGGCAGGTATACGCCCAGGCCCTCCGCCACACCGATCAGCGCCAGGCCAACTGTGCCTACGGAGCCAAAGCTGGTACCGGTGCACACCGACACGATTGCGGTGATAATGAACGCACTGGCCAGGAACCAAGCGGGGTTGAGCAGCTTCAACCCATAGTAAATCAGCATCGGAATGGTGCCGGACAGCATCCAAGTGCCGATAATCATCCCCACAAACACGAAGATAAAGATGGCCATGAAGGATTTCCCGATTTTGTTGGAAACCGCATCCGCAATCTCATTCCAGGTACTTCCATAAAAAAGCCCCAAAATCACCGTGAAAAAGGAACAAATCAAAAGGAGCACTTCCACACTGTAGCGGTACACGCCGAATCCAACGCCCAAAACAACCGCCATTACAAGAATGGGAAGCACCGCAATTGCAAACGTGGGCTGTCTCTTTTCTTTCATACGGAATTCCCCCTCTACCCATGTATTCCGGTGCCCGCGTTATTCATCAATGGACACGCCCATAGATTCCGTCATTTTCCTGTATTCCGCGGCAAAACGCTCCGTCAACACCCCCGGCACCTGGGTGCCGATCTTCTTGCCGTCGATCATTTTCACGGGGACAATTTCGCCCACGGTGCCGCAGATGAACACCTCGTCGGCGTTATAATACTCGGACACGGTCACATTCCGCTCCTGAACCTCCATGCCCAGGTCCTTGGCAATCTGGATAATGGTCTTTCTGGTGATGCCGGGCAGCTGGGAGTCGATGGTGGGCAGCACCAGCGCCCCGTCTTTAATCATCTGGAGGTTGGTGGAGTTGGTCTCCGCCACAAAACCGTTCTGGTCCAGCATGATTGCCTCGTCCGCACCCTGCCGGATGGCCTCGCAGGCAGCCATAATCTGGTTGAGCTGGTTGCAGCAGTGGATCTTGGGGTCCATGTAGGAGGGGGCGTACCGTTTCAGCCAGGTGGTAATCAGGGTGATGCCTTCCTTATTGAAGATGGGAGGCTTCTGATCCACACAAATCACAATGGAGGACTGGGTGACATTCAGGGTGGGATGCATACCCGTCTGTGCCTTGAAGCCCCGGGTCACCTGGAGCCGCATGTGGATATCGGTAAATCCGGCGTCCAGATTCCGGCGCACCAGCTCCTTGACAATCTCCTTCAGCTCCTCCTTGGTCTTGCCCACCTCAATGCCCAGGGTGTAGCAGGACTCGTACAGCCGCTTGATATGCTCGTCCAGACGGTATACCCGGCGGTCATAGGCCCGGATGCCCTCATACACGCCGTCTCCGTGCTGGAACCCGCTGTCGTAGACAGAGATCACAGCCTCTGACTTGCGTACATAGTCTCCGTTCACATAGAGGATGGTATCGGCGATCTTCTCCCCGTTCAGCATGATGGAACCGTCTTGTGTAAGTTGAGACAATTTATACATATTCATTCCTACCCTTCATCTGATACCGACTAATTCAGCTTTTCCTCTGTCCCTTCCCCTGCCGCACGCCGCCGCGCTTTCGCCGTGCGTCATACCCATCGCCCGTCTTGGTATGTTGGTTTTTTGGTAAATTGGTAAGTCCATCTGCCGCTATTATAGCACCTTATATACTGTTGTCAAGCAATTTTATTTTTTTCGGTGGAAATAAACCGCAGTCTGCTTTTTATGGAGGGTCAAAATCCTTGCGTTTTCCCCAGATGAGGCGGCAGGCCTGCCGTCCCATTTCCCCTCCTCCCCCAAAGGAAGCGCGCAAAAAGCGGCCTGAGGAAATCCTCAGGCCGCTTGTCTCCAGTTTTCAGCGGGGCGGGTCACCGCTCCTTAATCAGCTTGCTCAGCTCCTCCATAAAGCTGTTGATATCCCGGAACTGTCTGTATACGGAGGCGAAGCGCACATAAGCCACCTCGTCCACCTTTTTCAGCCGCTCCATCACCAGCTCCCCGATCTCGGAGGAGGGCACCTCCCGCACCATTTCATTTTGCAGGCTCTGCTCGATTTCGCTGACAATCCCCTCCAGGGTGCCAACCGAGACCGGCCGCTTTTCACAGGCCCGGATCAGCCCGCTCATCACCTTGTTTCGGTCAAAGCTCTGGCGGCTGCCGTCCTTTTTCACCACAACCAGCGGCAGACTCTCTACAAATTCATAGCTGGTAAACCGCTTGTGGCAGGACATGCACTCCCGGCGGCGGCGGATGCTGGCCCCCTCGTCGGCGGGCCGGGAATCCACCACCTTGCTTTCCAGATAGCCGCAGTAGGGACATTTCATGGGCGTCATCCTTCCTGTTTCAATTCCAGATTTCCCGTACAGTTTACCATATTTTTCTTCGCTGGAACAGCCCCAAATTTTATTTTTCTTCTTCCTCCAGGCGGCAGATGATCCAGTCCAGCCGGGCAGCAATTTCCCAAAGCATCCGGTTCTGCCGTTCCAGCCACGCGTCGAGCTGTGCGTGGGTGGGCTGCTGTTCCTCCCGGGGACAGCAGCGGTTCATTCCGGTCTCCTCCGCGGCCGCCGGCCGGGGCAGCCCCGCCCTTGTCTGCTCATACCTCCCCCTCCTTTCCTTTTTTCCATCCTATGTGCCGGACTTGACCGCCGCGCCCCCCCGTGCTAAAATGACCGGGAAAAGTACCACCCATCTGTCTGGTGGGAATTCCTTGGAAAGGATGTCTGTTATGAAACGAACCCTGTCTCTGCTCCTCTCCGCCGCCGTGGCCCTGTCCCTGCTGACTGGCTGCGGTCCCAAGACCACAGGCTCCGACAGTTCTTCCGGCTCCGGTTCCGGCTCCTCCTCGGGGGACGTCTCCTCCTCCGGCGCCTATGTCCTGCCCAACTTCATGGTGCTGTCCGGCCCCACCGGTGTGGGCGCCGCCAAGCTGCTGGCCGACGACGCCGCCATTGCCGACGGAACCGCCTCCGCCGGCGAAATGAAGGAAGTGGTGGATCATTTTGAGGTCGTGGCCAACAACCAGGAGGTAAAGGACGCCCTCATCAGCGGCACCACGGACATTGCCGCCATCGCCACCAACGAAGCCGCCGCCCTGGCCGCCAAGACCGACGGCGCCGTCCAGGTACTGGCGGTGAACACCCTGGGGGTGCTGTACATCCTGGAGAAGGGGAACACCGTATACTCTCTGGCTGATCTGGCGGGGAAAACTGTGTATGCCACCGGCCAGGGGGCCAATCCGGAGTACGTGCTCAACTACCTGCTGCGCCAAAGCGGCGTGCAGCCCAGCCAGGTGGACATCCAGTGGATGACCGCCCAGGAGGTGTCCGCCAAGATGGCCACCTCGGAGGAGGCCATCTGCATGCTGCCTGTTCCCGCCGCCACCGCCCTGCTCATTCAGGACAGCGGCGTGCGCCAGGCGCTCTCCCTGTCCGAAGTTTGGGATGAGCTGGGCAGCGGCCAGCTGGCCATGGGGTGCGTTGTTGTCCGCACGGAATATCTGGAAGAAAACCCCCAGGGCGTGGAGGCCTTTCTGGATGCCTACGAGGATTCCCTGAACTATATGATGGATGAGGCCAACCTGGAGCAGGCCGCCCAGTATGTGGCCCAGTTCGAAATCACCCCCAGCGCCGCCATCGCCCAGAAGGCCATTCCCCAGTGCAGCCTGACCTATATCACAGGCGGGGAGATGCGGGACATGCTGGAAAGCTACTATCAGGTGCTTTTCCAGGCCAACCCCGACTCCATCGGCGGCAGCATGCCCTACGACTCCTTCTATTATGAGGGCTGACGCCCTGCTTCGCCGCCTGCTCCCCCCGGTCCTCTGGCTGGGGGTGTGGCAGGCGTGCGCCTTTGCCGTGGATCTCTGGGTGGCGGGACGGGGAAATGAGCTGCTGCTCCCCTACCCGTTCACCGTGGCCTGTGCCCTGGCTGAGCTGGCACTCACGCCCCGTTTCTGGGAGACGGTGCTGCTCTCCCTGTGCCGGGTCTTTGCCGGCGCGGCGGCAGGCGGTCTGGCAGGCGTCCTGCTGGCCTGGGCCGCCTTCTGCTCCCCCCGGCTGAAGGATATTTTCGCCCCAGCGATCCGTGTGATCCGGGCCACGCCGGTGGCCTCCTTCATCCTTTTGCTCCTGCTGTGGACCCGCCGGGGCTTTGTCCCGGCCATTATGGCCGGTCTGATGGTGCTGCCTATTGTGTGGGAGAACCTCATCCAGGGGCTGAGGCAAGCGGATTCCCAGCTGCTGGAGCTGGCCCAGGCCTACCGCTTTTCCACCTGGCAGCGGCTGCGCCTGATTTACATCCCCACCGCCCTGCCCTATTTCCGCTCCGCCCTTCTGTCCGGGATTGGCCTGGGATGGAAGGCCGGCGTGGCCGCCGAGGTGCTGTGCCTCCCCCGGCCTGGCATGGGGACAGAGATTTATAACGCCAAGCTGTATCTGGAAATCCCGGATCTGTTCGCCTGGACGGCGGCGGTGGTGGCGCTCAGCCTCCTGATGGAGTGGCTGCTGGCCCGCCTGCTGGGCGGGAAGGAGGGCAAATGAACCTGTCTCATCTCACCGTCTCTTTTGGGGAGAAAGCGGTGCTGCGGGATTTCTCTCTCACCCTTCCCGACAAGGGGATCACCGCCCTCACCGGCCCCTCCGGCTGCGGCAAGACCACCCTGCTCCGGGCCATCGCCGGCCTGGTCCCTCTGAAAAACGGTTCAATAGACGGCCCCTCCCCCCGGGAAACAGCGATTCTGTTCCAGGAAAACCGCCTGTTCCCCCAGCGTACCGTGATCCAGCATCTTACCGACGTGCTTCCCAAGGCCCGTTGGGGGGAGGCCATGTCCTGGCTGGAACTGGCCGGCCTGGAAGGGGAGGCCCATTCCTACCCCTCCGCCCTGTCCGGCGGCATGGGCAGGCGCCTGGCCCTGGTGCGCGCCCTGGCCCTGGGCGGGGAACTGTACCTGCTGGACGAGCCCTTTACCGGGGTGGACACTCCCCGTATCCGCACCCTCATGTCCGCTATCGCCGCCCTGGGCCAGCCGGTGCTGCTCTCCAGCCATCAGCCGGAGGTGCTGGCCCTGGCCCACCAGGTAATCCGCCTGGACGGGCCGCCGCTGACCGTGGTGAGCCAGGCGGCCGAGATTGAATAATTTTGCTCTTTTTACAGGGGCGGCTTGCATTTTCTTTCTTTATGCAGTATGATAAAGTACAACCGCATCCCGGCCGGGCTTGTGTGTGCCCGGCCGGGATTTTTTTAGGAGGTATGTAAATGCTGGAATTGATCCAAACCGTTAACTCTGCGGTAAACGGCGTCGTGTGGGGCCCCTTCATGCTGGCTCTGCTGGTGGGCACGGGAATCTACCTCACCGTCCGCTGCGGCGTGCTCCAGGCCCGCCGGTTCCCCTATATCATGAAAAATACCCTCGGCTCCCTGTTTGCCAAAAAAGGGAACACCCAAAGCAGTGAGCACAATCTCACCCCCTTCCAGGCGGTGTCTACCGCACTGGCAGGCACCGTGGGTACCGGCAACATCGCCGGCGTTACCGGCGCCATCTTCACCGGCGGCCCCGGCGCCGTGTTCTGGATGTGGGTGTCCGCCTTCTTCGGCATGATGACCAAGTATGCCGAGATCGTACTGGCGGTGGAGTACCGCCAGGTGGATCAGAAGGGCGCCCATTTCGGCGGCCCCATGTACTACATTGAAAAGGGCGCCGGCCTGAAATGGCTGGCCTGCCTGTTCGCCCTGCTGGGCGGCCTGGCCTGCTTCGGCATCGGCAACATCGCCCAGTCTACAGAGATTGCCGGCGCCATGGAGTCCCTGGTGGGCCTGCCCCCCCTGTATACGGGCATCATCCTGGCGGTGCTCACCGCCGTGGTGCTGCTGGGCGGCGTCAAGCGGATCGGCCAGGTGGCCTCCTATCTGGTACCCTTCATGGCTCTGTTCTACATTGCCGCCGGCGTGGCTGTCATCCTGCTGCGGATCAACCACATCCCCGATGTGCTGGCGTCCATCTTCCGGGAGGCCTTCAGCTTTGAGGCTGTGGGCGGCGGCGTGTTTGGCTACACCATCATGCTTGCCATGCAGCAGGGCTTTGCCCGTGGCGTGTTCTCCAACGAGGCCGGCCTGGGCTCCGCCCCCATCGCACACGCCGCCTCCGACACCAAGGAGCCGGTGGAGCAGGGCATGTGGGGCGTGTTTGAGGTGTTCGTGGACACCATCGTCATCTGCACCCTAACCGCCATGGCGGTGCTGCTGTCCGGCGTGTTGGAATATGACCTGAGCGACTTCGCCTCCAACGGCGCCGCGGCGGCCGCGGCCTTCAACGCCATCCTCCCCGGCACCATTGGCGGCACCGTGCTGCAAATCAGCCTTCTGTTCTTCGCGCTGTCCACCATTCTGGGCTGGAGCTACTACGGCCAGCGCTGCTGGGGCTACCTCACCAACAACAACCCTGTGGTAGAGGTTTTGTTCAAGGTCATCTTCATCCTGGTGTGCATCGCCGGCGCCATGGGGTCCGGCGAGCTGATGTGGAGCATCTCCGACACCCTCAACGGCATGATGGCCATTCCCAACCTCATCGGGCTGCTGCTGCTGTCCGGCACGGTTGTGCGTCTGACCCGGGCCTATTTCTCCAAGCACTGAGCCTGCGCCCCCTCCGGCCATGCCGGAGGGGGCGTTTCTCTCCCCGTCCTTTTCCCGGGTTTTTGAAAAATTCCCTTGCATTCCAGTGCGGGGTGTGCTATAGTGTAGGAGTAATGTATGGTAGTATTGGCTAGAGAGTGGAGCTTCGGCTTCACTCTTTTTCTTGGGGCAGGCCCGGCGCGCCGCCGTCCGCCCCGCATGTAAGGGAGGAATCGAAATGGCAAAGGTAACCGATGTGGTGTCCGGCCTGGCCAAGCCCTATGTAGAGGCCGCCGGCTGCTCCCTTTGGGACGTGGAATACGTCAAGGAAGCGGGCGAGTGGTTCCTGCGGGTCTACATTGACAAGGCGGACGGCGTATCCATCAACGACTGCGAGGCGGTCTCCCGTCCCCTGTCCGACGCCCTGGACGAGGCCGACCCCATTGAGGGCTCCTACACCTTTGAGGTGTCCTCCGCCGGCGCCGACCGGGTGCTGAAAAAGCCGGAGCACTTCGCCCAGTTTATGGACAGCGAGGTGGAGGTTCGGCTGTACCGCCCCCGGGACGGCCGGAAGGACTTTGTGGGGCTGCTGCGCCGCTGGCAGGACGGAGACCTGACCCTGGAAGTCGGCGGCTCCCCCATGGATTTTGAGAAGAAGGAAGTGGCTCAGGTGCGGCTCTATCCCCGCTTCTGAACCCAGCAGACAGGAGGAAATTGACGTGGCTAAGAGAACGACGAAAAAGGTCAATAATACCGAGCTGGACGGCCAGGAATTTTTCGCCGCCATCGCTCAGATCGAACAGGAAAAGGGCATCAAGCCCGGCTATATGATGGAAAAGATCACCCAGGCCCTGGTGTCTGCCTACCGGCGGGATCATGAGGGTGTGGGCGACAACCTTGTGGTGGAGGCCAACCCCGAGACCAACTCCGTGCGGATGTTCCTGAAAAAGGACGTGGTGGAGGTGGTGGATAATCCGGGCACCGAAATCAGCCTGGATGAAGCCCGGGCCGCTCTGCCCCGCGCCCAGCTGGGCGATGTTGTCCGCATCGAGGTCAAGCCCAAGAGCTTCGGCCGCATCGCCGCCCAGACCGCCCGCCAGGTCATCATCCAGGGCATCCGCGAGGCGGAGCAGGGCATGGTGTACGACGAGTTCTGCGGCAAGGAGCACGAGCTGATTACCGGCTCTGTCACCCGCATCGACCCCCGCACCGGCTCCGTCACCCTGCGCCTGCACTCCGGCTCTGAGTTTACCGACGCCTATTTGGGCACCAACGAGCAGGTAAAGGGCGAAACCTATGTGGAGGGCCAGCGGCTGAAGGTGTATGTGGTTGAGGTCCGCAAGGCCACCAAGGGCCCCCAGGTGCTCATTTCCCGCACCCATCCCGGCCTGGTCAAGCGGATGTTTGAGATGGAGGTGCCGGAGATCTACGACGGCACCGTGGAGATCCGCTCCATCGCCCGGGAGGCCGGTTCCCGCACCAAGCTGGCGGTGTGGTCCGCCGACCCCAATGTGGACGCCATCGGCGCCTGTGTGGGTCCCCGTGGCCAGCGGGTCAACACCATTGTGGAGGAATTAAAGGGCGAGAAGATGGATATTATCAAGTATTCTGAGGACCCCGCCCAGTATATCGCCGCCGCCCTGGCTCCCGCCGACGTCATCAGCGTGGAGCCCCTCCCCGACGGAAAGAGCTGCCGGGTGGTGGTGCCGGACGACCAGCTCTCCCTGGCCATCGGCAAGGAGGGCCAAAACGCCCGTCTGGCCGCCAAGCTCACCGGCTACAAGATCGACATCAAGCCCGCCTCCGCTCCTCTGGAGCCCATTGCGGCTGAGGAGGACGCCCTTTTTGAACAGGAGGAGGTTCAGGAGGAGGCCCAGTCTCAGGAAACTGAGGACTAAAGGGCCGTTCCAGACGATACTGCAATAAAGCGGGGTGACGTTTATGCCCAAGAAAATACCCATGCGCCAGTGTGTGGGCTGCCGGGAGATGAAGCCCAAACAGGAGCTGATCCGGGTGGTCAAATCCCCTGAGGGGACCGTCAGTCTGGACTTCCGGGGCAAGCTGCCCGGGCGGGGCGCCTACGTGTGCCCCAGCGCCGCCTGCCTGGCCAAGGCCAAAAAGTCCAGGGCGCTGGAGCGGGCCTTCTCAGCCCCCCTGCCTCCGGAGGTATATCAGGCTCTGGAAGAGCAGATGAAGGAGGTGCCTCAGGATGGCCAATGATCCCATTCTCCATCTGCTGGGTCTGGCCCGGAAGGCCGGGCGCCTGGAGATCGGCGAGGAACCGGTAGGGGCCGCGTGCCGGGCCAGGCACGCCAAGGTCATGCTCATCGCCGCCGACGCCGCCCCCAACACACGCCGCCGGGCGGCCCATTTTGGGGAGGCCGGAAATGTGCTGTGGCTGGAGCTGCCCTACACCAAGGCCCAGCTGGGCTTTACTCTGGGCCGGAGCTCCTGTGCCATGCTGGCCCTCACTGATCCTGGCTTTGCCGCCTCCCTCACCGGGAAGCTGGCCGCCACGGACCCTGACCGGTATGGTCCCGCCGCCCAGCAGCTGCAGGTCAAGGCGGAGCGGGCCCTGCAGCGCCAGAAGGAACAGCGGCAGCACGAGAAAAACCGGAAAACCGGTAAGCCCTGGGTCGTTCCCCCCGCCAAGAGGGACGCCGCCCCCGCCAAAGCCGGCAAGGCAAAGGCCCCCCGTTCCAGCCAGCGGAAGCCCGGGCGGGGACTGGACGCCAGACCCGCCCGCCCTGCCATGGGCCGGAAAAAGCTGACCGGCGCCGTAAAAAAGAAACCCACCTGACCTCCGGGTCAGATCCTTTCCGCCAACTATCCTAAGAAATGAGGTGGCTCCCGAATATGCTGACAAAATATCCCATTCATAAGGTTGCCAAGGATTTTAAAAAGGGCTCCAAGGAGATTCCCTCCAAGGAGATCATGGACATTCTGACCCAGTACGGTCACCCCCCCAAGAACCATATGCAGCCCCTCTCCGACGAGGAGCTGGCCATTGTGTTCGACTATCTGACCCAGCACAACCAGCTGGACTCTCTGGAGTCTGTGTTTGCCGAGGTCTATCATGAGCCCAAGGCCCAGGCCGCCGAAGCCCCCAAGGCTCAGCAGCAGCCTGCCGCCAAGCAGGCCGGCAAAGGCCAGCAGCAGCCCGCCAAGGTTCAGCAGGGCCAGCAGCAGCCCGCCAAGGCTCAGCAGAGCCAGCAGCAGGCTTCCGCCCCCTCCTCCCGCGTCCCCGCCAAGAAGGTGGTGGATACCCGGGGCAGCGGCGCAGTCAACCTGGATAAGTACGACGAGCGGCTGGAGTCCTTCACCTCCGAGCGTCAGACCCAGGGCGGCGGCAAGCAGAAGTTCCAGAACCGGGGCGGCCAGCGCCAGCGTGGCCGCCAGCAGGGTCCCGGCAACAAGCGCAAGCAGGAGGAGCAGGATCGTCTCCGCCGCCTGCAGCTGGAGATTGCCAAGAAGGCCCCTGTGAAGGTGCTCATCCCCGACGAAATCTCCGTGGGCGAGCTGGCCTCCCGGATGAAAAAGACAGGCGCCGAGGTGGTCAAGACCCTGATTAAAAACGGCGTCATGGCCTCTCTCAGCGATGTGATCGACTTCGACACCGCCGCCATCATCGCCGAGGAGATGGGCTGCAAGGTGGAGAAGGAAGTGGTGGTCACCATTGAGGAGCGCCTCATCGACACCACTGAGGACAAGGAGGAGGATCTGGTGCCCCGCGCCCCCGTGGTGGTGGTTATGGGCCACGTTGACCACGGCAAGACCTCCCTGCTGGACTACATCCGCCACGCCAACGTGGTCTCCGGCGAGGCCGGCGGCATCACCCAGCACATCGGCGCTTACCAGGTGGATGTGAACGGCAGCCCCGTCACCTTCCTGGACACCCCCGGCCACGAGGCATTTACCGCCATGCGCGCCCGCGGCGCCATGGTCACTGACGTAGCCATCCTGGTGGTGGCTGCCGACGACGGCATCATGCCCCAGACGGTGGAATCCATCAACCACGCCAAGGCGGCGGAAATTCCCATCATTGTGGCCATCAATAAGATGGATAAGCCCACCGCCAATCCCGACCGGATCATGCAGCAGCTGACGGAGTATGAGCTGGTGCCTGAGGAGTGGGGCGGCGACACCATTATCTGCCCCATCTCCGCCAAGACCGGCATGGGCATCGACAATCTGCTGGACATGGTTGTGCTCACCGCTGAAATGCGGGAGCTGAAGGCCAACCCCAACCGCTCCGCCCACGGCGCGGTGATTGAGGCCCGGCTGGACAAGGGCCGCGGCCCTGTGGCCACCCTGCTGGTGCAGAACGGCACCCTGAAGCAGGGCGACGTGATTATCGCCGGCACCGCCGTGGGCCGCGTCCGCGCCATGACCAACGACAAGGGCCAGAAGGTCACCGAGGCCGGTCCCTCCGTCCCCGTGGAGATCATCGGCATGGGCGAGGTGCCCGGCGCCGGCGACGACTTCCACGCTGTGGCCGACGAGCGCATGGCCCGTGAGCTGGTGGAGCAGCGCAAGCACGAGCAGAAGAACGCCCTGGGCAGCAATGTGGGCAAGGTCACCCTGGAGGACCTGTTCAGCCAGATCCAGGCCGGCGAGATGAAGACGCTGAACGTCATTGTCAAGGCCGACGTCCAGGGCTCCGCCGAGGCGGTGAAGGCCTCCCTGGAGAAGATCTCCAACGATGAGGTCCGGGTGCGGGTCATCCACTGCGCCGTTGGCGCCATCAGCGAAAGCGATGTCATGCTGGCCGCCACCTCCGGCGCCATCATCGTGGGCTTCAACGTCCGGCCCGACGCCAACGCCAAGGACACCGCCGCCCGCACCAACGTGGATATGCGGATGTACCGGGTGATTTACGACGCCATCAACGAGATCGAGGCCGCCATGAAGGGCATGCTGGCTCCCAAGTTCAAGGAAGTGGAGCTGGGCCGCGCCGAGGTCCGCAACGTGTTCCGCATCACCGGCGTGGGTATGGTGGCCGGCTGCTACGTGCTGGACGGCAAGATGCAGCGGGGCGCCCAGATGCGTCTGCTCCGGGACAACATCGTCATTTACGACGGCTCCATCGCCTCCCTCCAGCGCTTCAAGGACAGCGTGAAGGAGGTCGCCGCCGGCTACGAGTGCGGCATCACCTTTGAAAAGTTCCAGGATATCAAGGAGGGCGATGTGATCGAGGCCTTCCTGATGGAGCAGATTGAAGTGTGACGGAACCGGTTCCATCCCTTGTAAAACCCCAAAAGCAGGGCGGGCGTTTTCGCCCGTCCTGCTTTGCTTGATGATCGCCCTCAACAGGAGGTTCCCCATGAGCAGCGTGATTCTTTTGGCCGCAGACCACCCCATGCCTTCCTACGATCCCGGGCTGCAGCGGGTTTCCGTCTCGGGAGGATATACCGTAACGGCGCCCGGCTTTTCCATCCAGCCCCATGTGTATTACCAGGACAGCGTGAACGCGCTGGCGCTGGACATGAAGCCGTACCGGTACGAACTGGACATCGCCGCCACAGACGAGGAAGCCGCCTTGCTCCGGGCCTATCTGGAGACCCACTCTTTCCAGGGAGAACAGGTGGAGCTGTGGCACCTGTGGCTGGGAGACGACCGGCCGGCCCGGGTTCCCCGCTTCCACGGGCCGCTGTCCAGCCTGGACCAGGAGACGCTGGATCAGCTCTGTAACCCCGCGTCCCAAAACGGCTGCCCCGGCCAATGCCGGATCACCGTTACCATCTGAACCAGACCTTCGGGCAGTTTCAGCCCGGAAAGGAGACCAACTATGGCAAGCAATCGTATCAGCCGGATCAACGAGGAAATCCAGCGGGAGCTGTCCTCCCTGATCCCCACGGTAAAAGATCCCCGGGTCACCGGCATGATTTCGGTGACGGCGGTGGAAACCACCCCGGATCTGAAATACGCGAAGATATACGTCAGCGTGCTGGATAAATCCAACGAGGCCCAGGTGCTCAAGGGCCTGAAATCCGCCGGCGGCTACCTCCGCCGGGAGCTGGGCCGCACCCTGAACCTGCGGAACACCCCTCAGCTCTCTTTTGTCCCCGACGACTCCATCGACAAGGGCGCGCACATTCTTTCCATGCTCCGCAATCCGGAGATTGTCAAGCCGGTCAACCCGGACAACCACTACGGAGAGGACGAGGAGGAAGAAGTATGACGCTCACCCCTGCCCAGGCGGCCCAGCGGCTGTCCCAGATGGACGAGGTGCTCATCCTGACCCATGTCCGCCCCGACGGCGACACGGTGGGCTGCGCCGCCGCCCTGTGCCGCACCCTGCGCCAGCTGGGGAAATCCGCCCATGTGCTGCCCAACCCGGAGCTTACCGCCCAGTACGCCCCCTACCTGGAAGGGCTCGCCGCCCCCCAGGACTTCTGCCCCCGATTCGTGGTCTCGGTGGACATGGCCGCCCGGGGTCTGTTCCCCCAAAACGCCCTTTCCTGGGTGGAATCGGTGGATCTGGCCATTGACCACCACCCCTCTCAGGAGTTTTTCGCCAAGGAGACCTGCCTGGACGCCGGGCGGGCAGCCTGCGGCGAGCTGATGTACGACATCCTCACCCAGATGGCGCCCCTCACCGTACCGGCGGCCACAGCCCTGTACGTAGCCATCTCCACCGACTGCGGCTGCTTTGCCTACGGCAACACCACCCCCGGCACCCACCGGATTGCCGCGGAGCTGATGGAGCTGGGCATCCCCACCTTCCAGCTGAACAAGCGGCATTTCCAGACCAAAACCTTCGGCCGGCTGCGCCTGGAGTCCATGCTCACCCAGTCCCTGGAGCTGTATGACGGGGGGGAACTGGCTTTCGCCCTGGTCAGCCGGGAGATGCTGTCCCAGCCGGGCATCACCCAGGACGACGCGGAGGACATCTCCTCCTTCGTGGGCCAGGTGGAGGGCGTCAAGGCCGGAGCCACCCTGCGGGAGCTGGAGGACGGCCAGTGCAAGATCTCCCTGCGCACCGACCCCAACCTGCTCAACGCCAGCCAGGTCTGCGCCCTGCTGGGGGGCGGCGGCCATGCCGGAGCCTCCGGCGCCACCGTCGCCGGGGACCTCACCCAGGCCAAAACCGCCCTGCTCCGGGCCATCCGCCAGGTTCAGGGCCGGGAGGCATGACGGAGGGCAGGCATGGCAAACGGAATCATCCTCATTGACAAGCCCCAGGACTGGACCAGCATGGACGTGTGCGCCCGGCTGCGCCGGTGCCTGGGGGAGCGGCGGATCGGCCACGCCGGCACCCTGGACCCCATGGCCACCGGCGTGCTGCCGGTCTTTGTGGGCCGGGCCACCCGTGCGGTGGAATTTGCCGGAGAAGGGGACAAGGAATACGTGGCCGGACTCCGCCTGGGCATTGTCACCGATACCCAGGACACCTCCGGCGCTGTCCTGTCCACCGCCCCTGTGAACGTCACCCGGGAGCAGGTGGAGCAGGCTCTCTCCCGGTTCCGGGGCCCCATTGAGCAGATCCCCCCCATGTACTCCGCCATCAAAATCCAGGGGAAAAAACTCTACGAGCTGGCCCGGAAGGGCAAGGAGGTGGCCCGGCCCCCCCGCGCCATCACCATCCACGCCCTGACCGTGGAGGAGCAGGCCGCCCCCACCGACTACATTCTCCGGGTGCGCTGCTCCAAGGGCACCTATGTCCGCACCCTCTGCCACGACATTGGGCAGGCGCTGGGCTGCGGAGGCGCCATGTTCTCCCTGCGGCGAACCATGGCCGCCGGATTTTCCATCCACCAATGCACCCCTCTGGACGCGGTTTTGTCCGCTCCAAACCCAGAGGGGCTGCTGCTGCCGGTGGACACCTATTTCCACGACTCACCCCCCCTCACCCTGCCCCCCGCCCTGGAAAAGCCGGTGCGCAACGGCATGGCGGTCACCCTGCCCGGCATACCGGACGGCAGCTACCGGGTATACAGCCCCCAGGGGGAGTTCCTGGCGCTGAGCCGGATGAGCGGAGAACGGCTGACCACCATCAAAAGTTTTTTTACCGTATAAGCGGGAAGGAGCATTTTCCCCATGAACCAGACAAAACGAGTCATTGCCCTGGGCTTTTTCGACGGGGTGCATCTGGGCCACGGCGCCCTGCTGCGTACCGTCACCCGGCGGGCTGAGGAGCTCAACGCCACAGCCTGCGCCTTCACCTTTGACCGCAGCCCCACCGCCGCCATCACCGGGCATACCGTGCCCCTGCTCAGCTCCGTGGAGGACCGGGTCTGGCTGATGCGGAGCCACTATCAGATCCAGGAGGTGGTGGTGTCCAGCTTTGACGCCATGATGCGGATGGACTGGCGGGATTTTATCACCCAGTACCTCATCCGGGACCTGGGGGTCGTCCATGTGGTGGCGGGCCACGACTTTCACTTCGGCTACATGGGCAAGGGCAACCCCCAGCGGCTGCGGGAGACCTGCCGGGAGCTGGGCATTGGCTGTGACATCATCGACAAAGTGGAGCAGGAGGGCATCACCATCTCCTCCACCTACATCCGTACCCTGATCGCCCAGGGGGAAATGGACCGGGCGGTGGAATTTTTGGGCCACCCCCACACCCTGACCAACCGGGTGACCCACGGGAAGGGGCTGGGCAGCTCCTCCCTGGGCTTTCCCACCGTCAACCTCTCCATCCCCCATCCGGTGATCGTGCCCGCCTTCGGGGTGTACGCCACCCAGGTTTCCTTTGGAGGGGAGCGGCATATGGCTGTTACCAATGTGGGCGTCCGGCCCACGGTGGAGGACAACGATGGCCGGATCACCGTGGAGGGGTTCATCCTGGACTTCCAGGGCGACCTGTACGGGCAGGAGCTGCGGATGGAATTTTACCACCGCCTGCGGGGGGAGCAGCGTTTCCCCTCCCTCCAGGCCCTGGCCGAGGAGATCCGCCGCAACGCCCGTCAGACCCGGGAATACTTCCAGTCCGTATAGGCTGTGTGATTTCAGAAAAAGGAGGCCCGTCCATGCTCAATCATCCGGAGCATAAGCGCTTTGACCCCATGCTCCCCCTGTTTTGGGCCTATGCCCTGGCCCTCGCCCTGCTGGGCTTTCTCCTGGCCACGCCCCAGGAAATCATCCAGGGGCTAATCACCATCGTAGTCACGGAGGACGCCCTGATTACCGACTATGTCCTGATTGCCGGGCCGGGAGCCGCCCTGGTCAATTCGTCCCTGGTGACCGTCATCACCCTGGTGATCCTCCGCCTGTCCCGGGAGCCCCTCAACGGCTTTTCCCCGGTGATGGTGGGGCTGATGTCCGGCTTTTCCCTGTTCGGCAAGAATTTTGTCAACATCTGGCCCATCCTCTTCGGCACCTGGCTGTATGCGGCCAGCCGCCGGGAGCATTTCGGCAAATATGTGCCGGTAGGCCTGCTGTCCACCGCCCTGGCCCCCGTGGTGAGCTACATCGGCCTGGACAACGGCTGGGGCAACCCCCTGGTGGGCATCGCGGTGGGGGTGCTCATCGGCTTCATCATGCCGCCGCTGTCCGCCTACACCTACAAGATCCAAAACGGCATGAACCTGTATAATCTGGGCTTCGCCTGCGGCCTGGTGGCATTCATCCTGGTGCCGGTGATGGGCTCCCTGGGCGCTACCCCCACCACCCAGTACCACTGGGCATCCGGGTATAACCTGATGTTCGGCGGCATTCTTTCCGCCTTCTGTATCCTTCTCATCCTGGGCGGGCTGTTTTTCACCAGCGTACCTGTCTGGGCGGCCTGGGCGGGCTACCGCCGCCTGCTGCAGGACAGCGGCCGGGCCCCCAGCGACTTCCTCCGCATGTTCGGCGCAGCGCCGGTACTCATCAACACCGGCATCAACGGGCTGATCGGCATGGTCTTTGTCCTGGGCGGCGGCGGGGATCTGAACGGCCCCACGGTGGGCGGTATTTTGACCATCATGGGCTTTTCCGCCTTCGGCAAGCACGCGTTCAACATTGTGCCGGTCATGGCCGGCGTATTCCTGGGCAGCCTGGTGATGCACTGGTCCCTGTCCAACCCCTCGGTACAGCTGGCCTGCCTGTTCTGCACCACCCTGGCCCCCATCTCCGGCTACTTCGGCTGGCCCTTCGGCATCCTGGCGGGCTTTCTCCACTCCTCCGTGGTACTGTATACCGGCACCCCGGTAGCGGGGATGAACCTATATAACAACGGCTTCTCCGGCGGCCTGGTGGCCACCGTCCTGTACCCCATCATCATCGCCATCTTCCGCCACCGCAAGCCCACCCTGGAGGATCTGGACTACTTTGATCCCCTGGAGCATGACGAACCGGTCACACCCCCCGCGCCCCATCAGATTACCGAGGAAAAGGAGGACTGACCGGTCCCAAAAGCATAAAATTCCGGCAGAGCCAAGCTCTGCCGGAATTTTTTATCCCACAATCACCTGATCCTCCAGGGTCAGGCCGCTGATGATTTCCACCATGCCGTCCCCCGAGGCGCCGGTTTCCACCGAAACCGTCTCCTCTTTCCCCTCCCGGAGCACCCGCACCGTCCCATTTGTAACGGCGGAGGCGGGGATCAGCATACAGTTTTCTACCTGCTGGGTCACAATGGAGACCTGGACGTTCATCCCGTCCTTCAGCCCCTGGCTGTTTTCCAGGCTGATCTCTACCACATAGGAGGTCACGCCGCCCACGCTCACCCCCGCGTCGTTGACCCGCTCCACCTGGCCGGTGTAGGTGCGCTGGGCGCCGTCGCCGTCGGTGAAGGCAATGTCCGCCGTCTGCCCGGCGGCCACCTGATGGATGAGCAGCTCGTCAATTTCCACCTGCACCTGCAGGCTGTCCGGCTGGGCCAGGGTAGCCAGCGTATTGGCCGCGGCGGCATAATCCCCGGTCTTTGCCACACGGCTGATAACCACGCCGTCGACAGGAGCGGTGATGGTGTAGTCCTCCCCCTTGGCCTGGAGCTGGTCCAGGGAGACCTGGGCGCTCTCCACCCCCAGGACGGCGGAGGCCACGGCGTTGGTGATGCTGTCATTTTCCAGCGTCAGCAGTACCTGGCCCTGGGAAATGCTCTCCCCTTCCTTCCGGGCGACGGAGGCCACCCGGCCCGCTTGGGCGGCGTACACCGTCCCGTCAGCGGCGTATTCCACGCTTCCGGCCTCCATACAGGCCGCCGAGCCTACCCTGGCCTGGGCCTGGGTGCCGGAGCTCACCGCCCCTGGATTGGAAAAGGATATCTCCACATAGACGCCCCTTCGTCCGCTTGAAAGCACCGTCTCATTGGGGTAGGCCCGAACCACCTGGCCGGTCAGCTCCTCCCCGGTCTGGGGAAACACGATGACCGCCTGGTCTCCGGCAGACATAGCCTGGGCATCCTCCGGGGCGAAGGGCACCGTCAGCTTCAGGTTCCGGCTGTCCACCACCTGGGCCACAGGGGTGCCGGCGGAGACATAGTCCCCGGGGTCCACGTGGATTTGGGTGACCACACCGGAGATATAGGAGACCACCTGCAGGTCCTCCCCCGCCTTCTCCGCCTGGCGCAAGCTCTCCTGGGCACTGGCCAGGGAAAGCTGTGCCTGGACAATCTGGTCGTCCAGATCCCCCCGGTCAAGCTGATACAGGACGTCCCCCGCCTGTACCGTCTGCCCCTCCTCCACCAGGCAGGAGAGGATGCGCCCGTTGACCTGAGCGAAAATGGGGGTGGTGTCCCGGTAAACCACCGTTCCCGTCTCCTCCACCCGCTGCACCAGGTCCCCCATCTGGGGCTGGGCCGTCACCGGCTTGTCCTCGTCCCTGCCGCAGCCGGGCAGCGCCAGCAGCGCCAGGGCCAGCAGGGCCGTTACTCCACGCTTTGCTCCATGTCTCATGTTCATTGCACTCACTCCACACTTTTCAACGCGCCCAGCATGTCAATCTCCCGCATTTTCCGTCCGATCAGCCAATTCACCGCCAGGGCGAACACCATGGTAATGGCGCAGGACAGCCCCAGGGACTGGGGTCTGGTGGCCTCCACCAGGGGCATGGTGGTGATAGCGTCCAGGATCATCCGGTTCAGGTATATTCCCAGGGGAATGCCCAGCACGGTGCCCATCAGGGCAAAAATCAGGTTCTCACTGAGCTGGAGCCCCTTGATCTCTTTGGGGTAGAAGCCCAGCACCATCAAGGTAGCCAGACTGCGCACCTGCTCGTAGAAGCTCATAATGCCCAGGTTGTAAATGACAATGCAGGCCAGGCCGCCGCCAAACACGATGAGGATATACACCACGGTGGACGTACTGTTCATCCGGTCCATCACGGCGGCGGTAGCCGTCTCCCGGGTCTGCCACCCGTCCACAAAGTCGTAGTTTTCCAGGGCGGCCGTCACCTTCCCCAGGTCGTCCACCGTCAGCCAGGCACCGGTTGGAGTGTAGGCCAGGCCCAGATCCCGCCAGCTGCTGCGGCTGAGATAGGCTCCCGACACCCCTTTCTCCACCGCCGCCACCGTGACGCGGTAGTATGTATTGTCCCCGGCGAAGCGCAGGGTAAGCTCGTCCCCCACCTCCGCGTCCAGCTGGGCGGCCAGGCTCTCCTCCAGCAGGATGCCGTCCCTGGGCAGGGACTGCACATCCGGCCCGTAGGGGTCGTACCGCTTCAGGGATACGGCGTCCTCCGCCACCGTCAGGGTGCTGGTGGTCATCTTCCTGGGGGAATAGATCCAGCAGGCCGTGGTCATTTCCAGCTCCGCCGCGGTGACGCCGGGCTGGCGGGTGACACGGGTATACTGGGCCTGGGTCACCTGGTCGGACAGATCCACCATCAGGTCGTAGTTGTTCTGGTGGCTCACCACCGCCTGGGTATAGTGGTCCATGGAATCCTTGATGCCGTAAGCCAAAAACACCAGGGCCATGCAGAAGGCGATGCCCAGTACACAGGTCAGCATACGAACCTTGTTCCGCAGGGTATTGCGGATAATGTACTTCTGCCGGAAGCTCAGCCTGCGCCAAAGGGCGGGCGCCCGCTCCAGCAGCACCGCCCGGGCCCCCTTTGGAGCCTTGGGGCGCATACACTGGGCAGGGGTTTCCTGCAGCAGGGAGCGGCACACCAAAAACGCGCTGCCCAGGCAGCAAACGGCCGTAATCAGCAAAGCCCAGCCCCAGGAGCTGAAATCATGCACCACTGTGTAGGGAGGCAGGTCGCAGCCGGTAGCCATGGTGGTCACAATGATCCCGGCCACATACTTGCCCAAAAAGGCCCCCGGCGGGAAACCCACAATCACCACCAGCAGGGCGTGAAGCAGGTAATAGAGCAGGATGGTATTTTCCTCGTAGCCCAGGGCCTTGAAGGTGCCGATATCCCCCCGGGCATGCTCCACCAGGCGGTTCATGGTGCTGACCATCATCAGCACGGCGCACAGGAAAAACAGCACCGGGAACACCGCCAGGATGGGTTCAATGTTCTCCTTGGTCTCCATCAGGGTATAGGCCTGGGGGTTGTCCGCCCGGGCCAGCACATTCACCGCCCTGGAGCCCAGGGCGTCCTGGATGGCCCGGCTCAGCGACTCCTCATCCACGGTGCCGTCGGTGGTCAGGCAGATCTGGTTGTAGTTGTATCGGCCCATCACCGGCTCCAAAGCCTGCTCATTCAGGTAGGCGTAGCCATAGAGGGCCAGGTTGGGCGCCGGTATGGTGGCACTGACGTGGTATAGGAATTCCGCCGATTTTACTAGGCCGGAGACCAGCAGGGTCAGCTGGACATCCGTCCCTGTCACGGTGATGGTGTACCAGTCCCCCACGGACAGGCCGTGGGCCTGGGCGTATACGTCGCTGAGCGCTACCTCCCGGGGGGAGGAGGGCATGGTGCCCTGGGCCATCCAGGGGCGGTTGATGGTCCCCTCATCCCCCACGGTACAAAGGGTCAGGGTGCTGTCCCCGTCGTCGTCCTCCCCCTCCAGCTGAATCCGGGGCTCCACCCCGGTAACCCCCGGGATCGCCTCCAACTCCCGGCAGTCCCCCTGGTCGAAGCCCATGCCGGAAATCCAGTATTCCGCCGTGTTCTGGCTTTGGAACAAATGGTTTACGATCAAATCCGTGTTATACAAAATCCCGCTGAGGCAGGTATACACCACCACAGCGATCATGGTGATAATGCTGACGGAGATCAGCCGGGAGGCCGTATGCCGGAGATCCCGGAGAAAGTTAATCCAGATCATATCACCACTCCAGCTCCTCCACCGGTACGGGGGTGGGATTGTGGGTCATGGACTCGATGGCCCCGCTTTTCATGCGGATCACCACGTCGGCGGAGGGGGCCAGGGCGCTGTTGTGGGTGACCACCACCACCGTCTTTCCGCTGCGCTTGCACAGGTCGTACAGCAGGGCCAGGATGGATTTACCGGTGCGGTAGTCCAATGCGCCGGTGGGCTCATCGCACAGCAGCAGGTCTGGATTTTTGGCCAGGGCCCGGGCAATGGCGCCCCGCTGCTGCTCACCGCCGGAGCACTGGGCTGGGAAATTGCCCATCCGTTCCCCCAGGCCCACCATCTCCAGCACCTGTTTGGCGTCCAGGGGGTCTTTACAGATCTGGCTGGCCAGCTCCACATTCTCCAGCATGGTGAGGTTGGGCATCAGGTTGTAAAACTGAAAGACAAAGCCGATGTTCTCCCGGCGGTAGCCAGTCAGCTCCTTTTTCCCAAAGCTGGAAATCTCCTTTCCATGCACCACCACCCGCCCGGAGGTGGGGGAATCCATCCCGCCCAGGATATTCAGCACCGTGGATTTGCCCGCGCCGCTGGCCCCCAGGATGATGGCGTAGGTGCCCTCCGGGATGGTGAAGCTCACATCATCCACCGCCCGGATCACCGTCTTACCCATCTGGTACTCCCGCACCACATGCTCCAGTTCAATTCCGGCCATACGCCCTCCCCTCCCTGCTTGCGGCAAGGGCCCGTCCCCAGGGACGGGCCCTACGTGAATGTATAATGGATTGCCGTTGCGGGAATCAGAGGCAGGCCTTGATCCTGGCCGCCATCTCCTGATATTCCGCCTCTGTCAGGCGCACCTTGCCTGGATTCATGGCGAACACGCCGCCCCACTCTTCCCCGTCTTTATACTTGGGCACCAAATGGAAGTGCAGGTGGCAGCCGGTATCGCCGTAAGCGCCGTAGTTCACCTTGTCCGGATGGAAGGCGGCGTGGATAGCCCTGGCTGCCCGGGCCACATCGGCGAAGAAGGCGTTGCGCTCCTCGTCGCTCAGGTCCACCATCTCGCTGACGTGGTCCTTATAGGCCACGATGCACCGGCCGGGATGGCTCTGCTCCCGGAACAGAATCAGGATGCTGACCGAAAGGTCGCAAATGGGGATGCCGAAAGCATCCAGTAAATCGCCGCCCATACAATATCCGCAGTTTTGATCCTTCACTTTGGTAGCCTCCCCTTCCTGACCTGCGATTTCCGCCCAAAAACAAAGCAGATTCCCGCAAATCCGGAAACATCCGTCATGATAGGATTATTATACTCTCAAATTCACCAAAGCACAAGCACAACCCGACCCATTTTTGTCTGCCTCCACAAAGCCGTCGTCCCACCCCCTCCGGCCAGGGAGTGTGCTCTGGCGCAGATGCCCAATTTTTGTCATTTTCAACCCCGTCTTTTTAGTTAACCAGCCAAAAGCGTGGAAAGGCCACCCCTCCCCCTTGACAGCCGGGGAGCCGGCGGCTATAATGACCCCATCGACAGCAAAGGCGCTGTGGCAAGGAGGCCACGGCGCCTTTTTCGTTTTACCGCAGCTGTTGAAACATGCAAAAGGCGACAACGGAGAAAAGTACCACAGAAGCGCGGGCACAGAGATCGGGGGACGGTGGAAGCCCCGACCAGGCGGCTGTGGGAAGAACACTCCCGAGCCGAAACCTGAACCGACAGTAGGGAATCCGGGCTGCGACCGTTACATCGCGCAGGCTTGTTTCGAGCCTTGAAGGCGGCCCCTTCGGGGGCAAGTTAGGTGGCACCGCGGATCGCAGCATTCGTCCTAAAATTCAGGAGATGCTGCAACTATGATCTGGAGGTGCCTTTTATGTGCGCGATTATCGGATTCAGCACCAAAACCCGCGGCCGGGAGGAAGTCCTGGCCTACTTTGACAAAAGCCTGTCCCGGGGGCCGGACATGACCCGGCTCATCGAGACCCCCACCGCTTGGTTGGGCTTCCACCGTCTGGCCATCATGGACCTGGAGGAGAGGGGGATGCAGCCCTTCCAGCTGGGCGACGACTGGGTGGTGTGCAACGGGGAGCTGTATGGCTGGCGGCCTATGCGCCGGGAGCTGGAGGGGAAGGGCTACACCTTCCGCAGCGGCAGCGACTGCGAGCTGCTGCTCCCCCTGTACCGGGAGTACGGGCTGGAGATGTTTGCCCGGCTGGACGCGGAGTTTGCCATGGTGCTGTACGACGGCGCCCAGCAAACCCTGATTGCCGCCCGGGACCCCATCGGCATCCGCCCCCTGTTTTACGGCTACGACAGCGACGGCGGCATCGTCTTTGCCAGCGAGGCCAGAAACCTGGTGGGCCTGTGCAGCCAGGTCCGGCCCTTCCCCCCCGGACACTACTATTACAAAGGGGCCTTTGTCCGCTATGCCGACCTGACCACCGTGGACATTTTTTCCAAGGACGACCTGGAAACCGTCTGCCGAACCATCCGGGAAAAGCTGACGGCGGGCATTGAGAAGCGGCTGGACGCCGACGCCCCCCTGGGCTTCCTGCTCTCCGGCGGACTGGATTCCAGCCTGGTGTGCGCCGTAGCGCAAAAGCTGCTGCCCCAGCCCATCCGTACCTTCGCCATCGGCATGGAGCAGGACGCCATTGACCTGAAATATG